>JBKBIN010000001.1:0-129507 GCA_046296715.1 Candidatus Ratteibacteria bacterium
GGTTATGGGAGTAAGAGGTATATATTTAGTGCGATAGAGAAGAATACGAAATTTGGTTTTTCAAGGATGTATAAAAATAATAGTTCATATAGTGGTAGAGATTTTCTTTTAAGGTTATATTGGTTGGTTAATAAAGAGAAATTTTATATTCAAACAGATAATGGAAGTGAATTTGGTAAATTTTTTGACTATACATGTAAGGAATTAGGGATAGAACATTATTATTCAAGAGAGAAGAATCCCAAAGATCACGCAGAGATAGAGAGATTTAATAAGACACTACAAGAGGAGTTTTTACAATTAGGCAATTATACAGAAGATGTAGATAGATTTAATTATTTGTTAACCGAGTGGTTAATAGAATATAATTTTCGTCGTCCACATCAATCCTTAGGTTATCTTACACCTATTGAATTTTTATGTAAAAAAGAAAAATTTGACAAAAATAAAAATATGTGTATAAATAAAATTGATGGAAATGAAAAAATATGTAAAAATATATTTAATAAGAAACTGTTACCTATGTACCCTATTTGTACATTCATTTGACAATTGGAAGAGAAAAATTATAAAATTATTTTTAGGATGAGAATAAAATATTTTTTTACTTTTTTAGTTTTCATCTTTTTTGGATGTCAGCAAATAGAAAAAAAAGAAGAAAAAATTAAAGAACCATCATTGAAAGAAAAAATATTTGATTTACTTTCAAAAGAAGAAAGGTCAAAAGAAGATATAAATTTTAAAACCAAAGAAATACCAAAGATTATTCCAATCCAAAAAGAAGAGAAATTTGAGGATTCTGAATATCCAGAAAAAACTTCTAAAGATAAAATAGAATATATAGAAGAAAGTTTAACAGAACAATTGTACCAAATTCCAGAAAATATTAAGTTTGTTGCTCCTAACGAAATAAGCAAAGAAGCTGAAGAAATTTTTAAAAACATTTATTTTGATTATGACAGTTATGAAATTAAAAAATCAGAACAAGAAACTTTGATTAAAATAGGTGAATATCTTCAAGAAAAAAAAGAGATTTTTGTTTTAATTGAAGGACATTGCGATGAAAGAGGAACAAGAGAATATAATCTTGTTCTTGGTGAACAAAGAGCTTTAAGTGTAAGAAATTTCCTAATAAATCTTGGTGTCTCCCCAAAAAGATTATTTACAGTTAGTTATGGAGAAGATAAACCAGCTGTTTTAGGGAGTAATGAAACCGCATGGGCAAAAAACAGAAGATGTGAATTTAAAATAGGGATTGAAAAGAAATGAAAAAGAGATTTTTATTATTTTTAATTTTTATTTTTTTGAATAGTTGTACGAATTTACCGCAAAAAGAACAAGTAGATAAAGAAAAGTTAAAGGATGTTGAAGATTCCATACTTTTTATCGTAGAAAACTTTGACAATAGAATAAAAAAATTAGAGAATAACCAATCTGAAATTGTAAGCATTATAAATAAAAATACTGAACAAATTAACGAAGCAATCAATTCATTGAACGAATATATCTCAAAAGAAAAAGGAATTTCCAATTTTATAAAAAAGGCAAATGAAGAAATCACAAACTTACAAAGAGATTTGAAGACACTAAATAAAAAAATTTCTGAATTCGCATCTTTAAAAGAAGATATAAGATTACTTAACAACAAAATTTCTGAAATTAAAGGAAAAATTGACGAAGTTATTGTAAATACAGATGAAAAAAATAAAAAATTAGAAGACGAAATAAATAAAAAAATTACAAATATTGAAAAAGAAACGACAACAATAAAAAAGAATTATACAGATATACTTTCCCTTCCATTAACTTTACAAAAATCAATTAATGAATTTCAAACTTCTTTCGTAAAAACATTAAATGATTTTCAAAATAACCTGATAAGTTTAAAAGACGCACAGATAAAATTGTCAAATATTGTTGAAGATAATTTAAAGCAATTAAATGCCTTAAAAGAAAAATTTGAAACGATTGAAAATACCGTTAAATTTCAAAATAAGACATTAATTGACGAGTTAACAAGACATGAAAGTGAGATATTTTCTATTAAAAGAGAGGTTTTTTATATAAATAATGATATAAAAGAAATTTCAAAACAAGGGATTAAAAGGAATGATGAAATACTTGGGAATATTGAAATCCTCAAAAAAACTTATAATGATCTAATTTCCTCCTCTTCAAATTTAATGAAATCTCTTTCTTTTTTCCAAGACGAAATCATTAATATAAAAAATTCAATGGCGAAAGTAGATGAGGAGATTAAGAATTTAAATAGAGATATATCAAACTTAAAAAAAGAAATTGAAATGGTAAAAAACACCGTTAACGAAAACAATAAAATTATTATTGAAGAATTTATGCGTCATGAAAAGGACATTTCAAAATTAAAAGAGATTATAACTTCTGAAACTGATATTTCAAGTAAAATAGATATTGAAAAAGTAAAATCATTTGAATTTGAAAAAGATAATAAAATATATATTGTTCAGAAAGGAGACTATCTCTCAAAAATTGCAGAAAAATTTAGAGTAAATGTTGATGAAATTAAAAAAGTTAATAATTTAAAGAGCGATATAATTTACCCTGGACAAAAACTAATAATTCCTACTAAAATAAAAACATTTGGAGAATAAATTGTGAAAAAGGAGGTGAAATTATGAGGAATTTTATTTTATCTGTTTTTTTAATTTGTTTAGTTTCGTTTAATTTATCAACACAAGAAAAAAAGGCACCTGACTTCACATTAAAAGATATTAATGAAAAAATAATAAAACTCTCTGATTATAAAGGTAAAGTTGTAATTCTTAATTTCTGGGCTACATGGTGTCCACCTTGTCGTGCAGAAATTCCAGATTTTATAAAATTCTACAATTCATATAAGGATAAGGGCATTGTAATAATTGGAGTTGCTGTCTCTTCTAAATTAGATGATATAAAAAACATGGTTAAAGAAAAAAATATCACTTACCCAGTATGTCAAAGTGATGGAAAAATTGAATCTTTATATGGTGGAATAAGGGCGGTTCCAACAACTTTTATCATAGACCGAAATGGAAATATCAGAGAGAAAAAAGTTGGTGCTTTAACTGAGAAAGAACTTATAGATATAACAAAAGACCTTTTATAAAAAGGAGTGTTTCAAATGAAAAAAATATTTTTGATTTTAATCTTCTGTTTTTCTTTTTATTTATGGTCTGAAAGGCAAATTTATATAGCAGAGAAAGCGACTGGAAAAATTGTAATTGATGGAAATATAACAGAAGAAGAATGGGGAAAAAAAGCTACAATAAAAAGATTTTACAGACCTTGTAATTTTGACAAAAAAGTGTATTCAAATACAATTGTGTGGATTAAATACGATGATAATTACCTTTATATTGCTGGAAGAATGGAAGATAAATGTCTTGTTGGATATGTTGAAAAACAAGATGGACCTGTTTGGAATGATGATGTTTTTGAAATTTTTATAAAACCAAAATTTAAATCTCCACATTACTATGAAATAAATTCAAATATTTTAGGAACACTTTTTGACGCATTTTTTCATAGGAAAGGAGTTTACTATTTAAAAAATATTGAAAATTTTTCTTCAGAAGCAAAAGTAGCAACAAAAATTAAAGGAACTTTAAATAATGAAGATGTTGATGAAGGATGGGAAATAGAAATTGCAATACCTTTTTCTGCCTTTTTAAAGACAACAAATCCACCTAAAAAAGGAGATGTGTGGTATTTTGCTATATGTAGATACGATTATTCTATATATATTCCATATGGTAGAGAACTTACAAGTTCTGCAAAATTAAGAAGACCTGATTTTCATTTATATTATGATTATGACAAACTTCTTTTTAAATAAAATTATACAGTTGCTTTGATTGATTCTTTTTCAAAATACTTTTTTAAAAAATATCCAGTATACGACTTTGGATTTTTTGTTATCTCTTCAGGAGTTCCTGTCGCAACGATATATCCACCTTTATCTCCTCCCTCAGGACCAAGATCAATTATCCAGTCAGCACATTTAATAACCTCAAGATTATGTTCAATTACTATAACTGTTGAACCTTTTTCAACAAGTCGTTTTAAAACATCTAAAAGTTTCGCTATATCTGCTAAATGAAGTCCAACTGTTGGTTCATCAAGTATATATATTGTTTTTTCATTTCCTTTTCTTGATAATTCTGCTGCAAGTTTAACTCTCTGTGCCTCTCCTCCTGATAAAGTGGTTGCTGGCTGCCCAAGCGCAAGATATCCAAGTCCTACATCATAAAGTGTCTTTAGTTTTTCTACAAGTTTAGGATGAACTTTAAAGAAATCAAGTGCTTCTTCAATTTTCATTTCAAGGACTTCTGATATATCTTTTCCTTTATATTTTATTTCAAGAGTCTCTTTATTATATCTTTTCCCTTTACAAACATCGCAAGGAATATAAATATCGGGTAAAAAATGCATCTCAATCTTCATTATACCCTCACCCATACATGCTTCACATCTACCTCCTTTAACATTAAAACTAAATCTTCCAGGAGTATAACCTCTAATTTTTGCTTCAGTTGTATTTGCGAATATCTCTCTTATATATGTAAAAGCACCTGTATAAGTTGCTGGATTTGACCTTGGAGTTCTTCCTATTGGTGACTGATCTATAACAACTACCTTATTTATATATTCAACACCTAAAATTGCCTCATGTTTGCCTGGTTCTTCTTTTGAATCATAAAGAATTTTTTTTAATCCCTTATATAAAACATCTTCAATTAAACTACTTTTACCAGAACCTGAAACACCTGTTACGCATACAAACAGTCCAAGAGGAATTTCAACATCAATATTTTTTAAATTATTATGACTTGCCTTTAAAATTTTGAGTTTTTTTTCGGTAGGTTTTCTTCTTTTTTCAGGGATTTCAATTTTTAGTTTTCCGCTTAAATATTTCCCTGTGATTGAAGATTCGTTAGAAATAATATCTGAAATAGTCCCACAGGCAACAACTTCACCTCCATGAATTCCAGCACCAGGTCCAAGATCAACAATATAATCAGCATTTCTTATTGTTTCTTCATCATGTTCAATAACAACAACTGTATTTCCTATATCCCTTAAATGTTTTAATGTATTTATAAGTTTTAAATTATCCCTTTGATGAAGTCCTATAGTTGGTTCATCAAGAATATAAAGAACTCCAACAAGGCCTGAACCAATTTGAGTTGCAAGACGGATTCTTTCTGCTTCTCCACCAGATAAAGTATGTGTCATTCTGTCAAGAGTTAAATAATCAAGACCAACTTCTTGAAGAAATTCAAGTCGTGATAGAATTTCTTTTAAAATCTGCTTTGCTATTAATTTCTCTTTCTCATTGAGTTCTAAATTTTCAAAAAATTCTTTTGCTTTTACAACACTCAATTTACATATATCCATAATTGATTTTCCACCAATTTTTACTGCAAGTGACTCTGGCTTTAATCTACCTCCATTGCATGAAGGACAAGTCACTTCTCTGATATATTTTAAAATTTCCTCTCTCCTATATTCACTCTCTGTTTCTCTAAAAAGGCGTTCAAGATTTGGAATAACACCTTCAAAATTATATTCTTCACTACCATAAAGAATTATATCAAGTTCTCTCTTGCTTAAATCACATACTCTATCATCAATATCTCTACCAAGTGAATCAAGTATATCATTCAAAAGAGATCTATAATACCAAAAAAGTCCTCTACCTCCTACATCATGCCATGGTTTTATTGCTCCTTCCCTAAATGTTTTTGTTTTATCTGGGATAACTAAATCAGGATCAACTTTCATCAAAAAACCAAGACCTTTACATTCAGGGCAGGCACCATAAGGACTATTAAAAGAAAACATTCTTGGAGATATTTCTTCAAAACTTATTCCACAAACTGGACAACTATAATTTTCATTAAAAATTATATCCTTACCATTTTCCTCAATTATTACAATTCCTTTACCAATTTTTAAAGCCATTTCAATACTTTCTGCAATTCTTGTTTTATCTTCTTCTCCTACTTTATAGGTATCAATTAAAACCTCTATACTATGAATTTTATATCTATCAAGTTTTATTTCATCATCAACATCATAATATTTTTTATCAACCCTTACTTTTAAAAATCCCATTTCTTTTACCTGCTGAAATATTTTCTTATATTCACCTTTTCTTCCTCTTATAATCGGAGCAAGAACTTTTATTTCTGAACTACTATTAAAATCCATTACTCTTTCAATTATTTCACTTGATGATTGTCTTGATATAATTCTTCCACAATTTGGACAATGAGGGATTCCAATTCTTGCGAAAAGAACTCTTAAATAATCATAAATTTCTGTTGTTGTTGCCACAGTTGATCTTGGATTTGCTGCTGCTTTTCTTTGTTCAATTGCTATTGCTGGCGGAAGACCTGTTATTTGATCTACATCCGGCTTTTTCATCTGTTCAAGAAATTGTCTTGCATAGGTTGATAAGCTTTCAATATATCTTCTCTGCCCTTCTGCATAAAGAGTATCAAAGGCAAGGGATGACTTTCCAGAACCTGAAATTCCTGTTATTACTATAAGTTTATTTCTTGGCAAATCAAGGTCTATATTTTTTAGATTATGTTCTCTTGCACCTCTAATACTTATATTTTTTGGTTCCATAAATAAATATTTTACCCCTTTTTTGCTTTTTTATAAATAATAAGTTGAAGATAAAAAATCTATAGGTTAGAATATAAAAGTTTAGGAAACCAGGAGGAAAAATGTTAAAAGATATAAAACAGTTGCTTTATACTGCGTGCTATTATCCAGAGGAAATTGAAAGAGTTTTAAAAGGAAATTCGTTTTTAAAATTTGACCCTGAACTTGGTTATATACAGATTGATTATATTTTTAGAGATGGAATTTATGATACCCTTTCCGAATATTCCTATGATAAAAAATACAATTACAGAAAAATGATAAATTATGCAGATAAACCTTGTAGAATTAATACTTATGGCAACAGTTATACTCAATGCGCACAAGTTTCAGATGGACAGACATGGCAGGAAATACTTGCAGCCCATTTTAGAGAACCAATAAGAAATTTTGGTGTTGGTGGTTATGGTGTTTATCAGGCATATTTAAAAATGATGAGGATAGAAAAAACAGAAATATCAGCAGAATATATAATTTTAAACATATGGGATGACGACCATTTAAGAAATATTGATTCTTCAAGATGGATAAGAGTTGCTTGGATACATAAAGATTTACCAAGAGGAGGTGAAGAAAATACTTATCCAGTTCATGGTTTTCCTTGGTCACATTTAAGATTCGATCTTGATAAAAATTCATTTATAGAAATTCCTGGGAGATGTAAAAACGAAGATGATTTAAGGAAACTGACTGATAAAGAATATTATTATAATTTTTTTAAAGATGACTATGTTGTTCATTTATTTGCTTTAACTCAAGGAGCAGATGCACCGATTGAATATCTTGAAAAACTTGGCGAAGTATTTGGTTTAAAAATTGATTTAAGAGATCCGAAGAAAAGGATAAAAGATGCGAAAAAACTACATATTACATACGGAATTAAATCAACAATTTATATACTTGAAAAATTAAAAAAATGGGTTGAAGAAAACAAAAGAAAATTGATAATAATTTTAAGTTATGATGCTCCGACCTGTAAAAAATATATTAATGAAGGAGAAAGATTTGATGAAGAACTTTTAAAATATTTAAAAGAAAAAAAATTCTATTTCATTGATACCCTTAAAAAAACAAAAGAAGAATATAAATTGTATAAAATTACAGTTGATGAGTTTTTATCCAGATTATATATTGCAAGGGCTGGTGCACAAGTTTTTGGACATTATTCACCTTATGGAAATTTCTGGTTTGCATATGCTATAAGAGATGAAATTTTAAACATACTTGACCCAAAACCACCCGCCTATAGTTAGACTTTCTCAAGATTACTAAAAATAAATATTTTCTGATTTATCCACCGACGTAGTTTAAATTCCTCTTTGGCAGATTGTGACTGACCCTTGAACTTTATCTATTAGATATCCAGCAGTGTTTAAATTCCTCTTTGGCAGATTGTGACGTGCCATCTTTATTTCTCACTTCCGCATCAGTAGGAATGTTTAAATTCCTCTTTGGCAGATTGTGACTATTTACAGAAAAACAACATATTTAAATTAAAACTCGTTTAAATTCCTCTTTGGCAGATTGTGACAAATAAAAGGAGTGTAAAATGAAAAAAATCACTGCAAAAGGTTTAAATTCCTCTTTGGCAGATTGTGACTGAGTAAAATGATAGAGAATTTGAAAAAAGAGTTGGCGTTTAAATTCCTCTTTGGCAGATTGTGACTAAATTATTGATACTGCAATTACCTCATCAAGATGGTGGTTTAAATTCCTCTTTGGCAGATTGTGACCTTGATGAAGTTTTTATTATAGAAAAAGCATTAACTGAGTTTAAATTCCTCTTTGGCAGATTGTGACTTTTATTTACTAAAAAACAAAAAAAAAGAGCGGGAGTGTTTAAATTCCTCTTTGGCAGATTGTGACTTTCTTTTTTCTTAAAATTTTTTCATTTAAATAAAAGTTTAAATTCCTCTTTGGCAGATTGTGACTCGGCCCTTGTGGGTGAACCCTCAATATAATCCTCGGTTTAAATTCCTCTTTGGCAGATTGTGACTCAAAGATTGAAAAAGTATTAAAAGAGGTTCAAATTTGTTTAAATTCCTCTTTGGCAGATTGTGACAAAAGACAGGTTTAAAATTTAAGGTATACAGTAGAGTAAGTTTAAATTCCTCTTTGGCAGATTGTGACCTATGTCAGGAACATAAAATAACAATGTCAATTCTTCGTTTAAATTCCTCTTTGGCAGATTGTGACCGCAAAAATTTTATAATAAAATAAAGGGTTTGTCAATTTTTTGTTTAATTTTTTTCGTCAAACCCCTAACTCTGTTATTTTTTTCTATCTGCCAAAGGACAACAAATTTTCAAAGAACAATACACACTTTTGATCATATTATAACACATTTTTTGTTTTATCCGGTAAATTACTTAAAATTTTTCTCGTAACTTTTACTCCATCTGGCAAAATATAAAAAATAACACTATCCCTTTCTTTATCAATAACTTTCATAACATCATTCTCCATCCTGTATATTTGACTTTCTGTTAACTCTCCTTCAAAAACCGATTTTTGAATATGTGTAAGATATTTCCTTCCAATTTTTTTAATCTTATTTAATCTCTTCTGGTCTTTTTTCTCTTTTAATTCTATGTCATATATAAAAATCACTTTCATTTTACCACCAAACCTTTAATGGTTGATATTCTTTTTCTTCAAGTAAGTGTTTAATTATTTTATAGAGTTCAAGTTTTATTAATGTTTTGTATTTAACTTTTTTTCTTAATTTTCTGTGTAAAATAGTTGTCTCAAGTTGTTTATCAAACTCCTCAACAAAAATTTTTCTACCTTCTTCATTCAAATAAACACCTTGCATCTCTTTTACGAAATTATCTTCGTTAATCATATTCAAATCAATCATTTTTATAATCAATTTATCAGACAAAATTGGTTTAAAGATTTCTGAAACATCAAGTGCCAAAGAGTACCTTCTTTCTCCTGGTTCATGCAAAAAACTTATAAATGGACTTAATGGTGTAAGATAAATTTCTTTCAATATTATGCTGTAAACAAGAGAGTTTCCAAAAGAGATAAGAGCATTTAAAGGATTTTTTGGTGGTTGAACGCTTCTTTCTTCAAATGCCCATCCAGTTAATTTTTCAAAAGCATCATAATATATTTTCCTCACATGTGCTTCTAATGACATAAGTTTTGAAATATTTTCTACATTTTTTATTTGATTTTCATATTCTGTTATCTTTTCCTCTTCACTTTTAAAGATATTCTTTTTTTGTAGATTTCTTTTTAAATTATGAATTGCTCCTTCAACAAATTTTTTTGAAATAAACAATCTTTTTTCATAATCTAAATAATGTTTTACTTGTTCAACAATTAAAGTTCCTGAAATGTTTGTTTCTCTGGGATAGAAAGTTCCTGAATACCAACCATAATAATTGAATATATGTAAACAAATGTTATTCTGAGCTATAAAATTTAAAAACTTATTATTAAAATCAACCTCGCCGAAAACAAATATTTGTTCAACATTTTCAACAGGTATAAACTTCTTCTCATTATTGGAAGTTTCAAAAACAATAGTATTTTCTTTTCTTTTTAGAACTCCATTTGAAAATATATAATATGTTTTCATATATAACAAAGTTCAAAATAAGAACATTTTCTACAATAAGGTTTATTTATAACTTCTGGCGGCTTTTCTTGATTTATAATTTCATTTATCTTAACTAATGCCTCTTCTATTTTCTTTTTGTCCTCCTCTGAATATTCAACATCAAGTTTTTTAAAGATTTTGGGATAATGAATTATACCACGAGAACAATTTAATCCCAAATTTTTTAACCTATAAATATAATACTTCACCTGCCAGATATGGCTTTCTTCAAGTTTTTTTGATTTTTTAACCTCATTTACTATAATTTCATTCCCAACTTTTATATAATCAATCTTTAAATTTCCAACCTCAATTTCTTTATATTTCTCCCTTTTAAAACTTTCTTCACTTATGATTTTTCCAATAAGAACATAATCAGAAAATTCCTCCATTTCTATATTATGAGAAAAAAACCATAATTTCCTTTTACATACAATGTAATAAGCAACCTGAGTGCCTGTTATTGCTTCTTCAACTAAATCATTCATTTTTAACTACATTAAAGTATATACTCGGATTTCTTTGGAATCCAAATTCCTTCACAATATCTATTTATTTTTTCTTTCAACTCTTTGGATAGGTCAAGCATTGTTAGTAATTCCTTTGAAAGGGGTTCAAGTTGATGTTCTTTATATCTCCACATATTATCATTTATCACATACTCAGCGATTATATCTTTTTTAAACCAGAGCCATGTAATATCTTTATTTTGGTTTATTTCCTCTACAATTTTTTGTTTTATTTCGTTAACTTTCTCTTCATCTACTAAGGAAATTGTATAAATTTCTCTGAATAGTTTATGAGCTTCTTCTTTGTTTTCAGAACAATAACCTGAGTTAAGGATTCGGATGGTTTCATAAAATTTATTTATATACTTAGAATTTTCAGGATTACTATAAACTTCTTCCACCAATTTCTGTTTTTCTTTTTCTTTTATTTCTGTTTTGTTTTTTAAAGCATCCAGCGTTTTAGAAAGTAATTCTTTTTCATACACTCTACCTTTCCCTGACTCTATAATTGAATCTTTTTCTTGAGTATAATAAATATAAACATTCGGTTCTAAATTTGGATAGAATTTATCGTAATCAAATTCTTCATCTATATTTTTAATTTTATTAGTAAGTATATCTACTCTTCGCATCACCCTTCCCATTCTCTGGATTAAAGAATCGATTGGGGCAATCTCTGTAAATAAATAGTCTGCATCAATATCAAGGGAAGCTTCAACTACCTGGGTTGAAACGAGGATTTTGGGCTCTTTTTCTTCTTCTGGTTTTGGATTTTTAAATTTCTCTTCTATCTCTTTTTCTTTTTTTCTTCTTTCATTTAATGTGAATCGGGAATGAATTAAATCAAGAAATATATTGTCATTCTTAATATTTGATTTCTTTAATATTTCGTTATAGATCTCCTTTGCTTTATCAATAGTATTTAGAACAACCAACACTCTTTTGCCTTCATTTGCTTTATTTATAATTTCATCTACATCTTCAGCTATATCCTTATTTTTAAGTTCAATTTTGTGCTTTGAACCTGTGTTTATTTTTATTCCAATTTTATTATCATCTTTATAACAATCTATTACTTCTTCATCTTTAACCACATTTTTTTCCTCCAAATAATCCTTTACAAATTTTGGCAAAGTAGCAGTCATAAGTAAAAATTTCCCACCAAGTGAAACAATATCTTCAATCATTCTAACAACAATTGCACATGCTTTCGGGTCATATGCCTGAACTTCATCAATTATAAGTTTTGAATATCCTAAAGTTGCATAAATTTTTTCATATTGAGGATATTTTAAGCCAGCAGGAAAAATCTGGTCTCCTGTGCAGATATTAACAGGTAAAGAAAAATATCTTGATAGGTCAAAAATTCTTGGAGTTTCACCTTCTTCTTCCTTTTTATAAATTTCTGATTTTTCAAGTAAATAAAGGTCAGCATCTGAATGTAAAAGTCCAATATTTTCATTTATAAATGGATCTTCTGAACTATCTTGGGTCTCATTGAAATAATCACATGCTCTCTCAAACATCTGATTTGTTGCAACTCTTATGGGGAGTGTATAGAAAAACTTTTCTCCTTCTGCCCATAAAAAAGCAAATTCTGTTTTACCTATACCTGTTGGAGCAATTAAAATAAGATTTTTATCTTTCAAATTGTTTGCTTCTTTTTGCCAGAAATTCTCACCAAATTTTTGTTTTAATATCTCATTTATCCTTTTTCCCGGAATATTTTTTTCAACTTCATATAAAGAGATTTTATTTTCTTTCTCTACAAAAGATATAAAATGGTCTACTCGCATCAAAAAACCTGAAAGAAAAACCCAAAGGTTTAGATTAATTTTCATTTGCATTTCTAATCTTAATCTTTCTGGTAGAAAATAGAGTGTATATGGAGGAATGATGTTAGTACTTAATAAACTACCATCTTTTTCAAGATGCCTTGCAAGATGCTCGTCAAAGGAAATGAGGTCTTCTGCTTTATAGCCATCTATGCAGAAATCCCCAAAATGCTCTTTTAAGATGGTGGCAAGCTTATCGCAATATCCTTCTTTTAATAATAATTCTGATGCCTTTTTCAAGTCCTCATTTATATTTAAAAGATATTCCTTTTCATCTACTTTCCAGTGGTGAAATGCAATGGCAGAAAGAAAGGTTGTGTAAAGAGCTTCATCGTTGTTGCATATTTCTTTTACTTTTTCCTTGTTAATAAAAAATAATGAGAAAATATTATGGCGTATATCAGGAAAATCATTTATTTTTGGCTCAAAACTTTCATTTCCCATTCTTTCCTGAAATTTAGGGGAAACTTTACCTAAATCATGGAAAAATACAGCAAAGGAAAGCAATGTTTTTAAATCAGGAATATTTAATTTTCCATAAGGCAATTTATCAATTGCTTTTAATACATCTTCTGTATGTTCTCTTAAACTTAATTTATTAGATTTCGCATATATTTCCATCTTATCCTCCTGGATAAATCATCTTGCAAAAGAAAAGAGGAATACTAAGTTCTTCATCAATTATAAAATTAAAAGGTTTATCAAAATAAAACGGAAAATCACCTTGTTCAAAAAGTTTTACTGGAACATATTCAAAATTTCTAAAACCATCTTTTATTTCGTAAAATGATGTGATTAAATGAGAACCCCCTTTTATTTTCTGAAAAATTTTTTCAAAATTTTCATCATAGAGTTTATTATCAATATAACTTTTTCCTCTTTCAGGGTCGGGAATCCATGTGTAATAATTAAATTTTCCATAAAAGGGTTGTTTGTTTTGTTCATTTATTTCTATAATTTTTATTGATTCATCAGGATTTCCCTCAAAAACAATCCAATCTTCTGCTCTTCCAAGATGTAATGGATAAATTCTATTTTCTGGATTTTTAAAGGCATTTTCAATCTCTTTGAGGAAATTTTCATTGGTATGGTGAATATAAATTATTAGTTTAACATTTTCTAATACATCTATTCTTGTTGGCATCTGACCACCTGGATGTTCTGGCATCTGGTCAAATATTCTATTTTCCGGAGAACCAAATCTTGATTTATGAGAATCAATTTCCAAATTTCTAAACCACACATATTCTCTTATCATTGATTCAAATTTGCCATAAATAGCAAGAGATAAACTTTCTTTTAGCTTTTTAAAATTTTCATCATTCTGATCCCTTATCCCCAAAACATTGCAGATTAATCCGATTACTGTTGAATAAGGAGGAATAGGATATGTATGTCTTCTTGCAAATGTAAATGGGATTCTATAATGAGCATGCGGTTGATAAATTTTCAATCTTAAAACTTTCATTATTTATCTCCCTTTAAATTTTTGCAAATTCTTTTACAAAAAAATTTTTAATTTCCTTCCAGTTTATTTTTTTAAGCAAAGGGATTTCTGGCTCTTTTTCTGCATCTTCAAAATAGGTAAGAGATTTTTTGATCACAAGTTCATCATAATTACCAAATTTTTTCTTGAAAAATTCTATCGCTTTATCACCGCTTAATTTTAATTCTTTCATAATGAAATAAACATCCACAAAATCTTTTCTACTCCCCCTTGAGATTATTGCACTGATTTTCATAGCGAGGATATCTTCTAAACTGGCAATCTTGATCAAATCTAAATTTTGTAATGGTTTTAACAATGGATATGGATAGTGAAAAAAAGAAAGATTTATTCCTTCTACTTTTGCGTGGATTGTATTCTCTGAGATCAATTTTATCTCCTGAGATAAAAAATTTGGCTGAAATTTTCTGAAATCAATATTTTTCTCTGTAAAAAAGTCAAGGTCAATGGAGTATCTATGTGAAAGATAGTAATAAACAGCCGTTCCTCCTGCAAGATAAAAATTACCTTCTTCAAAAACTGGATAAATTTTTTCTATTACCTTTTTATGCTTTCTGATTAGTTTCATCTTTAATTTCAAAGCAAAGTCTCCAGAAATTAAGAGATTGTGTTGAAAGAAGTTTCCCATATTTTTTTAAAAAATTTTTTATTTTCTCAGAACCTATAAGTGAAAGGAGCGTCTTTACCTGTTCTTTATTACCAATTTCAAGAACCCTTGCAATTACAAAGGGGGAATCTAAATTTCTTACCACTGATTCCCACTTGTAGTCCCAGAAAAGGTCTTTAAGGATTTTAATTGTGTTTTTGTTTTTAGGTTTCATTTCAGAATTAAAACAGCGATTATTTACTTCCATCTTTTCTTTTATAGAATAGCCAATTATCTATGAATTCATTCCAATCGGTTATACTATTTTTAGCAATAAAATTTTGATCTATGGCTTGAGGTTCTCGTGATTCTATAAAAACAAGTGGTTTTCTTTCGCCTTCTTCCCTTTCGATCCATCCATTTTTAATTGCATTTTTTAGAAGGTCTTCTCTTATCTTAAATCTCGGTCTATGGTTCTGCTTGTAAAATTCAATATCTACAAAAGAGTGGAAAACAGGCACAGGAAGTTTTGTGACCCCAGCTATAAGAAACAGAGGCACAATTCCGGGAGATTCACCAGAGGAATGATAGTATAAACCATTATAAATTGCATTGAGTACTTCCCTTATTCTTTTTTCCTTTTCATTCTGATGTAAAATGAAAAATACTTTCTTACCTTCTATTTTAACGATGCCAGCTTCTTCATTAAGTACTATTTTCAATTTACCATTTAGGTATAAAGGATTTTCTTTAATTTCACCTATTTCTTTATTTTGAATATAAACCTTACGTTTTTTATCTTTTTCATCTTCTTTCATTTCAATTATAAGAATATGTGTTCCTTCCACAGATTTATATTTTTTATCTTTCTCTATCTCATCCACATTTCTGAAAGTAAGCACTTTATTATATACTTTATATTCTTTATTTTCCTGAACTTCATCAACTTCCTCAATAGTTTGAGAAAGCCCTAATGCCAATATAAGTTTTTTTGTTTCTTTCTCTAATTTAGGCTCAATGTGAAGATATGGGAAAACATAGATTGTTTCTCCATTTTCTTCTATCCGTACAACGTTTGTAAATTCTTTTTTTTCTTTTCCACTTACTTTAATATTGTCACTTTTTATCTTAAGAATTCCTTCTTTTTCATTATATTCTTCTATGACTTTTTCTTTTAGAGGTTTAAAATATAGCATCCTTTCTTTTTCCCAAATTTCAAATTCCTCTTTCACAGACCACATTTTTCCTTTACCTTCTTCATCTTTTTCTTCAATGTTTTCAATCGTAAATTTTTTGCCTTTTTTTATAAATAAAGTAAGGTTTTTGGATTTATCATCATGTCTAAACTCTTCAATGTCAAATGAATCACTACCAATTTTATCTATGTCAAGGGTGAAACTAACTTTAAAAAATGATTTACCTTCTTCTCTATTCACAGGAATCGGAGTAGCACCAGATCTTTGAGCCAAATCATGATTCGCATTAAGCCCCATATCGCCTTCCCAATTTTCAAAAGCAATTGCTTTTGTTATACCTAACGGCGCTTTCCGAGTAAGACTTAATTGACCACCAACTGTAAACATATAGCCAAAAATATCCAATTCGGCAGAAGATATTATATTGGAACTGAGTAGATCGAATTGAACGATTTGCGTTTTACCTTCTTTTAAAACTCGTAGAGGAGCTGGAACCCAGCCATAACCCCTTACAAGAGTTGTGAAAAGATAATGTCTAAGAGCGTATTTTGAAATATATGGATATGTATTTTTCCACCCTCTTGTTAATTTTTTTATTGAGAGCACATTTCCTACTTTTTCATCTCTATTCAAAGCATCTGCCTCAAATAGAATCGTTATAGTAATTGCGTTTTTCATAATTCACCTCCTTCAGTTTCTTTTTCACCCAGAATGGGTGTTAAAAATGAAAAGATTAAAGTTTTAAAATATTCATCATTTTCTGGTTTAAATGCCTCTACGAGTTCATCAGGGAACTTTTCTTCATTTGCTTTAAAACACCTTAAAAGCATATAAAAAACATTGTCTTTATTACCAAGCCTTACCTGTTCAAGAAGACGAAATCCAATATCATTTATGGATTTTGCCACATCTTTTGATACTCTGTGTCCTTCTTGTTTTAATTTCCATACCAGTGTGTCTATATATTTCTCACCCATATTTTACCTCCGTTTTTAAAATTTTTATAATTTTTGCATAAAGTTCTGGTAAAAGATTTGAAATTTTTAAAAGATGCGTTATGTCTAGATAATTGTTAACATAATTTGTAACAGGGTCATTTTCATTTAATTTCTCATTATTTTTCAATTTTAAAAATGCTCTCAAAACAAAATAATTTGCCTTTTCAAGTTCTGAAAACTTTCCATTCAAAACCAAATCAAAAATCTTTTCCTCTCCAATCCTGTTTATTAAATCTGCAATTTCCCAGTCAAGCAATATCTTTGTAATATGATAAGGAAGATCAAAGTAGTCAATGATTGTTTCCGATTTATTAGGTGCTGTTCTCACACTCCTTTTTATTACTACTTCAATATTCATCATTGTCCATGCACCAAGTAATGCTCTTCTTTTGATTGCCCACTGGAGAAGGGATGTTCCAAGAAGTTTTCTAAGTTGGTATTTTTTTTGCATTTGTAAAATTTGTTCAGCAAATTTATTTAAATCCCGGGTAATATTAAAATAAGGAGTATTTATGAATATTTCAATGCTATTTTTTTCTTCAAAAGTAATAAAAGGAATGTGGTGGCACATAAGTATAAATTGACACTTGGAACAAACAAATTCTCTCGATTCCATCATCCAATATGTATTAGGAAATGTCTTTTCCGAAGCTAAAAGGATGTTACCAAAAGTCTGCTTTAATACTTTTATTTCGCTCTTCGAAGTTTCCTCTGCTTCTCCACAAAAATGACAATTAAGTGTAAAAGTTTTTCTTCTGCTTTGCTGTTTCTTTTGAAATCCAATAAAAGTTGAAATTTTATCTTTTATACTTTTTTCAGTTTGGTTAGAGTAATAATATTTCTGCGTGCCACCACCTTTTCCTTCATAAGAAATTCTAAGATTCTTCTTAGTTATCTCATCCCATTTTTTAAAGATTTCTTCATCATCCAATCCATCTAATTTTATTTCAACAAACTCTTCACATTTGTATTTCTTATTTATTTCCTCCAAAACCCTTAAAAATCCTACGACACCTGCATTATAGAGCCAGTTGGATGGATAAAGAGTTATTTGATTTTCTCCATTCATATAAAACCCTTTTGTTTTAACAAAATTATATAATTTTCTCTATCACAATTACAAAATTTGCAAAGTCATTTAATTTATCTTCATATTTTTTTAGCATAGTTAGAAAGTTCTCTTCGTGCTTTTTTAATTCTTCTTTGGTAAACTTTTTCTCATCAAATTTCCTTTTAATGATTCTTTTTAATTCAACCTCAACTAACTCAAATTTTTCTAATTTAGAAACTGCTTCTAAAAATTCATAACCAAAACCCTTAGAAATTTTACCATTTCTAAAAAGACAAATTAAATCATCAAAAAAATCTTTATCTTCCCATTTTCCACCAAATCCTCTTTCTTCACCATTTCTTGCAAGAAATGTTATATAAAAAGCATCTCTACCATAATCACTTTTTGCCTTCTTTTTCGCTTCCCTTGCTTTATTTAAAGCTAAACTGAGTGGATACTTATGATGAACAATCACTATTCCAGCACTCATAGATGCCCTATCACTAAGCACTTCTTTAAAAGTTTTTTGTAAATTATAAGCACAGTCAAAAATTTTTTCTAATGGTAAAAAAGCAAGGACATCATCACCACCTGCATAAATTAGTTTTCCAAAATATTCACCTTCTACTATATCTCTTACTTTACTCAAAGCAAATTCAGTTAATCTCCTTGAAAAATTTTGATGGATTGACGCTGAAATTGGATGTTTTAAACAGAGGAGTTCTTGAAGTTCTTCTTTATCTTTCCCCTCAGAATATTTTAATAAAGCATCTTTTGTTTTTTGATGTAATAAATCTTCTATTTTTGGCATTTTTTCTCCACTTAACCACTTACCCATTTCATCTCCATCCATCATAAGAATCGCATAATAGGTAGGAGGCTTGGGGAACCTATTTTCATCACTTAATAGATCAAAAATTTCATTTATTTTCTTCTTTACTTCGTTATTTATATCGCTTATCCCGTATTCCTTTTTTAAATACTCCTCTCTATATGAACTTTCAAAAAACCATTGCCCATCTATTTCATAAAGGGGATGCCCTTTTAAAGCAGGAACACTTTTGGATTCAGGAATATTTTTGACTTTCTTTTTAAACGCTTCAAATTTATTTTTAAAATCATTTGCTAAATCTTTATTAAGATTATATTTCCACATTATAGTTGCCATCTCTGATGTAGAAGGGAATTTTACTTCTTCTATCTTTAACTCCTTACTTATAATCAAAGGAAAAACTCTTTTTATAAAACAAACACCACAAAGCTTTTCTTTCTCTTTTACTATTCCTTTTTCTAAACTTTCCCAGTTGATTTCTAAAACATCATAGTTTCCACATAAATGACATTTTTCACCTTTCCGCTCTCCGATATCTTCAAATTTTCTATACATTTTTCTTGACGCTAAAAACTTTTCTGTTAATTCAAAAAGTAGGGAATAAGCACAGCCAACATTAGAAGTGATTTCGTTTTTATCCTTTTTAGACCTATAATATGGATGCTCACTTATAATTTTAACTGCTTTATAAATTTCATTTTCACCAACTAAATCTTTATATTCATCCAAAACTGTTTGAACATCTGTGTAATTTGAATTAAACCAGGGAAGATAGACATAATATATTTGGAAGTAATTTTTTAAGTGCGATTTAATTGTGCTTTTTATTTTATCTTTAATTTCAACGCTTTTTAGTTCTTCAATTTCACTAAGTTTATCAACCCATTTATCGAGCTCTCTTATTATTCTATCTTTACATCCCTGAGCGATATCTTTTGCTTTTTCAAAAGGAACAATTGCAAAAAATCTATTTGGGAAATTGGCAATGGTCAGATATTCATCTAAACGAGCATTATCAACAAACTTTTTAAACCATTCTTCATGTTGAAATTTTTCTACAATCTGTGTATCTTTAATTTTTTCATAAATCCATTTATCAACAAGGGGATTTCTCAAAAGGTTAGGATAAATAACATTATCGGGTCCGAGCTCTTCTAAGATAACTTCAATTGCCTTATAGGTTAAATAAGATAAAATATAGCTTCCAGCCCAAAGGTCGGATGTTTTTCTTGCTGTTGAGATAAACTCCTGGACAGGTCCAATTGTAAAAAGTAAGAAAGCCGGCTTTGGTAAGGTAGAGACAATTGCAGAAGTCTGCACGAGATGGTCATATATAGAATGATTTGGTGCTCTTGAATCTGCTGGATGTGTGTTTATCCAGGGAAAAATTTCTGGTAAAAAGCGCCAGAGTAAAAGGAAATATATTTTTGCGCTTTCATTCTCTTCTCTAAAGGTGCAATGAGCTATTTTATCAAAAAATTGGATTACTTCAAATTCATCAGATGGCTTTTCATATTTTTCAGTTTTCAAAGAAAAGGGGTCAATGAATATAATTTCATCGGTCGCTGGTTTAGTTTCTTCGTCAAAATTCTTTTTTAACTTTTCATCTTCAAATTTTGGACTTACAATAATTCTACTTATTGTAGAAGCAAGATGGTCAGCAGTTTTAACATTATTCTCTTTAAGAGATTCATATGTATAAAATTGTTTAAAATACTCTTCTGCCACTTTTTCATAAGACTTCGTCAACTTCCACATTACATATTGCTTATCAATGGGGTCATGAAGAAGAGCTTTTAGTTTTAGTTTGTAGTCTGGCATAATTTATCTCCTTTTTATATATTGTTCAATAGTGAATTTTTTATTTTTTCGAGGCTTTCTTGGGTATACTTGAAATAAAGTTTTTCATTACATTTTTTTACTTCAGTAACCATTCTCTCAAACCCAGCATGAGCAAAGAAATTTCTTGGGTTAAATTCACCATCTTCACCATAAAGGAATTTATTTAATAATTCCCAATTCTCAGAAACTTTATCAGCTAATTTTTTAGATTCTTTATCTTTACCTTCTTCAAGATTACGTATCTCATTACCAATAAAAGCGATGTTTAGGTTGAGTCCAAATATTTCATAGATACCCTTAAACTTTTCTATTTCCTCAAGATTTACACCGGAATCTCTATTTGGTTTAATACACTTATCTTTAAAAATTCTTATGATTCCTTCATAAAAACCTAACGAGAGCAATGTTTTCAAAAAGTCATCCTTGGGTAACTGCGGGCCTTTTTTCCAATTCTTACTTAATTTTTCCTTTGCCCTCCCTATTATCTCTTTAGAGAATTCTTCAATAGAATTGATTTCATCAAATTCAAAAGTATAATTTGCAAGTGGTGTAGCATTTTTAATTGCTGAGAAATGAATAGCAAAGTTGGTAAAATATTTTTGAAGTTTCCTCTTAAATTCTCTATTATCTTCTCCAAATAAAACATTAGTTATGTTTCTGGACAATTTATAATCATCAATGTCCTCTTTTTTTATAGGTGAAGAAAAGAAAGCTTTAAATTTTGTTTCTACTTGGTGGATTTTATAAGAACTGGCAGATGAAACTAATATAGGATCACTAAAAGCTTTATAAATTTTACATTTTGATTTATCATCCCAATTTTGTAATTGATTAAAAACTGAAAAATGTCTTGCTGCTTCCAGCAATGCAGATACATAAATGTTTAAACCACTTGAAATATCCACATAAAGTTCATCAAATTTATCTTCAAAGTATCGTTCTATCATATCAAATAAAATTTCAAGCACAATATCATCATAAGAGGCTTCAAATTTCACTCCCTCATATTCACCAATTGAATGAATTATGATAAAATCGTCGGCAAGTTTAGAGTGCGGATGATTATTGAAAAACTCTTGTGGGTTCTCTAAATATCTATTCCTTCCTTCTTCATTTTCCAAGATATTTTTAATTTTGCTCTTAAAATTATCATCTAATTGAGATTTATCACTAATTAAAGTTCTATTAAAAGACAAACTAACGGAATAAATCAAAACCACCTTTGCATCATTTCCAAAGTGTTCCTTTAAAACAAATGATGACAGTTCTTTTTCATATTCTCTATTTTTATAAATAAACTTCAAAGGTTTCATTTGAGCATCAAGTCTTCCAATTTGATAAATCAATTTCATTCAAACTCCTCCCTTTTTATTAAATCTCCAACTTTAAAATCTTTTGTATGGCTTTCTATCACTACTGCACCGTTTAATCTTGGGTCAAATATTGCAATAGCCTTTGTGGGATGATAAAAATGAATTAAATATCCATATAACCATATTGGACCTCTTCCTGATAGAATTATTATATCTGACGCAAAGCCAGCTTTCACATGGTCGGGTGGCTTTAGATTACTTAAATCAGAAGGTTCAAGGTCTTTTAAAAGTTCAAACTCAATCAATGTAAAATTGTTTTTATGTTTTATGTTAAATTTAATTACATCATTCAAAGATTCCATAACCTAACCTCGTTTTTGCCCCAATTCCAAATTCTTTTAGGGCTTTTTCAAGAAGTGGCTTTATTTCATTTTGCAAGTTATTTAATTTATCTTTAAATTCCTTCAATATGTCTCTTACTGCTAATGGCATAGTTTTTTTTAAAGTTTCATCATCCATTTCCAAAATTTTATTCGCCCTAAACTCATCAAATAAAATATTAAATTTAAATTCTACACCTTCTTTAACAGTTAAAAATACTATTGGCACAGGATTCTCCCAATCTCCCGGCGGATTTTTCTCAGGATCTTCACTATAATACTTTTGATAATGCACATTCATTATATCTAAATCAAAAATTTGGGTGTTTTCTTCAATCACTGGATAAGCATCAAGAAAGAGCAAGAGCCCTTTAAAGTTTTGAGCACCAAAGAGAAGTTGATATCTTAAAATATCTTTCTCATCAGGACACAAGTCGCCATAAAATTTATTCTGAAGCTCATTCAGTTGTTTTTCATTGTTTAAAATATTTTTATTTTCAGCAATCTTCCAAAAAGCTGCCATTCTGCAAATACCTTTTAAAGCGCTTGCTGGAATGTAAGGAATTCCGTATATGTGATGTAAAGTTAAAGATGTTTCAAGCACATGATCTGAACCAAGTCCGATTATAAGACGAGATGAGGTATGTAGGGAAAGTGACTCAGGGAAAACATAAATATATTTTTGTTTTTTTAATGCTTCAATTTGAGAGTTAATCTTAGTTTTTAAATTCTCTGCATATTTAGTAAAACTATTTTTGAACTTTTCAATTAACTGCTTTAAGAAATACTTTTTACTATCCCCACCAATGCAGGTTTCTTTGATACTGAACCAAACTTCTTCTTTATTATATATGTTGTCTTTAATTTCGGCATCTATAATTGGAACATATTTATTCAGGAAAAGAGAAAAATTTTCTATTTCTTTGGGGGATTTTTCAGCGATAAATTTTTCTTTTGCTTTTTCCACGTTATTGTCTTTAACGGGTATATCGTTACTCCATCTAAAACCCCACCATATTTTACCTTTAATTTCAAATCTTTCATTATTAGATCTTGTAGAACTAAATTTTTTCCCTTTCATTTACTCCTCCATAATTTTTTTAAATTTCTCAACAAGTTTTTCATTTAAAACCTTCTCAAATTCTGAAAGCCATTTTGTAATATATCTTGCGTCAATGTTTTTATTCTTCAGGATTATGTTTTTAACATCCTCCATATCTCTTTCTCTACCAGCAACTATTTTATGTATAATTAAATCTTCGCAGGAAGCATAGCAAACTTCTGTATCATCAATTTTTATTCTATTTACCCTTTTAAGTGCCTCTTTTTCATATTCTGAAAAAGAAAAAATAAAATCTATTCTTATTCCGCTTTCTTCATCTATAACGGGCAAAACCATTGTTTTCTTTACAAAATCAAAAGGATTTTCAGGAATTATTTTTAAATTTAACTCCTTAACAATTCTTTCAATTATTTCATATTTATCAGTACTGACTCCAAGAGTTATATCAATATCCCTTGTTAATCTTGGCTCACCATAGATTAATACTGCCTGTCCACCAATTATCATATATTCAATTTCTTTTTTATAAAGCGATTTTGCAACATTTTTAATCAGTTCTTTTAATTCCATTTATAGCCCTTGCATATTTTATATCAATCTCAATTCCTTCAAGTAAGTTTTTAGGCGGAAACTTTTTTAATTCCTTAGCAAATTTCAAAAGTTCTTCAAAGATTTGAATATTTTTGTTTATATCCACTTTTGAATTTTTAATAAATTCTCTTTCAAATTCCTCAAGCAATTTTTTATCTCTTATCATTCCTTTTCTCCTAATTCCACTTCTGCCATTCTTTTTAACCAGTTTGCAAATTCCAATATTTCCATTGTCGCAAGACGAAGTCTTGAAACATCAGAATTTACTAATTCCTCAAGTGCATCTTGATTTATAAATTTTTTCTTTTTTAACCATTCATTCAAAGTATTATATACTTCTTTTCTATCTCCTTTTGCTTTTAAGAAAGCAAGTGTTGGAATAAGACCATTTGAAACTATAAGGGAAGATACCTTTAATGCGTAGGTTTTATATTTATCTTTATATTCTTTATTATTGACTTCTTTAACCTTTTCCAAAGCAAACTCTGCTCTTGTCTGAGTTAATGTTTTAATTTCATCATTCATGTTTTTACCTCCTTTATTTCAAAGTTTAGAGATTTAATTTGTTTTACACATTCATCATGTTTATCCCATTTATTACATATCAAGACAACTCCATAAAAGCCTTTACTTATCTTTTTTATTTGAATAATCAAGGGAGAAACTTTTCTTGGATTCCCAATTGCTATCGCTTCAACAGAAAGTTTTCTTTTTAATTCTCTGTAAAAATTATCTCTTAATTCATTCATAGCATCTTCCCAACTTCTCCAAAAGTTATTTTTGGGTGGTATGAGATATATTGAAGTATTTGAAAGGTTCATAAAATCAAAATCCTGCTTGCTTTGATTAATTGGAAACTGCTTCAGTTTTTTCTTTAATTCTTCTGCAATTTCTTCTACTCTGTTTCCACTTATCTGAAAATTTTTATTATCCTTAATCATTATACTTCCAAATCCCCTTCTCCATCTTGCCCCTATTCCTCCAAAATTGGTTAAAAAGAAGAGGGTGTTATTCAGCTCATTTAAAGTTTTATCTAAATTAAATTGAGGTAAAATCCCAAAGTCTATTTCAAATTTGCCAGAGGTATAAGATTTTCTTTGTATTTTATCATAAGGTCTTACTGCCTCATTTTCACCTTTAGCCCTTCTGTCGTTCATACATAAATAGGCTTCTCCACTTACTAAATCTCTTTTCTTTATTAAAACTCTTATCCTTGAAGCCAACTCTTGCGAACCCCAAATTTCTCCTTCTTCTTTCTTTAATTCTTTCAACCCTAAACTTGCTCCTTTATAAAATCTAAACCACCATCTTAATATTCCTTTTATTGATTGTTCCCTTAATTCAACTTGGTTTTTATCTACACCTGCCATTATGAGAGGTGTGACTATCTCAAATTTAAAATTTATTTGTTGCATGCCTTCACCTCATTTTATTAAAATTATGAAGCTTTCACCTTCATTAATCCCATTCCCAAAGTTTCATCGCCACCAAGTTGGATTATGTTGCCGTTCAATAAATTTTTCATCTCATTTTGAACTTTTTGGGCACATTTTATTTCCTGAATATCTTTAATATCTTTTTTATATGGATCCGTTATAAACAAAAATCCATAAAATACGCTTTCAGCAGGAACAAGCTCAATGGTAAATAAAGCGCCTTCTGAAACTGTTCCAGTTGTTTGATCAATTCTTATCCTTGTTCTTATTTCAACAGCATATTTTGTAAAATCCCTAAAGACATTGTCCGAAACAATGGCAAAATGTTTCTTAAAGAAATCACCTTTTATTTCATCTGGAAGGAATTCAGAAAGTTTATCCGCCAATCCATCAATATTTTGAGAATCAACATCAAAAACAAATTCTTCAAGAGCAACTTTATTGTTATTAATTTTTAATTCCGGTTTTTCACAAACAAGAATTTTATTATCATCATTAATTTCAGGAATTTCTGGCAAATTATCTTTTTCAATACTTTTCAATTCATTTTTAAATCTTTTTAAAACATAAGGACAGGTTATATAGGCAAATACTCCTTTTACAGAACGAACTGGATAAAATAAAATTTTTGCATCGGTAAGAGATATACAAGAAGCATATTCTTCTGCTTCTTTTTCAGGCCCAAAAATAACATCCACTTTACCCTTATCACTCCAGACTCTTTCAGCAAGTGCTCTTATCACACCTTTAATTCCACTTCCTGCAAGAATTGGGAAATCTGTGTGTTTCTCCCTTTGAACTGGATTGTCAACATAAGAAACACTTGTTCCTGAACCCATATGAACCGGTGTTTGGGCATAAAAAGTTAAAATTAATTTTTCTTTCATATTGAACCTCCTTAAATTTTTGTATAAATTCTTAAATCACAACCTATAAACTCTCCATCCTTTGGATTAAGCCAAATTTCATTTAATTTATTCCCATCCTTTACTTTTGCATAAATCACACTTCCTGCTACAATTCCTCTTCTAAGTATCTTACCATTTCCACAGTTTTTTGACTTCATAACTAAATTTGTGCTTTTTATAACAACACTTAAAAATTCTAAAAAAGAAAAGTTTTCTTCTGAAATAAAGGGTGTTATACCGGGTGTTAAATATAAAATCTTTATTACATCATTATTTTTGATTTGTGGTTTTCTAATCTCTAAAATCTCCTCAATACTTTTCTCAACTCTTTCACATTCATAACGAATACTTCTCATCTCACCACCAAGTTTTAAAACCTTTATGGTATTATTAAATAAATCATAAATTTTATCTAAATCATCAAGTCCTGTATTTTTGAGTTCCTCATCATCAAAATTAAATTCTACATAAAAGATTAAATTTATACCCTCTTTAAATCTCACAAAATCAATTCTATACAAAGCATCTTCTTCTTTTGTTACATTTCTTGAATTATCCATTTTAATTCCAATCCTTGGTTCAAACTCAAAAATATCTCCTTTAAAAACTAAATCCTCTTTTTTAATCTCTTGATTATTCAGCCATTTTTTAAGCCCATCTATTGTTATAAAAGATTCAAAAACTTCAAAATGTTTATTCCTTTTGTTTTCCCATAAAAGTGCTTTTAAGCCTTGGCAATCAGTATAAGCCGGATTAATCAACTTAAATTTATCTTTTAAATCTACTCCACATATTTCACCATCTTTTTTCTTTATCTCACAGAGAATATCAAGGGGTTTAGGCAATAAAATCTTTCCTTCTTTTTCAAGAAATGGTCCATAAAATTTTCTTATGATTTTTGAGACATTAATTCCTTTTTCAAAATATATTTTGCTACATATAGCACTTGCAAGAGTATTAGGAAAAGGCGGGAAAATAGAGGATGCTTCTTGCACAGATAAATTAAAGGGTTTTCCTCCTCCAAAATATAAAACATCAAAAGGATTAAATTTAAACTTTATCATACTATTTTTAGATTTATCACTCATTATAATGTTCCAAAGTTTTTATAATAAACTCTAATATATCAAGCAAAAAATTTTTGTCAGTTCTATGCATATATAATACTTTCTTTTATTTCTTTTTTGATTTCAGGTATCCTAATTGATTCAAGACCATCTTTTGTGATTAAGTCAATTTTTTTCCCAAAACTATTTTCAAGAAACTCAATTAAAGAAAGATATTTGTCAAATGTAAGTGCTTCCATATCAAATACCACATATACATCAATATCGCTTATATCTTTTTCTTCACCTTTAGAATAAGAGCCAAATACCCCTATTTCTTTTATTGCAAATTTTTCTTTAAGAAAAGTTCTTTTCTCTTTAAGAAATTTAATAATTTCACCTATTTTCATTTTTATTTACCTTTATTTTTCATAACCTTTCACTATTTCAAGGAGACCAAAACCCTGACCTGTTCTTACTCCAAATCCATAATCATATAAAAATTGTAAAATCTCTGGCTCACCTTCTAAGATAAATTTTCCCCTAAAACCTCTTACATATCCGTTATAATGAGGTATAACTGTTTCAATTATTGAATTTTTATCTAAGAAAGAAAATTTAAGGTTTATCCTTTTATTAATATTTTTCAAATATTTTAACCTTTCTTCTGTCCTTTTCCTTAGTACTTCATTAAATCTTTCAATATTTTCTTCTTCTGGAATTATATACCAGTTTTTAAAGTCATCTGCTCTTTCTTCAGGGTCTGTTAGAATAGAAATACCAATTGTTCTAAATATAACTTGATTGTCTTTTATTTTTTTATTTGGTAATAATGAAACATTATCAAGTTGAAATCTATGTCCATTAATTGTTATAAAGTCGTTTCTATTTTCTTTTAAAGTTAGTAAACCGTTCCAGAAATATGAAATAACTGAAAAATCACCACTTGAAAAAATTATTGAAATAGTTTTTCCTATTTTTTTTTTTTCAAATTCTTCGCCAAAATAAGGGGAAAAAACATATGGCTTTGTTTTTTTGAATTCAAAAAGTGAATTGTAAAATGGTCTGTTTGATGTTTCAAATGTTTTCTTGATAAATGAGATAATAGAACTTCTTGTATTTTCTTTTAGGTCTGTTTCTGTTTGGCTGGTAAAGTTTAATAAAATTCTCATTATATATATTATACCATAAATTCACAAAAAAATCAAATTTTTTAACAAACAATTGGAAAGTTGAAAAGTAAAAAATAAGATTGAAAAGAGACAATTTTCTTGAACAATAACATTTTTACATTTATTTGACTTCATAAGGATAAATTGGACCTATATATTTTTTTGCAACGACAATTTGGTCAAACCATACTTTGCTTATATGACCAAAAGGTGCTTTTGTTATATATAGAAGAACCCAAAGAAAATTTAATTTAAGATCTTCATTATTTCTCCATCTAAAACCTTCAAATGGTAATCCTTCTTTTGGAATTTCAAAATATTCAGGACCTTTTTTTTCATAGTTCCAACTAATAGATTTGCCTCCTTGTTCTGGTATAAATTTGTCATAAACCCATTTACCCTTTGGAAATCCTTTACCTATATGATTTACAAGTTTACCATCTATCCATAAAGCCATTTCTCCATTATATTCACTTACTGGCTTATTCATTTTAACCATTACTTCAACACATATCCATTTATTTTTTTCAACTTTAAGTAGAGGATTATTTATAAAAGAATTTCCCCAAGTTTTTCCTTCAGGTGGGCTACCTTTCATATCCTGCCAGTAAACATAATAATCCCATCTCCAAGAATTTCCATATGGCTCAATCCCAATAGTAAATCTTTCATTTCCTTTTGGTCTTTCACCTGCTCCTCCTTGTGGCCAAGGAGTTGATGGGTTATATCCACCTATATGAAAAAAATGATGAATAGGTGCGCATTCAGAATCAAATTTAACATAAAATCTTACAAAAATTATTTCATATCCAGGTAATAGACGTTTATATAAATGTCCTCCAGTTCCTTTTCCACCGATATGACTCATCAATAAAGAGTATTTTCCATTACTATTAGGTGGAATATCTTCTGAAAAAGACATAATTTCTAAATTTGAAATATTTTCCCATTTCTTTTTTAATTGTTCTAAAGAATTAGTTTCAAAATCTTCAAAGAAAATTACATCTACATCTTTTTCTATTCCTTTATCTTGTGGATATTTTAAAGAAATTCCAAAACCTTCTTGAAGTTTAAGTTCATCAGCATTTATATTAATGATGAAAAAACAAAATATCAGAAAGGATAAAAATATTTTTTCAATCACGGGACTTTAAAATTTTATATTCAAAACTATCAAGAAGTGCCTGCCAAGATGCTTCAATAATATTTTCTGAAACTCCTACTGTTCCCCACATATCTTTGTCATCTTTTGATTCAATTATAACTCTTGTAACTGCTGCTGTTGCTTTTTCTGGCTTTAAAATTCTTACTTTATAATCAGTTAATTTCATATTCTTTATTTCAGGGTAAAATTTTTCAATCGCTTTTCTTAAAGCATTGTCAAGAGCATTTACAGGACCATTTCCTTCACTTGCTGTATGTTCAATTTTATTACCTACTTTTATCTTTACAGTTGCTTCAGAAACTACTTTTTTACCTTTTTTCTCAACTATAACTCTAAAACCTTCAACTTCAAAAAGCTTTTTATATTTACCAATCGCTTTTCTTACCATTATCTCAAAAGAACCTTCTGCTGCTTCAAATTGATAGCCCTCATTCTCAAGTTGTCCTACCATATCAAGAAGTTTTTTTATAACTTTTGGCTTTTCTTCTAATTTGTAATCTTTAAATTTCTGAAGAATTGTGCTTTTTCCTGATAGTTCAGATATTAAAATTCTTCTTTCATTTCCCACAGATTTAGGTTCTATATGCTCATATGTTAAAGGATTTTTACTAATTGCATCAATATGGACTCCTCCTTTGTGTGCAAATGCACTTAATCCTACAAAGGGCTGATTGTTTGGTGGAACAATATTCGCAACTTCATAAACAAATCTTGATAGTTCAGTAAGATGAACAAGTTTATTTTCAGGGATACATCTATAACCCATTTTTATTTCTAAAATTGGAATGATTGCAGTTAAATCAGCATTTCCACATCTTTCCCCAAAACCATTAATTGTTCCTTGAATATGAATTACACCACTTTTAACTGCAGTTATTGTATTAGCCACACCAAGTGAAGAATCATTATGAGCATGAATTCCAAGAGGTGTTTGTAGTTTTCCTTTAATTTTTTCAATTATTTCTTCAATTTCAAAAGGTAAACTTCCACCATTTGTATCACAAAGAACAAGTTTTTCAGCTCCTGAATTCTCTGCAACAATAAGTGTTTTTAATGCATATTCAGGATTTCTTTTATATCCATCAAAAAAATGTTCAGCATCAAAAAAAACTTTCCTATCATGTTTTTTTAAAAATTCTACTGTTTCTTCAATTAGTCTTAAATTTTCATCAAGAGATATTTTTAAAACATCTTTAACATGTAAATCCCAGGACTTGCCAAAAATTGTTATATATTCAGTTTCACTTTCAAGTAATTTTTTTATAAATGGATCTTTTTCAACTGGATAATTTTTTCTTCTTGTGGAACCAAATGCAACTATTTTACTATTTTTAAACTTTTTATTCTTTATCCTTTTAAAAAACTCAATATCCTTAGGATTTGAACCAGGCCAACCACCTTCTATAAAATCAATACCAAATTCGTCAAGTTTTTCAGCAATTTTAATTTTGTCATTTAGGGTAAAGAAAATATTTTCACCCTGACTTCCATCTCTCAATGTCGTATCATAAACTTCAATTTTCATCTTATCCATTTTAGTTTTCTCTCAATAAATTTCAGGATATAATGTATATTATACATCAAATTGAAACAAAATAAAACTATGGAAAATAAAGTTCTAAAAATCTACATAATTTTAGTTTTAACTTTAATAATCCCAGTTTATCCCAAAAATCAGATAGAACTTGTGAATATAAAGAAAATAATTCCTGATATTGTTCTTGATATAAGATACGCAACAGAAAATAATTTCACAGGAAAAATTCTTTATCCAACTTCTGATTGTTTTGTTGCAAAAGAGGTAGCAATTGCTTTAAAAAAAGTAAACGAAGATTTAAAAAAACAAGGGTATAAACTTAAAATTTTTGACGGATATAGACCATTATCTGTTCAAAAAATTATGTGGGAAATTATACCTAACCCAAAATATATAGCAGATCCTGAAAAAGGTTCTGCTCATAATAGAGGTTATGCTGTTGATGTTAGTTTGGTTGATTTAAATGGTAATGATGTTTTGATGCCAACAGATTTTGATGAATTTTCAGAAAAAGCAAGGCCTGATTATAATAATCTACCTACTCTTGCAATAAAACATAGAAGAATTCTTCACAATACAATGAAAAAATATGGTTTTATTCCCTCTAAAACAGAATGGTGGCATTTTTTCTATCCTGGATATAAAAACAAACCTAATCTTGATATACCATTTGAAGTACTTAAGAGAAAACAGAATTAGTTAAAATTTAGTTCAAATTTTTAATTTTTCTCTAAAAAGAGAGATTATTTTTTCTACAACTTGGTCAATTGTTAAGTTTGTTGTATCTATGTAAAAATAATCATCTCCTATAACAAGTGGAGCAATCTTTCTGTTTTTATCTTTTTCATCTCTTTGTTTTATTTCTTCTTTAATCTTTTCTAAATTCTCTTCAATCCCCATTTCTTTTAACTGTAAATACCTTCTTTTTGCTCTTTCTTCAACTGAGGCATCAAGATAAATTTTCAACTGTGCATCTGGAAAAACTTTACTTCCAATATCTCTTCCTTCCATAACTAAATTATTTTTTTCTCTTAATTTTCTTTGCATATCCCAAAGTATCTCTCTAATTTTTAATATTGAAGCAATATAAGAAGTGTTTTTACTAACCTGTTCATTTCTTATTTCATTTGTTACATCCTGACCATCAAGAAAAATTTTAAAATTATTATCATCATAAGAAAGAGTAATTTTTGTATTTTTTGCCATTTGAATAAGTTTTTCATCGTCAGAAAAAGGAATCCTTTCTTTCATTGCTTTCAAAGCCAATGCTCTATACATTGCTCCAGTATCTACATATAAAAAATTTAGTTTTTTAGCCACAATCTTTGCAACAGTACTTTTTCCAGCTCCTGCCGGACCATCAATAGCTATTACAAAATTTTTCATTTAAACTTCCATTATTTCCTTTTCTTTTTCTTTAATTCTTTTATCTATTTCTCCTATAAATTTATCAGTCAATTTTTGTATTTCTTCTATTCCTTTATGCATATCGTCTTCGGAAATTTGTTTTTCTTCTTTAGCTTTTTTTAGTTGTTCATTTGCCTTTCTTCTTAATTCTCTTATTTCAATTTTTGCCTCTTCCCCCATATTATGCAGAATTTTTACAAGTTCTTTCCTTCTTTCTTCGCTTAATGGTGGAATTGGAACTTTAATTACATTTCCATCTGAAATAGGGGTAAGACCAATATTATTTGACTGTATGGCTTTTAAAACATTTCCAAAGATATTTTTGTCCCATGGCTGAATGACGATCATCTGTGGTTGTGGTATTGTTATTGTAGCAACTTGATTTATTGGCATTTTGGAACCATAACATTCTACTAAAATTCCTTCAAGTAAAGATATAGAAGCTCTACCTGCTCTCATTTTTGCAATTTCTTTAGAAAAAAATTCAACTACACCTTTCATTTTTTGTTCTGTTTCTGCATAAATTTTACTCCTCATCTAAACCTCCTTTTTCAGAAATAATTGTTTTAATTCCTTTTCCTAAAATAATTTTTTTTAGATTATTTTTTTTAAAAAGATTAAAAACAATGATAGGTATTTTGTTTTCCATACACATAGAAATTGCTGCTGCATCCATTATTTTAAGCTGCTTTTGTATTATTTCTAAATAACTCAATTTGTCATATCTTTTCGCATCTGGATATTTAAATGGATCTGCTGAATATACTCCATCAACTTTTGTTGCTTTTAATACAACTTCTGCTTTTATCTCAACAGCTTTTAATGCTGCTGCTGTATCAGTTGTGAAATAAGGATTACCTGTTCCTCCAACAAATATTACAATTCTCCCTTTTTCAAGATGCCTGATCGCCCTTCTTCTTATATAAGGTTCGCAAAATTGACGCATTTCAAAAGCACTTTGAACCCGCGTATCAAGTCCAAGTTTTTCAAGGGAGTTTTGTAAAGCAAGTCCATTAATAACAGTTGCAAGCATTCCCATATAATCAGCAGTAACCGGTTCAATAACATCCTTATCTCTTTCACTGCCTCTGTAAATATTTCCTCCTCCAACAACTATACCAACTTCACATCCAAGGTCCCAGATACTTTTAATTTCTTTTGAGATAGAGATTAATGCTTTAGAACTAATTCCACCTCTTTTATCTTCCTGTAATGCTTCTCCGGAAAGTTTTAGTAAAACTCTTTTAAAAACTGGTTTCATTTTTTTCTATGAAATATGATTTCTCTTTTACCTATCTTAATTCTTCCAGAATACTTAATTTTAAAATTTTCTAATTTTTTAATTTCATCTATTTCTAAACCAAGCATATTAGTCATTTTTTCGCATGTTTGAGGTATAAAAGGATATAAAAAAATTAATAAATTTCTAATACCATAAAAAACCGAAATAATCGTTTTTCCATTATCAGCACCTTCTCTCCATGGAGCCTTTTCATCAAGATATTTATTTAAAAATACAACAAGTCTCCAGATCTCCTCAATCGCTTCTGAAAAAGAAATCTCTTCCATTTTTTCACAAACTTTTTTGTAAACACTTTCTGAAATTTCTATAATTTGGTTGTCAAATTCGCCTTCTGGAACATAACTTTCAAATTTCTTTTCAATAAGATTTAAAGTTCTATTCAATAGGTTCCCAAAATCATTAACAAGGTCACTATTATATCTTTTTTTAAAATTTTCTTCTGAAAATTCTCCATCTAAACCAAAGGGTATCTCTCTTAAAAGAAAAAATCTAAAAGCATCAGACCCATATTCGTTAATGAAATATTCAGGAGAAATAATATTCCCTTTTGACTTTGAAATCTTTTCTTTACCAGAAATCCACCATCCATGAGCAAATATTTTTTTTGGTAAAGGTAAATTCAAGGCTAACAATATTGAAGGCCAGATAATGTGATGAAATCGCATAATATCTTTTCCAATTAATTGAACATCAGGTGGCCAATATTTTTTAAATGTTTCTTCGTCATAAAGATATCCTATCCCACTTAAATAATTTAATAGAGCATCAAACCAAACATAAATAGTATATTTTTCATCTGTTGGAGATTCAATACCCCAGATAACATTCTTCCTTGTAATGCTTATATCAGAAAGCCCAATTTTTATAAAGTTCAAAATTTCATTTTTTCTAAAATCTGGTTTAACAAGTTCAGTATTTTCTACTATATCTTCTAACGATTTTTGATATTTAGAAAGTTTGAAAAAATAAGATGTTTCTGAAATTTCAGACACCTCTCTTTTACAATCAGGACAAATTGGTTTCGTCTCATCCTCAACATTAACATAACTTTCACAATGTATACAGTAAAAACCTTTATATTCTCCCTTATAAAGTTCTCCTTTTTCTAAAAGATTTTTGAAGACCCTTTTTACAACATCTTCGTGTATCTTTTCTGTCGTTCTTATAAACCTATCGTATGAAATATCTATTTTTTTCCACATATTTTTAAATGTTTCTGAAACTTTATCTGCAAGTTCAATTGGTGTTAATCCTTGTTTTTTTGAAGCCTCATAGATTTTCTGTCCATGTTCGTCAGTTCCAGTTAAAAAAAATACATCATATCCCTTCATTCTATAAAATCTTGCAAGACAATCTGCTGCCACTGTTGTATAAGTATGTCCTATATGTGGTTCTGCATTCACATAATATAAAGGTGTTGTTATATAAAATTTCATTTTTTTTCTACAGTTTCTTTTCTGTAAAATTCGTCTTCATAATTTAAACAACAAAGTAATCTTCCGCATAAACCAGTTATTTTATTCATATCAAGTGGTAATTTTTGATTTTTAACCATTCTCATAGTAATAGATTCAAACTCTTTTAAGAAAGTAATACAACATAATTCTCTGCCACAAATTCCATACCCTCCTTTAATTTTTGCTTCGTCTCTTAACCCAATTTGTCGCATTTCAATCCTACAATTGAAAATTTTAGCAAGGTCTCTTACAAGTTTTCTAAAGTCAATCCTTCCTTCTGCCCAGAAGTAAAAGGTAAGTTTTGTTTTATCATAAGAAAAATCTGCTTCAATAAGTCGTATTGGCAAGTTATAACTTTTTATTTTTTCAAGACAAATGTTGAATGCTTCCTTTTTTTTCTCATTATTTTCCTGAATTATAATAAAATCTTTCTCATTCAGTTTTCTTAAAACCTTACCTGAAACTGTTGGAGAAAAAATTCCCTTTGGTTCAAAAATTTTATATACTTTTCCATAATCTACTGTTCCTTGAGTAAACTCTACAAGAACAAAATCTTTTGGTTTAACATCAATTTCGTTTGGTAATTTAAAGTAAAGATTTTTTTCAACCTTTCTAATTTCAATCAATGCGATTTTATCCATTTTTCAATCTCTTCAGATAAAATTTTCTCTTCTATTGTAATATCTTTTAACATTTTACTTTTATCATAATAAACTTTGAATTTCTCGTAATTTCCTATTTTTTTGTAAAACAAAGAAATTTCAAGATTATAAAGTTTTTTATTAGGATAGCACTCTAAAACTTTCATAAACATTTTTTCTGCTTGTTGGTAATTACCGACTACTTCATAAATATGTGCAAGATGTCTATATCCTTTTGCAAGATAAGGATTTAGATAAACAGATTTTTTATAACTTGATATCGACTCTTGTAGAAATTCATCTTTTCCTGTTAACTGCCACATATTTGTATATAATTTACCTTTCTCAAAATAAATTTCAAAGTTTTTATTATACATTCTTTCAGCACATTCAAGTAAATATAATTTCTCATCAATTGTTGATGTTCTTTCACTTTTTTTTCTATATCTCTCCGAATTTTCAAATCTTATCAAATTTAAAAAACTAAATCCAGTTATAATTATGATAAGACATAATAGGAATTTTGTCAATCCTTTTGATCTTATGTCATTTTTTGTTTCGTCTATGCCAAGTGCAGCAAAAATAAAGAATAAAACACCTACAGAGGGATCGTAAAAACCAAAATCAACTAAATTATGAAGAATAAAAGAAAGTAAAAGATAAATAATGCCAATATTCAGCAATTTTTCTTTTTTATCTGTTGAAATTCTAATAAAAATATTCCAGATAAATAAAGATAGTAAAACTAATCCCAATATACCGTTTTCAACTAAAGTTTCTATTAAAAAATTATGAGCATGCGCTGCTTCAAGACCTTCTGGTGTTTTAAATTTTAGAAAATAATATCTAAAATTTTCAGGACCAACACCTAAAAAGGGCTTTAATTGAATGATATTAAAACTGCTTTTCCAGTAAATTATTCTATCTATTAATGAGTGTATATGAGGTAGTATTTTAAACTTAAATCCAAAAAAAATTAATAAAATTTCAATTAACAATAGAAATGGCAAAGTTTTTTTAAATATTTTTCTATCAAAAATGATTTGAAGAAGAATTAAATGGAAAATAAAAATGAATATTAAGAGACCACCAATGGATTCGGTTAAAATAAGATTCAAAAATGATAAAAAGAAAAGAAAAAGAGAAGGAAATTTATAAAAATTTTTATTTTTTTCCAAAAAGATAAAAAACAAAAAAGGCATTATAGATATAAGAAAAGTTGCATATATATTGGGATAAATAAAGGTGGAAAAAATTCTATTACTTTCTGCTCTATCAAAAAAAGTAGGCGAAAAATATTTTAAAAATTCTGGATATTGATTAAAAAAATCCTTATTCTCTAAAATATACTTTCTTGTTGCTTCCAACCCCCAAAATCTTTGATATATTCCATATAGAGTTAAAATAAAAGTGCTTAGTAAAATCGTTCTAATTAATACTTCTTTTTCTTTGTCTTTTATTAAATTTCTTACAAGAAAAAACAAAAGTAAACAAGTTGAAATATAAGCGTTATACCTAATCCCAGTTCCTTTAATTTCTGAAATTAAAGATGAAGTAATTGAGAAGATTAAGAAAAGAAAAAGGAGTGCCTCTGTATAGGTAATTTTTAATCCATTAAACTTAAAGACGACTAAAAATATAAATAATAAAAATAAAGTAATAGAAAAAAATAAATTGAAAATTGGATAGGTAATTCCATCAAAAAAAAATCTGAAAAGGACAAGAAAACAAATGAAATATGTCAATATTTTATTTATTACTGCGCTTTTTTTCATTTAATAGACCTATAATTTCTTTTAGATTTTTATTTTTTGTTTCATCTAAGAAGTTTAATAAACTTTCAAAAACTTCGTCAATTATCTTAGAATTTGTAAATAAACCACTTCCAATTCCAATTGCAGAAGCACCAACTAAAAAATATTCAACAGCATCAATACCTTTAACAATACCACCAATTCCAATAATAGGTATTCTCACAGTTTTATAAATATCATAAACTGCTTTAAGCCCAATAGGTTTTATACATCCACCTGAAAGTCCACCATCAACTATTTTCATTTTTTTAAAATCAACACTTAATCCCTTTACACTATTTATGACTGAAATTATATCAACTCCTGCTTCCTCAGCAGCACTTGCAATTTCTTTAATATCAGTAACATTTGGAGAAAGTTTTGCAATTAGAGGAATTGAAGTTTCATTTTTTAATTTTTTTATAATTTTGTAAGTCAATTCAGAACTTTGAGAAATCATTTTTTGTTTCTTTTCAAAATTTGGGCAGGAAAGATTTAATTCTAATGCATCTATTTTTTCTTTATTCAAAATTCTTACAAGATTAATAAATTCAACTTCTGTTCTTCCAGAAATACTAACAAAGATTTTGTCATACTTTTTTCTTATTTCTGGAAGGATATTTCTAATAAAATAAAAAACTCCAGGATTTTGAAGTCCTATTCTATTTATCATCCCTGAATATGTTTCAAAAATTCTTGGTTGTGGATTACCTTTCCATGGATCATATGTAATAGTTTTTGTTGTAATTGCACCAATCTTTTTATAATCAATAAAATCATATCTTTCTAACCCATATCCAAAAGTACCACTTGCCATTATTATTGGTGTTTCTAATTTAATTTTACCAAGTTCTATTTGAAGTTTTTTTATTCCCATATTATTTTTTTGCCTTCAAAAATAGGACCATCTTTGCAAACTCTTTTATATGTCCAGTCATTTTCTTCTTTAATTTTTACGACACAACCATAACACATTCCCATTCCACAAGCCATATAATTTTCAAGAGATACATATATTGGTTTCCTTTTCCAATAAGAAATAAGTTTCTTACAAAGAGGCTCAGGTCCTGCAGTATACAAAATATCATAATCATTTTTGTATCTTTTAAATATCTCAAAGATATTCCCTTTTAAACCAAAACTTCCATCATCAGTAGAAAAGATGTAGTTTATTCCAAAGGGTAAAATATCAAAAAAAATCAATTTTTTATTTCTTGCTCCATAAAAAAAATAGATTTCATTCTTTCTCTTTTTTAATTCATTTGATAAAAAAATTAAAGGAGCAATTCCTGTTCCACCACCAATAAGTGCTACTTTTTTATTTTCATAGATTGGAAATGAATTACCACATGGACCTAAAATATCTAAAAAATCTCCCGCTTTTTTTTTGCTTAAAATTTCTGTTCCAAAACCAATTTTTTTATAAATTATTCCTATATATTTTTTTGTGTAGAATGCCACTGAGAAAGGTCTTCTTAAAAAAGCACCCTCAATCTTTATATGAATAAAATTACCAGGTAAAAAAATTTCTTTGAACCTATTTTCAATTTGCATTAAATAAAAATCTTCTACAAGATTTTTATTTTCTAAAATTTTACATATTTCACTATTCATTTAATTTATGATAACATTTTCTAAAAAAAATTTAAAAAGGAGGATACAAATGGAAATAAAAATTGCGTTTATTGGATGTGGTGGAATTGCACGTGCTCATATGATGCGACTTGCTAAAATTGAAGGTGTAAAGTTTGTAGGGATGTGTGATACAAATCAAGAAGCTGCCAAAGAATGCTCAAATATTTATGGAGGTAATGTTTACACTGACTTTAAAGAAATGTTTAATAATGAAAAAATAGATGCTTGTTATATATGTGTTCCTCCTTATGCTCATATTGGACAAGAAGAAGAATGTATTGAGAGGAATATACCATTTTTTATTGAAAAACCAATAAATTTAAATTTGGAGAAAGCAGAAAAAATTGCTGAAAAAATAGAAAATAAAAATTTAATTACTTCAGTTGGCTATGTTTTAAGATACTTTGATATTATTGAAAAATTAAAAAAGATGATTGAGAAAGAAAAAATAGGTATTATAAGAGGCAGATATTATGGAGAAGTTCCTGGTGCTGGAAAAAAAATTTGGTTGATAAAAAAGAATATGTCAGGAGGTCAATTAATTGAACAGGCAACTCATATAGTAGATTTAATGAGATACTTTTTAGGTGATATTATTGAAGTTTTTGCATATAAATTTGAAGGGATTAATAATAAAATTTATAAGGAGTATGATGTTGAAGATGGTTTAACAATGATTTTAAAATTTAAAAATGGCATCATTGGAAATTTTACTTGTACATGGTTATGGAAGGGTTTTGAAAGTGATATTGAAATTGTAGGTAAAGATGTTATTTTTTACTATAAAGGTACTACAATTGAAATAAATAGAGGAGTTAGAAACGAAAAATATATTTCATATATGGATCCAATGTATGAAGAAGATATTTCATTTATAAAAAGTATAATGGAGAACAATCCAAAATATATAAAATCTGACTATAAAGATGCCCTTGAAACATTTAAAATAACTATCAAAGCCCATGAAAGCATAGAAAAAAAAGAACCAATTGAACTTTAGTTTGTTTATCTTTAACAAAATTTGATAAAAAATTTTTCAATTTGAAATTGACTAATTTTGTAAAGATGTTTTAAAATAAGATTAATGAAATTTATATTTTTTGTAATTGTCGGTTACATTGTTGGAAGTATATCTTTTGCTTATCTTTTTACTTATTTTCTTACCGGAAAAGATATAAGAACTATTGGCACTGGAAATCCTGGCGCTGCAAATGTTGCAAGAAGTGTTGGAAAAAAATGGGGAATTATTGTATGGATTGCTGATACTACAAAAGGAATTTTTCCAATAACTCTTGCTCATTATTATGGCATTACAAACTTCATAATTCTAACTTTAATTGGTTCATCTGCTATAATAGGCCATTGTTATTCAATTTTTTTAAAATTCAAAGGAGGAAAAGGTGCTGCAACTACAGGAGGTGTTATTTTATATTTAATGCCCAAACTTTTTCCTCTTGTAATAATCTTATGGTTTTTTGCTCAGAAAACAAATCCAAGATCTCCAAAAATTTTAATTACCTGTATTTTAATATATTTTATTTTTCTTGCCTTCCTTTATAAACCTTTCTTCCTACAACTTTCACTTTCAACTTTAATTCTAATTTTTATAGGTTTTATTGTTAACAAAGATGTAATTCAAGAAATAAAAAACTACTATAAGAAGGGATTAAAAAATGGTAATATGGAAAAGAAAAATTTATAGGATTTTGATGGGTTCAATAGCACCCTTACTATATCTACTAACAAATTCTTTATTTTTCCCTCTTATTATTTCAACTTTTTTTTTAACTCTTCTCCTTGCTCTTGAGTATGAAAGATGGAAAAATCCAAATGTATGGGATTATATATTAAAAAAATATGGGAGGATTTTCAAAACTCCTCCAGGTAGACTAACTGGAGATACATATTTTATACTTGCTACCTTTATTGTACTAATTTTTTTTACAAAAGAAATTGCAGTTCCTTCTTTATTTTTTTTAGTTTTTGGTGATGCTGGTAGTGGAATTATTGGTAGTAAATATGGAAAAACAAAAATTCTATCTGGAAAATCTTTAGAAGGTTTTATAGGAGGAATTTTTTTTAATCTTGTAATTACTTTTCTAATTTACAAATTTATTGATTTACCTTTTTATATCTTACTTTTTGGTATTTTAATTTCTTCAATCGTTGAAATATTACCTTTAAAAATTGACGACAATCTAACAGTAGGTCTCATAACACCACTTTTTATGGCGATATTAAAAAATGTTGTTTGAAGTTTGGAAATTATGAAAAAAGGGATTGCTTTATCAGGAGGAGGTGCAAGAAGTTTCTGCCAGATTGGGGTTTTGAAAGTTCTTGAAAAAGAAGGTATTCATTTTGATGTTATTACAGGAACAAGTATGGGTGCTATAATTGGGACTATTTATTCGTTCACACAAAGTGCTGAAAAGCTTGAAGAGATTATTTTAAAAATATTTTCAACTAATGAACTTAAAAAAATAGAAAAATTTTTTTCAAGAAAAAGAGAAAAAAGTTACTTAAATAGATTTTTAGATGGTGTAAAAGATTTTTCTATTCTTCTTTTTGATAGTTTCAAAACAGGGATTTTTAAATCTGAAATTATAAAAGAAAAAATTTATAAATATATTGGGAAAGAAATCTATTTTGAAGAACAAAAAAATATTCTTGGTATAGTTGCAACTGATTACTTTTCAGGGGAAACTGTAATATTTAATAAAGGCAAAATTATTCCTTCCTTAATTGCTTCATGTGCAATCCCAGGGCTTATAACACCTGTAAAAATAGACGGTAAATATTATATTGATGGTGGTGTGACAAGTAATTTACCAGTTATAGCAAATCATATTCTTGGAGGAGAAATAATAATCGGAGTAGAAAATAATTCCCAATTAGAAAAAAATAGACCATTTAATGCCTTTGAAGTTTTCCTCCAAATAGAAAAGATAAAAAATAATTACTATAACATTTTTGAAGGTTCACTAGCTGACTTTCTTTTAAAAATAGAATTACCTTATGTAGAATGGTACAATTTTTCAAAATTAAAGCAATGTATAACAATTGGTAAAGATTATGCATTAAAAAATTTAAAGTTAATAGAAAGAACTATTATTAATAATCAAAAAAAATTAGAACTAAGGAATGAAGTTATTGAAAATTTAAAAGATTTTTTTTCAATCAGGGAAACGTCCAGGATTTAACCAAGAAGACCATTGTTCAGGATATTTTTCAACCCATTCTTGAATTTTTTTAATAAAAAAAGCAGTATTTTCTTTTATGTCTTGTGAAATATTTTCCGTTTGTCTAATTTTATATGGTCCTTCAATAATTATTTTGTGTTTCATAAGTCCAGTTCTAATTGTATATAACCCAATTACTTTTGTTTTATATTTTCTCGCAAATACAGCAGCACCTGAAGGTACAAAAACCTTTCTTCCAAAAAACTCACATTCAATACCATTAGGAGCATGTTGATCTAAATATATGCATAAAATCCCTCCATTTTTTAACCATCTCTGTGATTCCCAAAGTACTTTCTTTAAATCTCCTCTTGAAATTGAAGGCACATTATATTTCTCTCTTAACTTTCGTAAATCTCGTTCAGTGTAATTATTAACAGACCTTGCTACAATTGTATTTACAGGATATCCTTTTTTATTAAGTACTAAAAGAGCAATTGGAAAGCTACCAAAATGACCACTTATTGCAACAACTCCCTTTTTTTCTTTTAAAAGTTCTTTTAATATTTCCTCGCCTTCTATTTCAACCATTTCCATTAACTTTTCATCTTTAAATTTATATAATTGAAAAAATTCTAAGAAACTCATACTTTCTTGAAAAACTCGTTTACACATGTTAATCTTTTCTTGTTTGGTATATTTATCTCCAAATGCAATATCCATATTTTTCAAAACTAATCTTCTGTGTCCATTCATTACAAAAAAAGCAAAATTTCCCAAAAATTTGATCGTGCTTTCCAATAAGAAAAGAGGTATAATTTTTATGAAAAAGATTATAATTCTTAAGACTATATAGATAATAATTCCGTTTTCAAATGGTTGCAAAAGTTTTTTAAATCTCATCAAAACTCTCCAATCTTTCTTTGATCAATTATTTTAGGTATAATATATCATCAAAAATGAAAAAAATTTTTCTATTACCATTGAATTTAAAAAACAAAACAAACTTTTTACTTTCACGAATAAAAGAATTCAATTTTGACACAAACTATATATATGTTACTTCAAATTTCTGTAAAATTCAAGATTTCAAACTGAATTTCTACAATTATTTTAAAGACTCTCCCCTTCCACTAACCTTTACACTTAAATCTTTGGCTTTAAAAATTATTGAAGAAAAAAGTAAGAAAAAAGTAATTACTGATATAGAAAGATTACTTATAATTCTTGAAATTATAAAAAAAGAAGAAACAAAAATACCTTCATATACACACGAAGGAATATCTAAAATAATTCTGAACTTTATAAAAGAAATTAAAATTAACTCTACAACATATCCAAAACTTGGCGAAATCAAAAATGAAGTTTTAAAGTTCCCCTGGAAATATGAAGTCAATAGAAAAAATGTAGAATTTGCATTAGAAATTTTTGAAAAATACCAAGAATATTTAGATAAAAAAAATTTAATAGATCTTGAAGATATTTATGAAGAAGCAACAAAATTAGAGAAGAACTTTAAAACCATTATATTTGAGAATATAGTAGAAATCCCAAAATATCAAAGAAATTTTATGGTTAATCTTATTAATTCTGCTGAAACAGTTATTTTTTCATATTATAAACCAAATTTTTTTTCAATAGATACACAACAATATATAATAAATGAAACAATTAATTTTCTGAAAGGTATAACCAATTGGGAAATAGAAGAAATTGACGGAGACAGATACCAACCAGAAATTGAATGTTTCAATTTTTCAACAAAGGAAGAAGAGATAAAAGGTATTATTGATTTAATAAAAATTGAAATTGTAAATAGAAAAATAAATTTAGATGATTTTTTAATAACCTGTCCAGATATGTTAAATTATAGAAATTATATAAAAAGAATTTTTTCAAGGTTCAATTTACCTGTTGAATTAATACCTGGGTATTCTTTTGTTCTTGAACCATCAATTTCTCCAATTTTTGAATTTCTTACTTTTTCAGATACTTACAGGTGGAATATTTTAATGAATATTTTGACTTCTCCTTATTTTTTAAAAATAGATAAAAAAGAAGTTGAAAAATTTTCAGAATCTACAAGAGAAAACTACGAAAGAATTGGTTTCTATAAAGATGATTTTGAAAATTTAACCGGTAAAAATATTGAAATAATTAAAGAATGTCTAAATTTAATAAAAGAAAAAAAGACTCTTTCTGAATGGGGACAAGTGTTGAAAAACATTTTAGAAATTACTGGGTGGTATCCTTCAGAAATAGAAATTGAAATTGAATTTAAAAGATTATTGGAAAAACTTGTTGGTTGGTATTCTTTAAGTAAAGAAGAATTTATAAATTTACTTATAAAACTATTAGAGATGATAGAAGTTGAAGAAGGAAAAGGAGAAGGAATTAGGGTAAGCGGTGTAATAGAAAGTTTGGGTATTGAAAAAAAGGTCTGTTTTTTTTGTGGAGCAACGGAAGCAAACTTTCCCAATGCACCTAAAACAGAAGAATTATTGCTCCCAGATAAGTTAAAAAGAGATTTAGGATTGGACTTTTTTGAAAAAAAGATTGCAAGAGATAGATGTGATTTCTATAGAATTAAAAATGAACATGAAAAAATAATTTTTACATTTCCATCAAAAATTGATGATCAACTTCAAATGCAGTCAATTTTTATTTTTGATATACAGACTAAAAAAGAACTGACAAAGGAATTTTCTATTACTTCTAAAGAGTTATTTAAAATTGAAATAGATTATGAGAAATTTGAAAAGAAATACAAAAAGAAAGACAAACTTAAAATTGAAGTGACAGAATTAGAATTATTGTTAAGTTGCCCTTATAGATTTTATTTAGAAAATGTAGAAAATATAAAGCCATATAGAATACCAGAAATACAAGAAGCACCTGATATATTTGGGAAAATAGTTCATGAAACTTTTAAAGAGACATTTGAAGACGAAAAAGGGAAAGTTATAGATTCGCAAAAATTAAATGAGTATAAAAATAAATTTGAAGTTTTAATGAACACAAAAATTAATCAATATCTTGAAAAAAAGAAAATTTCAAATATTTACAAAAATGTTATTAGAATAAGACAAGACGAAATTTTAAATAAGTTTGAAAAAATTGTAAATAATTTTAGTGGGACAACCTTATTGGACTTTGAAATGAATATTAATTTTGAAGATGAAAAAATAATTAAAAATTTAATTTTAAAAGGTAGAATAGATGTACTTGCAAAAATAGAAGACAAAATTACAATAGTTGATATAAAAACAGGCACTTCCTGGTATTGTTCATATACAGAGAACGATTTTTTTGAAAAAGGTAATATTCAGATTCCTTTATATGTTTGGATATATTCAAAACAGAATAAAATTTCTTATAAAGATCTGCAGGCAATTGTCTGGAATTTTAGTTTTGTAAACGATGCTGAGGAAAATAAAATAGCTTTTAATTATGATTTTTCAAAACCTAAGTTCAATTATATGGAAAAAATAGAAGAATATTTGCAAGATTTAACCGAAAAATTAATTAAGAAAAAATTCATTTTTTTACCAAAAGAGGATAAATCTGAATGTTTTTTATGTGATTATAAGGAGTTGTGTGTATATGGAGAATAAAATACCTTTTGAGGCAGTTATTAAAGAAGCATCAGCTGGAACAGGGAAAACATATTCAATCATAGAAAAGATTTTTGATTTAAAAAAAGAATATGGTTCTTTTGAAATTTTAAGTAAAATATTGGGTATCACTTTTTCTGAAAATGCAGCAATAGAATTAAAAAAAAGACTTATTGATGAAATTTTAAATAAAGAATATGGAAAACTTTCAGATACAGAAAAAATTAACTTACAGAATATTCTTTTAAGAATAAATTTTTCAACAATACATTCTTTTGCAAAAAAAATCCTAAAAAGATTTGCATTTATGCTCCAAATAGACCCATTTTTCAAAATCATTAATGAAAGAGAAAGTGATATACTTTTTTCTGAATCTTTAAGTAAAACATTCATAAATTCAGAAAAAACCAAAATTTTTTATGAGATATTAAAAAAAATAAAATTAAATCAATTTACAAAAATTATTTTTGGAATGAAAAAATTACATCCATATGTGTTCTTGGGTTATCCTTATTCATCTTCTCTTCTTACCAAATCAATATCAAAATTTTATAAAACTATTGATAATGAGTATTTTCTTTTAAAAAAAGAATTGGGTTATTTAGATTTTGATGATCTTGAAAAACTTTCATATTCAATACTTAACGAAAACCCCGAATCACTTTTAATTCTTGAAGATTTTGACGAAAAGATTAACTTTATTTTTGTTGATGAATTTCAAGATACAAACTTATTACAATGGAAAATAATTCAAAAATTAATAGAAGAATGGCTTTCTGGATGGGGTGCAAAAGCTGAAAAAGGAGAAAAATATGGAATTTATATTGTTGGAGATAAAAAACAATCAATTTATAAATTTAGAGGTGCTGAAAGTAGTTTGTTTGAGGAGGCAAAAAAAGTTCTAAGCAATTATAGTAAACTTGAGAAACTGAAAATAAATTATAGAAGTTCCGACGAAATTATTAAATTTGTAAATAAAGTTTTTGAAGATGAAGAAGCATGGAAAGGAGAAGAGATTGTTCCCAACGAGAAAATGATGGGAATCCCTTCAAAAATTGAAATTGTTTCTTTTAATGAAAAAGAAAAAGAATATGATTGGATTTGCAATAAAATTTGTTCACTTTTAAAGAAAGAAAACATTTTGATTTTTGATAGAACAGAAGAAAATTATAGAAAAATTGAACTTAGAGATATTATGATTTTAATAAGGAAAAGGAATAAAAATTTTAGACTTCTTGAAGAGAAATTAAAAACCTACAATATACCTTATGTTGTTATTGGTGGAATAGGTTTCTATCAAGAATTAGAAATAAAATTTCTTCTTTCGTTGGTTTATGGCCTTATTGACCCTACCGACTATTATTCTTTATGGAACCTTAAAAATTCAATTTTTAAAATTGATGAGAATAAAATTTATAAATGGCGTAAAAAAATGAATGAATATGAAATTTCATTTTTAATAGAAAAAATACTTAATGAGATTAATTTCTGGAATAATTTAAATACTCAGCAAATAGCAAATGTGGAAAAGTTTTTATCAATTTTACAAGACCAATCACATCTACCTCACTATCAAATCCTAAAAAATCTTAAAGAACTTTCTAAAAATACTCTTGAACCAAAAGCAGATGTATTTTCAGTACATCAAAATGCAGTCAAAATAATGACAATACACAAAGCAAAAGGACTTGAATCTCCTGTTGTTTTTCTAATAAATATAGAAGACCTTACATACGATACAAGAAATGACTTGTTTTTTTATAAAAAGTCAAAAGATGAATACATATATACATACAAAAATGAAAGCGAAGAACAATTCAAAGAGGAGTTTAAATGTCAAATGTTAGAAGAAGAAAATAGAATACTTTATGTTGCTTTAACAAGAGCAAAACAATTTCTTTATATCACAGGCAATATTGAGAAAAACTCCTCTATTCTTAATAAAATCAAAAAAAATAGTGAATCTTATCCACCAGAAAAAGAGGAACAATTAGAACCTTTAAAGTTTGAGGAGATTAAAGAAGAAAAGAAAGTTGGTGTGCCTATTGTTTTTAAATCTTTGTTATCATTTACAAAAGAAAAAAGAGAAAAAGGAATTTCTTATCTGGAAACAATTATTGGGTCAATAGTTCACAAAATTATTCAAGAAATAAGTAATGGTCTTTTAGAATATAGCGATGAGAAGATAAAAAGCAGAATTAGGTTTTACTTACAAAAAGAAATTGCAAAAGAAAAAATGGATGAATATGAACGAAAAATTTTTGAAATTTTTGAAAATTTACAAAAAAATAAAGAAATTGTTGAAATTATAAAAGAAAAGGTCTCTGAAAATGTAAAAAGTGAATATCCTTTTATCTGTGAAATAAATGGAAAAATTTATGAAGGAGTAATAGATAAAATTTTTATAGAAAAAGATAAAATAAAAATTTATGAATTTAAAACATTTCTCTCTTCTTCAAAAAATTATAGAGAACAACTTGAAATTTATAAAACAGCTGTAAAAAAGATTTTTAAAATAGATGATGTTGAATGTTTTATAATTGACTTTAAAGAAGCAAAAATGATAAAATTTAACATTTAAGTAAAATAACAAAAGGGAGAATCTGTGGAAAAAATAGAAAATCTAATAAAAAGAATTGAAAAAAAAGAAATAAAAGTTGGTGTGATTGGATTAGGATATGTGGGTTTACCACTTGTAATTAGATTCGTTGAAAGTGGATTTAAAGTAATTGGATTTGATATAGATACTGAAAAAATAGAAAAACTAAAAAAAAGCATCTCTTATATTAATTACATACCAGACGATAAAATAAAAGAGTTAAGTAAAAATTTTGAACCAACCTCTGATATGAAACGATTGAAAGAAGCTGACGCAATTTTAATATGTGTTCCAACTCCACTTAATCCTTACAGAGAACCTGACTTAACTTATTTATACAAAACTGCCGATGATATATATGAAAACTTAAGAGATGGACATATAATCTCTCTTGAATCAACAACATATCCTGGAACTACAAGAGAAATCTATCTTTCAAAACTTGAAAAGAAAGGATTAAAAGTTGGTGAAGATTTCTTTTTGATATATTCTCCAGAAAGAGAAGATCCAGGGAACCCAAAATATACAACAAAAGATATCCCAAAGGTTGTTGGTGGAATTACTGAAAATTGTAAAAAAATTGGAACAATTTTATATTCACAAATAGTTTATAAAGTAGTCCCTGTCTCCTCTACAGAAGTTGCAGAAGCAACAAAACTTCTTGAAAACATATATAGGGCTGTAAATATAGCACTTGTAAATGAACTTAAAATGCTTTTTGATAGAATGGGTATTGATATATGGGAAGTAATTGAAGCATCAAAGACAAAACCTTTTGGTTTTCAGGCATTTTATCCAGGACCAGGGCTTGGAGGTCATTGTATACCAATTGATCCATTTTATTTAACTTGGGTAGCAAAAAGATATGATTTTACTACAAGTTTTATTGAATTAGCAGGAGAAATAAATACTATGATGCCTTATTATGTTGTTGAGAAATGTATAGAGGGTTTGAATATGCAAGGTAAATCAATAAAAGGAAGCAAAATTTTAATTGTTGGTATCGCTTATAAAAAAGATGTTGATGATATTAGAGAATCTCCTGCCTTTAAAATTATAAAAATTCTTGAGAAAAAAAATGTGGATAGAATTGACTATTATGACCCTTATGTGAAAGAAGTTAAAAAGACAAGACAATATCCAAAACCTATTTCTTCTATAGAATTTTCACCAGAAAAATTAAAAATTTATGACCTTGCAATTATAGTAACTGACCACTCAAATATTGATTATCAAACCCTCTATGAAAATCTGCCTCTTATTGTTGATACAAGAAATGTATATAAAGAAAAACTTCCAAAGGTTATAAAAGCATAAAAATTTTTAAAAATTGACTAAAAAAAGAAAAAGAGTATAATTAATTTAATTTATGGGAAAAAAAGAGAAAGTTGTAATATATTTTCTAATTTCGGTTTTTATTTTGCTTATTATTATTTTAGGACTGTGGGAATTCAAAGAAAAATACATAAGAGAAACAAGTATATATATCTTTTTAACGCGACAAGAAGATAATAAAATAATTGTTGAACCTGTTAGGCGAAAAATAAAATTTAATAATAAGATTGAAAACAAAATAGAAAATACAATGAAAGAACTAATAAAAGGACCAACAGAACAAGAAAAGGAAAAAGGATTTTCTACCTGTTTAAATGAAAATACAAAGATTTTAAATGTATATATAGAAGGTGATATTTTAAATTTAGATTTTTCAAAAGAAGTAGAAGAAGGAGGTGGAACTTTGTTAATGCAAGCAAGAATTGCTCAGATTGTCTGCACTGGAACACAGTTCCCAGAGATAAAAAAAATAAGATTTTTAATTGAAGGAAATCCTATAAAATATTTTAGTGGAGAAGGTATAACAATTGTAGAAGAACCTGTTAGTAGAGATGCTTTAAAAGAGTTTGAAATAGAAATAAGAGAGGAGGAAAAGATATGAAAAAAGGAATACATCCTGAGTATAAAGAAGCAACGATAGTATGTGCATGTGGAAATATTGTAAAGACGAGATCAACAAAGTCAGAAATCAAAGTTGAAATTTGCAATAAATGTCATCCTTATTTTACGGGAAAACAAAAATTTGTTGATACTACAGGAAGAGTAGAAAAGTTTAAGAAAAAATATGGTTGATGATAAACTTAAAGAAATAGAAGAAGATTATAAAAATTGTCTTGAATATATAACACAAGATAAAAAAGATCCTCAAAAATTAAAAGAAATTCTGAAAAAAATTGGTATTTATGAAGAAATCTTAAAACTTAAAAAAGAATACGTGAAGATTTTGGAAAAAATAAAAGAAGATGAATTTATTATAAAAGAAGAGACAGAAAAAGAATTAAGAGAAATAGCAAAAGAAGAACTTGATTTTCTAATTAATGAGAAAATTAAAATAGAAAAAAAAATTGAAAATCTTCTAACTCCTAAGGATGATAGAGACAATAGAAATGCAATAGTTGAAATAAGAGCGGGAATTGGAGGAGAAGAAGCATGTTTATTTGTTGCTGATCTTTTTCGTATGTACTCAAAATATTGCGAAAAAAACAATTATGAAATAGAAATTTTAAATTCTCATCCATCTGATCTTGGTGGCTTTAAAGAAATAATCTTCTATGTAAAAGGCAATAATGCTTATGGTAATTTAAAATATGAAGGTGGAGTCCATAGAGTTCAAAGAATCCCAAAGACAGAAAGTTATGGAAGAATTCATACATCAGCAGCAACAGTAGTGGTTCTTCCTGAGATAGAAGACCAAGAAATCAAAATTAATCCAGATGACTTAAAAATAGAAACTTTTAGAGCAAGTGGTCATGGTGGTCAACATGTGAATAAAACATCTTCAGCAGTCAGGATTACTCATATTCCAACAGGAATTTCTGTAAGTTGTCAGGATGACAGGTCTCAAATAAAAAATAGAGAAAAAGCAATGAAAATTTTAAGGGCAAGATTACAAAATATTTATGAAAAAGAAAAAAAAGAAAAAATAGATACACAAAGAAGAAAACTAATAAAAACAGGGGATAGAAGCGAAAAAATAAGAACATATAACTTTCCTCAAAATAGATTAACTGACCATAGAATTAATTTTACAAGTTATAATCTTGATAAAATAATGGATGGCGAAATAGATGATTTAATTGAACGATTGAAAGAAAGATTAAAAAATGAGTTTGACGAAGTTTATTGACATTAGTTTCAATTTCAAGGTAATATTAAATCAAATGGAGGGGAAAAATGAGAAATAAAATTTTAATAATTTTTACAATATCAGTTCTTTTAATATTTGGGAAAGAATCTAATGAAAATGAATTAATTAATAAAGGAATAATATATCTAAAAACAGGAGAATATACAAAAGCAATAGATATTTTTGAAAGACTTAGTAAAATTTCTTTAGAAAATCCTGATGTTTACTATTATCTTGGAGAGGCATATTTCAGAAAAGGAAAAACAGATGAAGCAATTTCTAATTTACAAAAAGCAATAAACATTAATTCTCAAAATGCTTCTTATTATTACACCCTTGCTTTGGTTTACTTATCTCAAAATAGAAAAAATGAAGCAATTGATATATTAAATAAAATTATAAGTATTTCACCTTTATCTTTTTATGGAAAAAACGCTCAAAAGCTAAAAGATGAAATTGAAAAATCTGAAAAAGAAATTCAAATTGCAAAAAAATGGGAACAATTAGAAATAGAAGAAAAAAAGAGAAAAGAAGAAGAAAAGAAACAAAAAGAAGAAAAAACAACTCCGGAAGGTATGCTTATAGAAGGTCAAATACCTTTACCTCCTGGAATTCCGCAAGCTGATGAAACATCTGTGTTAAAAAAGGAATTAATTCCAATAAGCACAATTATAAAAAGAATTAAATTTGGAACTGAAGAAGTAAGAAAAAATGCGTCAAAAAAAATAATCTTATATCCAGCGTCAGAGATAGAAAAGGTTATAGATGAAATTCTTTCTATTATTGAGAATACCGACCAACCTGAAATAAAAAGGAATTTAATAACTGCTGCTGGAAAAGTTCATAAAGAGGATGTAATAGATATGCTTTTGAAAATTATTAAAGATGAAAAAGAATTATTTGAAATAAGAATTGTTGCTCTTGATATTATTAGTAATATAAAATCAGAAAAAGTAGTTGAAGAATTAAGAAATGCACTTACAGGGATGGTCAATAAAAGAGAGAAAGAAAGAGATGAAGCAAGAAAAAATATACAGGATATAAATCAAAAATTAGATGACTTAACTGCAAGAAAAATTGTTTTAAATAGTGAAATACAAAATTTAAATAATAGGATTTCTCAGATTGATAATCAACTTAATGTTTTCCCTGAAGAATTTCAATTCCCGCAAGGTGCTCCTGGCACTGTTTCTGGTAGTAGAAAACCATTAACTGACAAAGAAATAAAAAAATTAATTGATGAAAAAAGAACAATAGAAGAAAAAATTAAGACAAACAATGAAGAAATTGCTAAAATTGACAAGGAACTTGTAGATTTAACGGAACAAAAAAGAAAATATGAAGAATTACTTGAACTAAGGAAAAGGAAAATAGATATTTCAGGAATTGGGGCTTCGGCAATAGTTATACAGGAAGAACAACCTGGTATACCTGGAGAATTTAGATTTCCCTTTTCTGAATTTTCATATTCTCAAAGAGAAACAGATGAACAAAAAAATGAAATTATTTTTGCAGTCAAACTGATGAATGCTCTCGCAAATTTAAGAGACACAAATTCTTTATCATTAATAAAGAAAGCATGGAGAGAATTTGGAGTCGCTGGATTAAGACCATACTATTATATTGCTCTTGGAAAACTTGGAGAATATAGAAGCATAGATTTTATGGTTTCAAGATTAAAAGAGAACTATCCTCAAGGTAATAGAGAAGAAGAAATTTATATAAGAGCAAATATTATTGAAGTTCTTGGTGAATATTTAAAGCAAAATTCTGATTCAGAAATAAGAGGACTTATAGAATATCTTGCTGAGGAAGGAGAATATCCCCTAATCAAAAATACTGCTAAAAAAGTCATATCTTCTCTCTCAAAGAAAATATAGTGAACCAATAAAAGTGAATCTAAAAGACCTTTTAAATTCAATAAAAGATGAATTTCAAAAATGTAATATAGATTCACCTTATTTAGAAGCAGAAATAATTATCTCTGAAGTTTTTGAAATAGAAAGATATAAAATTTATACAGAGGATATAAAGGTTTCAGAAAGTGAATATAAAAAAATAAAAGAATTAGTTGAAAAAAGAAAAAAAAGAATTCCTTTACCATATATTATAAAAAAAGTTCATTTTTACGATTGTGAATTTAAAATTAAGAAAGGAATTTTTATTCCAAGACCTGAAACAGAATTACTTGTTGAAAAGACCATTAACATCTACAACCAATATTTTTATCCTAAAAAAGTTAAAATTCTTGATATAGGAATAGGGTGTGGAAATATTTCTATTGCACTTGCAAAAAATATTGAAAACTGTAAAGTTATAGGAGTTGATATTTCTAAAAAAAGTTTGAAAGTTGCCTGTGAAAATGCAGTTTTAAATAAAGTTGAAAAAAAAGTAAAATTTTTATTTTCAGATTTATTTGAAAATGTAAATGATAAATTTGAATTAATTGTTAGCAATCCTCCATATATAAGGGAAGATGAATATGAAAAACTTACAGAAGAGATAAAAAAAGAACCCAAAAAATCACTTATCGGTGGAAAAGATGGTTTAAAAATTATAAAAAAAATTCTGAAAGAAGCAAATTACTATCTAAAGAAAAATGGATTTTTAATAATTGAAATCGGATATGCTCAAACAAAAGAAATTAAAAAAATCATCCCTCAAGAATTAATACTTTTTGAAGTAAAAAAGGATTTTTCATCTTTTGATAGGATAATGGTCTTTAAAAAAATTTAATATAATGTAAAATAATATGGAAAAAAAGGAGAAAAATGGAAAAATTTATTATAGAAGGTGGGCATAAACTTGAAGGAGAAATAGAAATATCCGGTTCTAAAAATGCTTCTCTTCCTATAATTGCTGCAAGTATAATGTGTGAAGGTAAAACAGTTTTATATAATGTTCCAGATTTAAAAGATGTTCAAACAATGATAAAAATCTTGAATTATATGGGAGTAAAGACAAAATTTGAAAATAATACGCTTGAGATTGATCCCTCTGGAATATATCAATTTACCGCTCCATACGAATTTGTAAGTACTATGAGAGGGTCAATCTGTCTATTAGGTCCCTTGCTTGCAAAATATAAAAAAGCAAGATTTTCAATGCCTGGAGGATGTGTAATAGGACCAAGACCAATAGATTTACATATTAAAGGTTTAAAAAAGCTTGGAGTTCAAATAGAAAATGAAGAAGGATATATAGTTGGTAAAGCTGATATTCTTAAAGGAAATGATATTTTCCTTGGAGGAAGTTTTGGTTCAAGTGTTCTTGCTACAGCAAATGTTATGTGCGCAGCAGTTTTAGCAGAAGGAAAAACAACTATTGAATATGCTGCCTGTGAACCAGAAATAGTAGACCTTGCAAAATTTTTAAAGAAAGCAGGAGCAAAAATTTATGGTGAAGGTTCTCATTTTATAAAAATTGAAGGTGTTAAAAAATTAAAAGGAATTGAATATGAAATTATTCCAGACAGAATTGAAGGGGGAACATACATATTAGCAGGATATATCACAAAAAGCAAGATAAGAATTAATGGTGTTATTCCTCAACATCTTTTTGCTCTTTTTGATAAAATTGAAGAGTGTGGACTCCAAATTCTCTATGGTGAAAATTTTGTTGAGACAATTCCAAGTGATAAATGGAAGGCTGTTGAAATTACAACCTTACCATATCCAGGTTTTCCAACCGACTTACAGGCACAAATGATGAGTTTTCTGACGCTTGCAGATGGTATAAGTTTAATAACAGAAAAAGTTTTTCCGGAAAGATTTATACATGTTGGCGAATTGAACCGTCTTGGTGCTGATATTACTCTTGATGGCTCAAAGGCAATAATAAAGGGTGTTAAATCACTAAAGGGTGCAAAAGTAATGGCTTCTGACTTAAGAGCAAGTGCTGCATTAGTTCTTGCAGCCCTAACTGCTGAGGGGACTACAGAAATTTCAAGAATATATCACCTTGACAGAGGTTATGAAAAATTTGAAAAAAAATTAAGTCAACTTGGAGCAAAAATTAAAAGAGTAAGGGAGGAATAAAATGGAAAAAATCAATCTTATTGTCTGTGGTGCTTGTGGAAGAATGGGTAGTTTAATAACTGAACTTGCTTTGAAAGACAATGATTTTTTTATAAAAGGAGGTATAGAAGTTAAAGGACATCCTCTAATTGGAAAAGAGATAAAAAAAGGAATTAAAGTTTTTGATAATCTTGAAAAATTAATTGAAAAAAATGATATGATAATTGATTTTACAGTTCCAGAAGCTACTATGTCTTTTTTAGAGATAATTAAAGAAAAAAAGGGCAAAATAGTCATTGGAACCACAGGTTTTAAAGAAGAACAGGTATTAAAAATAAAAGAAATTGCCAAATCTGTTCCAATTTTTTTATCTCCTAATATGAGTATTGGAGTTAATCTTTTTTTTGAAATTATAAGATATGCGACTAAAATTTTAAAAAATTATGAGATTGAAATTGAAGAAATACATCATCATTTTAAAAAAGATGCACCAAGTGGAACAGCAAAAAAAATTGCAGAGATAATTTGTAAAGAAAGAAATTTAGAAATGAAAGAAGTTTTAACATATGGAAGAAAAGGTATAACAGGTGAAAGAAAATTTAATGAAATAGGTATTCATTCTTTAAGAATTGGAGATATAGTGGGTGAGCATACTGTTTTTTATGGAGGAATTGGAGAAATTATAGAAATATCTCATAAATGTTATAACAGAGAAGTATTTGCTTCTGGAGCGTTAAAAGTAGCAAAATTTCTGCATAAAAAAGATGAAGGATTCTATAGTATGGAAAACTTTATAAAAGAGGAGGTTTTAAATGTTTGAAGTAAGTGAAAGACTTAAAAAAATTCCACCCTATCTTTTTGTAGAAATTGATAAAAAGAAAAAAAGTTTAATAGCAAAAGGAGAAGAAGTAATTGATTTTGGGGTTGGAGACCCTGATTTACCCACTCCTTCTAATATTATAGAAGCAATGAAAAAGGCAGTTGAAAATCCAAAATTTCACAGATATCCTTTTGGGAAAGGAACTAAAGAATTTAGAAAAGCAATAGCTGATTACTACAAAAAAAATTATGATGTTGATATTGATTATGAAAATGAAATATGTGTTTTAATTGGTTCTAAAGAAGGGATCGCTCATTTTCCTTTATGCTTTTTAAATCACGGAGATATATCATTAGTCCCGGAACCAGGATATCCTGTATATCATATAGGAAGTTTAATAGCAGGAGGTCAAAGTTATTTTTTGCCCCTAAAAGAAGAAAATAATTTTTTACCTCAACTTGAAAAAATACCTAATGAAATATTAAAAAAAGCAAAAATTTTATATCTGAACTATCCTAATAATCCTACAGGGACCTTTGCTGATTTTGACTTTTTAAAGGAAGTAGTAAATTTCTGTAAAAAATATAGGATAATTCTTGTTTATGATGCTGCATATTCAGAAATATATTTTGAAAAAAGACCTGTAAATATATTTTCAATAGATGGGGCTAAGGATGTTGTTATAGAATTTAATTCATTATCTAAAACATATAATATGACTGGCTGGAGAATTGGTTGGGCATGCGGAAATTCTTTTCTAATTTCTGCTCTTGCTAAAATAAAAGAAAATATTGATTCAGGTACATTTGAGGCAATTCAGTATGCTGGAGTAGAAGCACTTACAGGTTCTCAAGAATCAGTTATAAAAATTAGAGAAATATATAAAAAAAGGAGAGACATTTTTGCTTCTGGATTAAAAGAATTAGGATTTAATTTTAATTTACCCGATGGAACCTTTTATTTCTGGGTTAAAATTAATAATAGTTCAATTAATTTTGTTGACTTTTTACTTGAAAATGGTAAAATAGTAGCAACTCCAGGAGTCGGTTTTGGTCCTTCAGGTGAAGGTTATGTGCGTTTTTCATTAACAATAAGTGAAGAAAAAATAAAAGAGGCAATTAAAAGAATGAGAAAAATATGGGGAAAGTAATTATTATAATAGATAACGAGAAGGATACAGAAACAATAGAAGAAGGGATAAAAATTTTAGAAGAATTGAAAATCCCTTTTGATGTTAGAATAATTTCAGGAATGGATAATTTAAAATTGATTGATGAATTGATTGATTTTAGTGAAAGAAAGGAAATTGATGTAATAATAGTTTTTAATAGGATTTCAACACATTTACCCGGTATTATTGCTTCTAAAACTATTATACCTGTTATTGGAGTTTTACTTCCAAATAAGAATACACAAACTGCTGATTCTTTATTTTCTCTTGTCCAGATGCCTGAAGGAGTTCCAGTTGCCTGTGTGTCTTGTGGAAAAGCTGGAATTAAAAATGCTTCTTTTTTTGCTGCAGAAATTATCTCCAGAAAAGAACCAAATTTAAGAGAAAAGTTAAGAAGAATTAAAAGTAATTTTAATTAAAAAAGGAGGGAGAGAATGGTTTATGCAAGATATAAGGATGGTTTAGAAGTAAGTGAAAATATTTTTAAAGTATTAGCAAAGTTTGCTCCTGATGGTGTTATGGATGTTTTTGCGTCCGACCAACATAGTTCATATATTAAACTTACAAACAGCTTTTTAAAACACATTGGAGAAAATAGAGAAGCAAATGATGAAGATGTGAAGGAAGTTTGCAAAAGATTTGCTAAACATTTAAGAGGAGAAGTTACAGCTGCATTATTTAATCATCTTGCTATTTTAACACCAGGATTTAAAGAAGCTCTTGGATCAGAGATTCTTTTAATTGGACGTCTTGAACATACAAAACCAATTGAAATTGACGGTGGACTTGGAAAAGTTGCTCGTCTTGCGATAGAACCAGAAGAAATAGCTGATAAAGTAGATGCTTTCAAAACACTTGTTTATTTAAATCCTGATCATAAAGAAAGTTGGGAAAAGAATAAAGAATGGCTTGCCGAGGTTTTTGAAAAATGCAAAAAACTTGAAAAACCACTTTATAATGAAACACTACTTGCTGATTTACCAGGTGAAACAAAACTACAAAAGGCAAAAAAATTACCAGATGCATTAATAAAAATGGCAAAGGATTTTTCACAATTTGGTCATTTTTACAAAACTCAAGTTCCTGTTTTATGGGTTGAAGAAGACGGAAAAGTTATTAATGTATGCTCTCCACAAGTTGTAAGAGATGTGGCTTTTGAAATGGAAAAAATATCTCCAAGACCTTTATTACTATTAAGTGCTGCTGTTGATTTTGAACAATATGCAATTCAGTATAGTTCAGTATGTGATCTTGTTGCAGGTCCAATGTGTGGAAGAGCATATTTTAAAGAAGCATTTACAGATCCTGAAACAAAGGACTGGGATACACTTGAAAATTCCTTTGTAAAAATAGCAATACCAAGGATAAGACAAATAAGAACAATTACAAAAATTATGTCAAAACCCTGGTGGTATAAATTTGAGTGGATGCATGACGAAGCAAAATCACTAATTAAAGAATCAAGAGAAATTAAACCAGGGCTCAAAGCAGATTTTGGATATTGATATGAAAAAAATAGGAGTTATAACAACAGGTGGAGATGCTCCTGGAATGAATGCCACTATAAGAAGTGTTGTTAGAACTGCAATTTATAATAATGTTGAAGTGATAGGAATTTATGAAGGATTCAAAGGACTATATGAGAAAAAAATTGAAAAATTAACTTCAAGAAATGTAAGTGGAATAATAAATCAAGGTGGAACAATATTAAAAACAAAAAGATTTTATGAGTTTAAAAATAAAGAAGTAAGGGAGATTTGTTATAAAAATCTTAAAGAAGAAATGATTGAAGGACTTATTGTGATTGGAGGAGATGGTTCTGCAAAAGGTGCGTATTTACTTTATTCTGAATTTAATTTTCCAGTTGTTCATATTCCTGCTTCAATTGATAACGATATTTATGGAACTGATTATACAATTGGTTTTGATACAGCAGTAAATACAGCAATAGATGCAATAGATAAAATTAGAGATACTGCAACAAGCCATGAAAGAACATTTATTATAGAAGTAATGGGCAGAGAATCTGGAAATCTTGCACTCGAAATAGGAATAGTTTGTGGAGCAGAAATTGTTATACTTCCTGAGATTGAATTAAATATTGAAGATATCGTTCAAGAAATCAAAGAAGAAGAAAAAAAAGGTAAAAAAAGTTGTATAATAGTTCTTGCTGAAGGTGCTGGAAAAGCTGAAAATTTAGCAAAAATTTTGTCTGAAAAATTACCTGAAAGAGAGATAAAATATACTGTTTTAGGATATATTCAAAGAGGAGGAAGACCTACATATTTAACAAGGAAACTTGCAACAATTTTAGGAAATAAAGCTGTAGAACTACTACTTAATAATAAATATGGGTATATGGTCGGAATAAAAGGTAACGAAATTGTTGAGGTTCCTCTTATTGATGTTGTTACAAAAAAGAAAGAACCAAATTTTGACTATCTAAATGTTATAAAAAAGATGGCGATTTAAGGTATAATTAATATAATGGCCTGGTAGCCAAGCGGGAAGGCAGCGGTCTGCAAAACCGCTATTCGCCGGTTCAAATCCGGCCCAGGCCTATTATAATTCAATAAAATTCCATTTGAAAGGCGGAGTTAAGTATCCTAAATATTTATCAACAGAAATTTTTCCTTGTTCAAGAGTTTCATTCCAAGTTTCAAATCTAAAAAACTCTTTCCAGTTTTCAAATTTATTTCCTTTTTTCCAGACATTATAAATTATACTTGCCAAGTCCTCATCTCCCCTTCCAAGTAAACATTCTATGAAACTGGCTTCATATGATTGAAAGTTAAATTTTACATAATTATTTTTTTTAAGTTTTTCAGTTATATAGTTTCTTTTCTCTTCATATTCTTCTTTTTTAATAAATCTTTCAGATTGAAAAAAAGTATGTGGTTTTGGGACAAATGTATTGAAAGAAATATTAAGATTTATTATTTTTGAAATTTCTTTTATAAGTTTAACAATGTCTTCTATATCTTTTTGCGTTTCCTGAGGTAGACCAATCATAAAATATAATTTTATGTGTCTGTAATTGTTTGTTTTTGCTTGATTTGCAAGTTTCAAAATTTCTTCATCTTTTATATTTTTACCAATTTTTATTCTCAAATTCTCACTTGTCTCAGGAGCAAAAGTTAAATTTGTCTTTTTTATTTCTTTTATTTTTTGTGCAAGTTGAAAAGAAAAAGTATCTATTCTTAGTGAAGGAAAAGAAATAGAAACATTTTTCCTTTTAAATTCTTCTACTAATTTTGTTATAATTTTTTCTATTTGAGGATGGTCACCTGCAGAAAATGATAAAAGAGAGATTTCTTCATATCCTGTATTTTTGTATGTCTGTTTTGCAATTTCTAAAATCTTATCCCAATTTCTAATTCTCACAGGTTTCCAGCAACTACCTGCTTGACAAAATTTACATCCTTGAATACAGCCTCTCATTATCTCTATTGAAATTTTGTCATGAATAATTTTAGTTAAAGGGACTATATACCTCACAGGAAAAAATGCCTCATTTAAATCTTTAACAAATGCTTTTTTAACTTTTTTCTTGTTAAATAAAGGAACAAAAATTGATTCTATTTTATTTAAATTTTCAAGAATTTTAAATCTGTTTCCCTTATACTCTTTTATTATATCAATTACTATATTCCAAAGTTCTTCTGCTTCACCAATAAAAAATGCATCAACAAAAGGAGTAAGTGGAAGTGGATTAAAAGTTGAATTTCCTCCAACCATTATTATAGGATCTTGATTTTTTCTATCTTTTGAAAAAATTGGTATATCTGAAAGAAAAAGAATATTTAAAAAATTGGTGAAATTAAGTTCAGATGATAAACTTATTCCGATTAAGTCAAATAAAAAAAGAGGGGATTTTGTTTCAAGAGTAAAGAGAGGAATTTTCTTCTTTCTTAATAAATTTTCCATATCAATCCAGGGAAGAAAAAATCTTTCACAAATACAGTCGTCTCTTTCATTGGAAAGTCCATATAAAATCCTCAGACCCAGAGACGACATCCCAACTTCATAAATATCAGGATAACCAAGAGCAATTCTTACTTTACCTTGCTTTTTTATATATATATTTATCTCTTTTCCTAAATATCTTGCTGGATTTTCAACTAAAGAAAGCAATTTTTCAATTTCATGAGACATTTCTAAAATAGTGTTGAATGTTTTTCAATGCTTGATAGAAGTATAACCGATAAAATAGAAACTATCAAGCAAGAACCACCATAACTTACAAAAGGAAGAGGGATCCCAACAATCGGAAAAATTCCAAGTGTCATGCCAAGATTTATTATAAAATGTGCTGAAAACATAACAAAAATTCCGGTTGAAATAAGTTTTCCAAACATATTTTTGGATAGACAGATAATTTCATAAATTTTAATAAGAAAGTAATAATAAATTAAAACAAAAATTATCACACCTATAAAACCAAATTCCTCTGCAAGAACACAAAAAATAAAATCAGTGTGATATTCTGGAAGAAAAGCAAGTTTCGTCTGAGTACCTTTCATAAAACCTTTACCAATAAGACCACCTGACCCTATTGTAATTTTCGATTGAAGTAAATTATACCCTTTCCCAAGTGGGTCTCTCATAGGGTTTATAAAAGTTAAAATTCTTTCTCTCTGATAGTCCTTCATTATTGCCCATATTAAAGGAGAGGAGAAAATTGTAATTAGTAAAATTGTAAGTAATTGTTTTCTTGTTATTCCAGCAATGTATGTTATTCCAATAAAAATAAACATAAAGACGATAGCAGTTCCAAGATTTGGTTGTTTAAAAACAAGAAAAAATGGAATTGCAACAATAAGGAAAGATACAAATAGAACATAAAAGTTCTTAATGTCTCTTTTAGATAAATAAGATGATAAAGTTAATATTATGACCAATTTAGCAAATTCAGAAGGTTGAAAATAAAACCAACCAAGTCCTATCCATCTTGATGCTCTCCCCTCCCCTTTTATTAAAACTATAGAAAGCAAAATAATTGTTAGAAAATAAAAAAAATATGAAATTTTTTCTAAATTTCTATAATCGCTATTTTTAAACACTTTAACAAAAATAGTTCCTAATATTACCCACATGATCTGCTTTATAAAAAAACCCTCTCTTGTAAGAATAACTCCTTTTGATGCACTGAAAAGAATAATAAGTCCTATAAAAATCAAGATATAACTTAGAAAAATTATGTCTTTTGAAATTATACTATTCTTCAAATATTTCAGTTTCTGTTTCATTTTCTTCCTCTATTTTTTCTGGTAAAAATATTCTTTTCAATATTTTCCCAGCAATTTGTGCTGCTTGAGAAGAAGAACCATAATCAAGAAATACAACAACAGCGATTTTTGGATTATCAAAAGGTGCATAACAAACAAAAGCACCATGGGTTGGCAATTCAGCTTCAGATGCAGCCCTCTGAGCAGTCCCAGTTTTACCTGCAATTTCAAGCCCTTCAACTTGCGCTCGTGTCCCAGTCCCAAAAATAACAACATTTCTCAATCCTTTTCTCAATATATCAAGGACCTCTGAATCTATATATACAGTTTTTTTCACAATTGGTATAGATTCTTTTAAAATATCACCTTTAGATGTAATTATTTTTTTAACTATAAATGGTTGCCAGATATTTCCACCATTTGCAATAGTTGCTATAAGGGATAAAAGTTGAATTGGTGTAGTTGTAATTGGTCCCTGTCCAATAGAAAGATTTAAAGGATCTGTTTCTTTAGGAGACGGAATATAACCACTTGCCTCCCCAGGTAAATCAATGCCTGTTTTTTTACCAAGTTCAAATTTTTTCGCATACTCAATAATCTGTGCGACTCCAACTTTCATGCCGATAGTTCCAAAAAAAACATTACATGAAAAAGGTAATGCAAGATTTATATCAACCCAACCATGTCCTTCTTCTTTCCAACAGTTAAAAATCCTGTTCCCAACCTCAATCTTGCCAGTACATTCTATCCTATCATATTCTCTAATTGTTCCTGTTTCTAATGCAGCAATTTCCGTGATTATTTTAAAAATTGATCCTGGAGGGTATTGTCCTCTTATAACTCTGTTTAAAAATGGTTTCTCTGGAAATTTTTTCTCATCAAGGTAATATAATAAATTATCAGGATTAAAATACGGATTACTAACAAGAGCAAGTATTTCACCATTTCTTGGGTCCATAACAGCAACACATCCTTTTTTATTTCCAAGTTCTTCAAAGGCAATTTCTTGAATTGTAGCATCAATTGTAAGAATTATATCATTACCTGGTTGACCTTCTCTCTTTCCCAAAACTTTTCTTTGGTGACCTAAAGCATCTACTTCTACTTGAATTCCTCCTGGAATCCCTCTTAAAAATTCATCATATTGTTTTTCAATTCCATCCTGACCTATAACATCTCCAATTTTATATCCTTTGTCCTTCAATTTTTCAAGTTGATATTTAGAAATTTCTCCAAGATAACCAAGTAAATGTGCGGTTTTTTCTCCAAATGGATATAATCTTTTTAATCCCTCTTGAACAAAAATACCTGGTAGATGATGCGAATTTTCTTCTATTAAAGAAATTTCTTTACTTGTTAAATTTCTCTTTAATATGACTCTATCAAAAGGATTTAGGTATTTACTTTTTAACTTTTTTTCAAGATACTCCTTTTCAAGATTCAAAATATTTGAAAGAATTTCAATTTCCTTTTCTATATTTTTCAAATCATATGGTACAAAAACAAGGTTAACAGAAGGGATATCTTTGGCAAGTATTCTTCCATTTCTGTCATAAATAATTCCTCGAGGTATTCCTGTTTCAATAGTTCTAATACAATTTCTTATAGAAAGTTGATAATAATATGGATATCTTATAATCTGCAAATAGAAAGCCATAAGTAGAATTATATAAATGAAAAAACTAATAAAATTTTTCAGAAAATTTTCTCTTTCCATTTCTTTTTCATCTCTCTAAATACTATTTCAACCACAATTGCAATTAAGAAATTATAAAATGAAAATAAAATTGAATATTTTAATATTGTTCTACCATCCCACAAACTTTCATTGATTCTTGTGAAAGAAAACATAACAAAATATAAAAAACTAAAAATAAAAATTAAGCCACACTTACTTTTAATTGATTTTACCACAAAAAAAGAAGAAAAATAAACAATTAAAAGAAACTTTATAGAAGTACTTCCTAAAATCATATTGGTGAATATATCGTGAATTAAACCTAAAATAAAACTTAAAAATAGTGCAAGTTCAATATTACCATCAAAACTGAGCGACAAAAGATATATAAGGTAAAAAGAAGGAATTATCTTAAAGTTAAAAAAAGTACAAAAAATATACTGACAAATTGAAATAATCAAAATCTGTTCAAACAAAACGAACAATTTTCTACTTAACAATAATTACCTCCTTAAAGCTATATGAGTATATATAGGGCTTAACAAAGATTTTTAAAAAAAGAGAATTACTATCTTTTAAAATTTTTGCTACTTGTCCTATTTTTAAACCTGAATAATAATACACACTAAAACCTGAAGTATAAACTTCATCTCCTATTTTTACTTTACTATCATAAGGTATGTATTTCATTAATAAAAAAGGTGCATAACCTCCTTCAACTATTCCTATTTCTTTTGTTGAAGAAATTATAACGCTTATTTTTGTTTTTTTATTGAAAATTGAAATTATTTTAGAGTATGCTTCGTTAACTTCTTCAACTCTTCCTACTAAAAAAATATCTTTTGTAACCACAATATCATTTTTTTTAATCCCATCTCTACTCCCTTTGTTTATAAAAATTTCTGCTGGAAAAATATATGGTTTTATCGCAATGACTTCTGCCACTTTAAAATTTGAAATTATTTTTTTTTCTTTTAGTTCAAGAAATTCTCTTAATCTTTTGTTTTCCTGAATGATTTCTTCGTAATTTATAAGATTTTCTTCTGAAATTTTTGTATTTGTAGTTGGAAGATTTCTTCTAAAAGAATTCTTTTCTATAAAATATGAAAAAAATAACATCATTAAGAAAATTAATTCTCTTCTGAACCGCCAAAGCATTTTTATTCCTGGGGAATTTGTTTAAAGTACTTTTCCTCTTCAAGCATTTTACCTGTTCCTCTTACAACCGCTGTTAAAGGATCTTCTGCTATATAAACAGGCAATTTTGTTTCTTGAGATATAAGTTTATCAATTCCTCTTAAAAGAGCCCCTCCTCCGGTAATTACAAGACCACTTTCTATCAGATCACTTGAAAGTTCAGGAGGTGTATCCTCAAGAATATCACGAACTGCATTAACAATTATATTAAGAGTATCTTTCAGTGCTTCTCTTATCTCTTCTGAATGAATTTTAACAACTTTTGGCAATCCTTCAACTAAACTTCTTCCATGAACTTCCATTGTAAGTTCTTTTTCAAGAGGGAAAGCTGAACCAATTTTAATTTTTATTTCTTCCGCTGTTCTTTCACCAACTAAAAGATTATATTTTTTCTTTAAATATTCTATAATAGCTTCATCCATTTCATTCCCTGCAACTCTTAGACTTTTTGTAAGAACTATTCCACCAAGAGAAATAACAGCCATTTCAGTTGTCCCACCACCAATATCTAAAATGAAACTCCCACAAGGTTCTTCAACAGGAAGTCCTACTCCAATCGCTGCTGCCATAGGTTCTTCTACAAGAAGCACCATTCTTGCTCCAGCTTTAAGCGCTGTTTCCTTAACCGCTCTTCTTTCTACACTTGTTATTCCAGAAGGCACAGAAATTACAATTCTTGGAGGTAAAACAAATCTATGTTTTGGAGTTTTTACTTTTAAAATAAAATATCGCAACATTTCTTCACAGGCCTCAAAATCTGCAATAACGCCGTCTTTCATTGGTTTCATAGCCACTATATTTGAGGGCGTTTTACCAAGCATTTTCTTTGCTTCTTCGCCAACCGCAACAACTTGTTTTTTATTTGTATTTATTGCTACAATAGATGGTTCCATTAAAACTACGCCCTTTCCTCTAACATAGACACATGTATTTGCAGTTCCAAGATCAATACCAAGATCACTTGAAAAAAAACTTAAAAATCTTACCATTTTTCTCCTTTCTTTCTACTCTTCAATTATTTTGTAAACAATATCTCCTTCTCTTACATGTTCATTCACTTTAATTCCTATTTCATCACCTTCTTTAGCAATCTCTATTTCTTGATGTTCCTTTTGCATTGATTCTACTATCTGTGTTAAATCTGTTGTATGTCCTTTAATATGAATCTTATCCCCTATTTTTAGATCTTCTTTTATAATCTTTACCGCTGCAACACTAATTTTTGTATAATAATGAGACACTTTTCCAATTTCTATTTCCTTCATTTTCTATCACCTCCTTTTATTGTTCAATTGAACTTATAAAGAATTCAACTAAATATTTATCAAACCATATACCTGCATATTTTATAAGTTCCTCTATTGCTTCTTTTTTACTCATTTTTTTTCTATAAGGTCTTTCTGAAGTCATAGCACTATAAGCATCAGCAATTGCAATTATTTTAGCATATAAAGGAATTTTTTCATCTTTTAATCCATAAGGATAACCACTTCCATCTATTCTTTCATGGTGATAAAGACAGGCTTCTTTCTCTTCCTTACGTAAATTCAATGGTTCAAGAATCTTTAAAGTTATTAAAGGATGTTGTTTAATAATTTCAAATTCTTCCTTAGTTAGTTTTCCTGGTTTTAACAAAATATTATCTCTAATTCCAAGTTTTCCAAGATCGTGAAGATAAGAAGAATTTTTCAAAATTTCAATTTCTTCTTCTCTCAATTTAAGTTTTTCACCAATTAACACTGAATAATAAGCAACTTCTTCTGAATGTCCTTTTGTATATTTATCTTTTGCTTCAAGGGATTTCACAAGAGAACTGATTGCGTTAATATATGAATTTTGAACCATTTCAAATAAAATAGCATTTTCTATTCCTATACCAATCTGGAGGGAAAAAGATTCAAGAAACTTTATTTCTTCTTCTTTAATTGCTTTTTCTCTTTTTAATTCAATATCAAGAAATCCTATAACTTTTTCCTTCCCTTTTATCATTATTTTTAAACATGTACATCCATTTGATCTATCAACATAAACATTTTTATCTTTAAAAAATCTCTCTATTTCATAATTTTCATAAATAACTTTAATCTTTCGGAACACATTTTTAAATTTATATTTTTTCAAAACATAATTATTATTTTTCGTGTCAAAAATGTATATTCCTACCTTCTCAGGAGCAAACATATCATCAAAAATATTTATTATTATTGCTAAGATAGTTTCTAAATCTGAAAGTGTGATGATTGTCCTGTTTAATTGTAAAATTGATTCTATCATTTTAAATTTTGTAAGTTCTTTTTCTAAACTCTTTAGTTTTATATATTTATGAACTTTCTCTAAAAAGTCTTTAATATCAAATGGCTTTTCAATAAAATCATCTGCTCCCATTTTAATCGCTTTAACAATATTATCTGCTGTTCCAAATCCTGTAAGAATAATTACAGATATATTTTCATTGAGTTTCTTTATTTCTTCTAAAACTTTAAATCCTTCTATATCAGGCAATTGAAGATCTAAAATCACAAGGTTATAATTTCCCTTTTTTATTTGTTCTATCGCAAATATTCCAGATGAAACATAATCAACAGAAAATTTGTTTGAAGTAAGTATTTCTAATAAAAGTTCTATCATCTCTTTATTATCTTCAACTATTAGTATTTTCTCTTCCATATTTTTTTATTTAATTTAAACTACAAAACTTTTGTTTTTTTTCTGCAATTCTTCAGGTAAATCCTCTATATTAATTATAACCTTTTCACTATTTAAAACAAAAATCCTTTCAATTATATTTTTAAGTTCTCTCACATTTCCAGGCCAATCATAATTTAAAAAAAGGGTCTTTACTTCGTCACTAAAATCTTTTATTTTACTATAGATTCTTTTTTTATAAAAATTTATGTAATAGTCTACAAGAGGAATAATATCTTCTCTTCTTTCCTTTAAAGGTGGAATTCTGATCGGAATTACACATAATCTATAGAATAAATCATCTCTAAAATTACCTTTTTTTATCTCCTCTTTTAGGTCTTTTGAAGTAGCTGATATAATCCTTACATTACTTTCAATCAATTCATTACTTCCAAGAGGTGAAAATTTTTTCTCTTCAAGAAATCTTAAAAGTTTTACCTGAACATTTTGTGAAATTTCACCAATTTCATCAAAAAATAGAGTACCATTATTAGCAATCTCAATTTTCCCTTTTTTACTTTTATATGCATTTGTAAAAGCACCTTTCTCATATCCAAAAATTTCACTTTCAAACAATGTTTCAGGGATTGCAGCACAATGAACAACAACAAATGGTTGATTTTTTCTTGGACTTTTTTCATGAATATATCTTGCAATTAATTCTTTTCCCACACCCGTTGGTCCTGTTATTAAAACAGAAGCATCTGTCAAAGCACTTTTTTCAGCAAGTTCTATTATTTCTTTCATTACTTTACTTTTATAAATCAATGTACTCAAAGGATACTCAGTTTGTATCTCCTCTTTCAATAACTCTACATGATTATATAATTCTTTAGTTTTCATAATTTTTTCAACCACTAATATAAGTTCTTCAATATCAAATGGTTTTGTAATATAATCCAATGCCCCAATTTTCATTGCTTCTACTGCTGTTTTTATTTGAGAAACTGCTGTCAACATAATTATAGGAATATCTTTGTAATTTTTTTTAATTTCTTTTAGAAGAGAAATTCCATCTATATCTGGAAGGATTATATCAAGAATTATTAAATCTATGTTTTCTTTTTCAATAAAAGACATACCTTCTTTACCATTTGAAGCAAGAATAATTTTATATTTATCTTTTAGAGCAAACTTTAATGATTCCCTTACCCCTTGTTCATCGTCTATAATAAGTATTTTATTCATTTTTTAATGGCAGATTTATAATAAAATCTTTACAATCTAAATTAAATAATGCTTTAAGTGTTCCCTGATGCGCTTCAATAATTTTTTTTGCTATAAGAATTTTTATAGAAAGTGAGGTTTTTAATTTGGGATTAAAAGGTATAAAAATTTCGTCCTCCCGTTCAAAAGGTATATTTTTGCCCTTTTTACATATAACAATTTCACTATTATCATTTTTTTCTTCTATGTCAATTGAAATTTCTCCTTCTTCCTTTATAACCTCTTTTAAAAATTCTACTATATAATTAAATGCTTCTTTTAACTTGATAATATCTCCTTCAATTTTTTTTACAAGATTTTTTTGATTTTTTCTATTGAGTCCTGTATTATTTATTAACTCTTCTACAAAACTATTTAAAGGAAATACTTCTTTTTTCAGTTCAACTGTTTCTCCAATTCTATTAATCCAGTCAATAATTTCATTTATTTTCTTTATCTCTTTTACCACAATTTCAGAAAACTTTTCACGAAATTCTTTGTCATCATACATAGTAGGCAACATTTGTGCAAAAGTATTTATTGCAACAAGAGGATTTTTTAACTCATGAGATAATCTGGAAGAAACAAATCCCCAAAATTTGTCTCTTTCTATATTTTCTTTCTTTTTTTCTATTTCTTTAATTTCTGTTAAATCTCTGAAAATTCCAACAACACCAACAATATTTCCATTTTCGTCTTTTATTATATTTGTACTTATACCAAGGGTTGTTCTTGTTGGTAAAAATTCAAATTCTTTTCTTGAAATAATTTCACCGTATAACAAAGCCCTTCTAAATAAATCAGCAATTTGAGAACCAATTTTTTCTATTTTATTTCCTTTCAACTCAGAAAAGGAGATTTTTAAAATTTTTTCTCCTTCTTTGTTTAGAAAATTGATTATACCTTCTTTATCCACTACTAAAATACCAATTGGTAAATTTTGAAAAATAAATTCTTGATATTCTTTTTGGCAATTTATTTCATTATATAGGAAAAAGTTATCAAAAATAATGGCAAGATAATCAGAAAGAATATTTAAAAATGAAATTTCTTCCTTACTTATTTCCTCATTTATACTCTTCTCACCTACAGAAAAAAACCTATTAGTTTACCATTAAGTGTTCTTAATGGAAAAACTAATATACATTTTAAGATAGAGGCAAAATTTTTTAAATCAATATTTGTAAACTCTTCTTTAAAATTGATAATTTTACCCTTTTCTATAAACCACTTTATAACTGGATCTTCAGAAGTCAATTTTATTTCTTCGCAAATTTTTTCATCTATCCCTATGCTGGAATAAATTTTATAGTAAGGTCCTTCTTTTAGAAAAAATGAAATATAATTAAAGTGGAAATACTTTCTTAAAATTTTTACGATTTCATTACATGCTTTTTTTATGTCTAAAAAATTTTCAGTGATACAATCAAAAAACATCTGGAAAATATCTTTTTTTTCAATTTTTTCACCCTTAAAATCTTCAATATTCTTTTCTTGTTTAATTTCTTGTTGCAACCTTAATTCTGACCATTCTTCAGCCTTTTTTAATATTAAAAACACCTTTTCAATTAAATATGGTTTCTCTAAAATTTCAAAAATTTCTTTTTCAAGAATCTCTTTAGTTTTCCTATCGTAACATGAAATTAATGGAACTATAAGTATTTTATTGTCTTCTTCAAGTATTTTATCAATTAACTCACAAGAATCTATCTCATTTAGATAAGTATCAAGAAAAATTAAAAATGGTTTTCTTTCTTTTATTTTTTCAATTATTTCAAAAGGTCTTACTTCTTCAATAATATAATTCTTTAAAATTATTTTCAGTGAATGAACAATAGATTTATCTTCACTCACTATCATCAAGTATTTCATTTTCCCATTCTAATTTAGGTATCTCAATAAATACTTTAGTTCCTTGATTTAAATTGCTTTCTATCTTGATTTTGCCTTTATGTTCTTCTAAAATTCTTAAAACAATTGATAAACCTAAACCTGTTCCTTTTTCTTTTGTTGTGAAAAATGGATCAAAAATTTTATCCATTATTTCTTTCTTTATTCCGCATCCATTATCACTAATTACAATTTCAACTTTTTCATTTGCTTGATTCAAACTAACTTCAATACAGCCATCTTTTTTATTATTAATTGCTTCAAAACTATTCATAAATATATTCAAAAATACCTGCTTTAATTTTTCCCTATCTCCTTTTATTATAACATTTTCTTTTGGTATATTCTTTATTATTCTAATTGATTTGTTAAGAGAATGGAAATTCATTAGTGCAATAGTTGAATCTATAATTTCATTGAGATTAATATATTCCATTTTAGTAATTTGAGGTCTTGAAAAAAGTAAAATTTGTTCAATAAGATGGTTTATTCTATCTATTTCTTGATGTAGAAGTTTTGGATATTCATTTACAAATTCATTATCATTCAATCTATGAGGTAAAAGATCTACAAATGTCTTAATAGCAACAAGTGGATTTTTAATTTCATGAGCAAGACCTGCAGCCATAACACCAAAAGAAGCAAGTTTTTCTTTCATTCTAATTTCTTGTTCAAGTTGTCTTATTTTTGTTATATCAGTAAATATAACCTGAACTCCTAAAAATTCTTCTTTCTCATCAAAAATTGAAGTTATAGTAATATCAAAAATTTTATCTTTAAAAATTATTTCATCTGTTTTTACTTTTTTTTCAGAAACTAAATAGAATTCTTTTATTTGAGGGGTAATTTTTTCAGGTAAAATTTCTGAGAAATGTTTTTGTAAAAGTTCCTCACCACTGCCTAAAATATCTTCCATAATAGAATTCCAAAATCTCACTTTCCCGTTTTTATCAAAACTTACAACTCCAAATGTCGCATTATCAAGTAGATTTTTTATATAACTGTTGATCTCTGAAATCTGATGATATAGTTTCAATGTTTCAAGTGATACACCGAGTTGATAACCTAAATTTGTTAATAATAACTGGTCTCTATATGTAAAAACTTTGTTATCAATTTTGTTTTTTAGAAATATACCACCAACAATTTTTTCTCTTTGTATTATCGCAATACCTACATCATATCCAAGTTGGTTAAATTCTTTCACTATTTCCCTTTTGTCAGAATATATATCCTCAAATCTTTCCTCCTCTTCTCTAATTACAACTTTATTTTTCTCAAGTAAATTAAAAGTCACAAGATTTTCTTTATAAATTACATTTACTCCATCAGGAAGATCTTTTTTCTCAAAAGGAAAATCATCTTTGTTTTTTATAACAAATAGAATCTGTTCTGGAACATTTAGAAAATTTTTAAGTTCTAACATTAGATTTTTAAAGATAATTTTTATTTCATCAAAAGCAAAAAGAACTCCAAAAATTCTCTGTGTAAATTTTTCTATATCAAATTTTAAAATTTTGATTCTTAAAAAATTCTGTAATCTTTCTTTTATAGGATTAAAAAGTATTGCAACTGAAAAACCACTTATCAATAAAGGCCAGTTTTTTGGTTCAATTGCAAAGAAAAGGAGAGATTTACTCAAAATAAAATAAACAATAAAATATATTGTGATTAAGGATAGTGAATGAAGTAAATATAAAGTTATTCTTTCATAGACAAGTGTTATATCCATTATTTTATACTTTGCAATTCCATAAATCATTATTCCAACCATAATAATAGAGGCAAACGGTCCTAATCTATCTGTAATACTCTCTTCAAAAATTATAGGAAAAATATGGAGAAGAACTACAAAGATGGTTGCCAATAAAACACCTAAAAATATATATTGAATTTCAAGATTCAATATCCCTGAAGTCCTCTTTTTCTTTCTGTAAAGGTTTTGCAGTCCTAAAATAAGCATTAGTAATATATTAACCATATATATGGATAACTCTAATTTGCCATATTTCACCATCAAACTTGACTTGATATTTTGAAATATCCCTGGTTGGGTAAAATATGCTTCAATAATAAAATTTGGATAAAATGATATAAAAAAATTAGACAAACTAAGGCAAAAAAGTAAAATAATCGTTCTCTTTTCATTCTTTGGAAATTTTTTTTCACCAATAGATGAAACAAATAAATAAAAAGTAAAAGGTATAAAAGTTGAATAAGCAAAAACTGATTTAATTAAAAATTCTCCTTTTTTAGGATCAAGGACAGAAGCAATAAAAAAAGATATTAAAGACCAGATAGATAATTGAAAACAAAGAAATGAAAAAATTCTATTTGATAAATTTTTTTTACTTCTAAAAATTACAAGTAATCCAAAACTTAAGTTTATTAAACTAACTGTTAAAAATGCAATTGACAAACTATTTATCTTCATATTTTTTTATAATTAAAGATGAATTACTTCCTCCAAAACCATGAGAATTTATTAAACAATATTTTACATCAGATATTCTTGGTTTATTTGGAATATAATCAAGGTCACATAAAGGATCCGGATATTCATAATTTATTGTAGGTGGTAATATCTTTTGCCAAAAAGCCATTATTGCTGATATTAATTGCAATACACCTCCAGAACTAAATGGATTACCTATCATAGATTTTATTGAAGAAATAGGAATTTTATAAGCATATTTACCAAAAACATTTTTAATTGCTAATGTTTCAAAATAATCCAAAAATGGGTCAGATGGACCATGAGCAGAAATATAATCAATACTTTCTTTTTCTAAAAATGAATCTTTTAGACAATTTAACATTGCTTTTTCAAAACCTTCTCCTGGTTTTGAATTTTCTTTCTCTGTCCATCTTCCAAAACCAGTAATTTCACAATAGATATTTGCATTTCTTCTTATTGCACTATAATAATCTTCAATAACAACCATTCCAGCACCTTCTGATAAGACACCTCCATCCCTTAATCTATCAAAAGGTCTACTTGCTTTTTCTGGTTCTTCATTTCTTAAACTCATTATTTTTGAAGCAGATAAGCCTCCAATTATTAAAGGTGTTATTGATGCATCAACTCCACCAGCAATTACAATATCATAATTACCTTTTTTTATTTCTTGATATCCATAACCAATTGCATCTAATCCTGATGCACAGCCAGTTGCAATAGTAAAAGTTGGAATTTCAATATTAAATTCATTTAAAATTTCCTGTGTTGCTTTATGTGGAGTTGCTGCAAAAATTCCATAAGGAAAAATGCTTTTATAACCTCTTTTAAGTAAATTTTTATGTTGTGATTCAATTAAATCCATTGCAGATGTACTTACACCTAAACAGATAAGTGTTTTAACTCGGTTAATTAATTTTATATCTATATTTGAATCTTCAAAAAGCATTTTTGCACAGGCAACTGCAAATTGTGAAAACCTTGCCATTCTTCTTATCTTTTTTTTGTCCTCAATAAAATCTTCTGGTCTAAAATCACTTACTTCACCGGCAATTTTTACAGGTAAATCACTTGTATCAAATGAAGTTATTCTCTTTATTCCACTTTTCCCTTCCTTTAAAGCATTCCAGAAATTTTCTTTACCTATACCATTTGGAGAGATAACCCCAATTCCAGTAATAACAACTCTTTTTTTCATCTATTTTTACTTCCTTTATTTATTCTCTCAACTTCTTCTTTTAGTTTTTCACTGTTCCCAGAATAAAAATAAACTCTATTAAATTTTAAAAATTCTTCTGTATTATTAAATCCACTATACAGATAAAAAAGATAATCTTCATTTGAAATTGAAGTATTTATTCCAAGGTTCAAAACATCTTTCTGAAATCTTTCTGTTTCATATGCAAATTTTTTAAAATTCATACCATTAACTTTATAAGGAAGTGGTTGCTACATTCTTGGTGGAAAAAGTGCTTTTATTTTATAGTTCATAACTTTTAAAGGATATGTCTCTTTCTCCAATTCAAAATTAAATTTTTCAGGATATTTAAACCATACAGTTCCAGGATAAATACCAGGGAATTGAATTAAACAAGAATCTACTTTAACTTCGTTTATTAATTCAATTGTTTCTCTTCTTGTCTGTTCTGTCTCAAAAGGAGCAGGATAAATTAAACTTGCAACAGTAAAAATTCCTGCCTGTTTACACTTTTTCAAAACTTGTATCATTTTCTCTTTTTTTATATTTTTATTCATTCCTTTCTTTAATATCTCTTCATTACCTGATTCTACACCAAAAAATATTGATTGACATCCTGATTCTTTTAAAATTCTAAAATCAATATCAAACTCTTCTGCATATCCTGAACAGGCATAATCAATCTTAAGTCCTTTTTCAATAATTCTCTTTGAAAATTCTAAAATTAAATCTCCTGGAGTACTTGAGCCAGCAAATCTATAAAGATATGTTTTGTAATTATTGACATAAAAAATAATTTCTTCAATTAATTTTTCAACAGATTTCTTTTTCCTCTTTCCGCTTTTTTTAGGATGGATACAAAAAAAACATGAATTCTGACAGCCTCTACTCTCATCAACTACAAACATCTTTAATTTATTATCTATGTTCCAATAAACTTCTGGTTCATATACTGGAAAAGGTAATTCATCCAGTTTTTCAATATATTTTCTCTCTGTCTTAAAAATTTTTCCATTCTCTTTATAAATTATGTTTGGTATATCTTTAAGATTTTTTTCCCTTGAATAAATTTGCAAAGTTCAACTATCGTTTCTTCTCCTTCACCATAACATAAAGCATCAAAAAATTCTCCTTTTTCAAAAATGAGATTTTCAAAAATATCTACCTGCGGTCCTCCTCCAAATATTTTAATTTCTGGTCTTTGTTTTTTTAAATATCTTCCAATTTCTATAGACCAGTCAAATCCATCACCTGCCCAAAGTTTAAATCCTACAAAAGCAATTTTTTCTTTCTCTATTTTCTTTAGTAAGTTTTCTTTCAATTTTTCTATATAAATATTCTTACGTTTTTCAATTTCTTTTGAAACGCTTTTCAATTTAAATATTTCAAAAAAATTTGGTTTTTTCTGTTCAATAAAAATTTTATTTGCAAATTTTGTTAGAAAGCCCTTTATTTCTTCTGTATAAATTTCATCAAAAATAGATGGTAAATTAAAATCAAAAATTTCAATATTTACATTATTTTTAAGTAAGCAGGAGCCAAGTAAAGCAAGTCCATTATCAGGAACAAAATCAGATAAACTTCTTGGTATTCCTGCAATTGAAATTAATAAACCTTTCATACTTTCTATTATACAAAATCTCTACATTTTTTCAAGTTCTTAATAACTTGGCATACTTTTTGCTTATATCAGATTACAAAAGGAGGAGCAATGAAAATAAAAATTTTCTATCTTTTTTTGATATTTAATTCTTTATTATTTTCTCAGGCATTTAAAAATCCACCCGAAAGTTGTTCTGCTCTTTCTCAAAGTGGTGCTTTCGTAGCTCAAAGTGACGATGCTTCAGCAGTTAACTTCAATCCAGCAGGTCTAATTCAAATTAAAAATGGAGAATTTATTTTTGGTTTAAATTTTCCATATACAAAAACTGAATATACATATTCTGGTGGAAAAGAAGAGAATAAATATAATTTTGCAGTTTTACCTTATTTCTATTATGTTCCAAAATCAGAAAATGATAGATTTAAGTTTGGTATAGGGGCTTTCTCGCCTTATGGGCAATCTACTGAATGGAGTCAAGATTTAGTTAGAAAATGGAATTATCAAGTTCCTTATTATTCAAGTATGCAAACAGGTAATTTTATAACTTCTTTTTCTTTTAAATTAAATTCAGATTTTTCTTTAGGTTTCGGATTAAATTACATTTATAATAGATTGGTTTTCAAAAATCTTATTTTTGACCCTTTTACAATGACAGAAGTGATAGGAAAAATAGATGTTGATGGAAATAGTTATAATGGAACTATTGGTATTTTGTATAAAAAAGAGAAATGGGCTACTGGCATGGTTTATAGAAATGGTTATAGTGTTAATTATTATGGAACTACCAAAATATTGAACAGTAATTATCCAACTAATATAAAAATAGATTTCCCTGATAGAATAAACTTTGGTATTGCTTTTTATCCCACAAAAAACTGGAAAATTGAATTTGATTCAGAATATTACGGATTTTCTTCTGTAAAAAGTATCTATGTTGACCTTGGCTTTATTCCTCCTTATGAAATCCCTAAAAATTGGAGAAATATCTATAATTTTTACATTGGGACAGAATATATAAAAAATGAGAAGTTGAAATTAAGGGGTGGTATTGCAAAATTAAATTCACCGATACCACAAGAAACATGGGAACCAAGTTTACCAGATGCAAATGCATTTATAATTTCTTTTGGAACCGAGATAGAGACAAAAATTGGTAAAATAGATTTAACTATTTCAACTTCTATACCTAAAAAAATAAAAAAGGAGGGCAATTATGAAGGAATATACCAATCAAAAGGATTTTTTTTCTCAGTCGGGTACAGAAAACAATTATAATGAAAACAGAGACACTATATTGGTTATAGATGATGAAATTGGTCCAAGAGAATCTTTAAGAATACTTTTCAAATATAAATACAATGTTATTACTGCTGAAAATGGAGAAAAAGGTATAGAAATATTAAAAAACAAAAAGGTTGATCTAATTATTCTTGACTTAAAAATGCCTGGGAAAAGTGGAATAGAAACTCTCGCTGAAATAAGAAAATTCAACCAAAATGTTCCTGTAATAATTTTAACTGGATATGGAGATATGGAAACAGCAAGAAAAGCAATGCATTACGAAGCATTAGAATTTATGAGTAAACCATTTTCAATAACAGAAATGGAAGAAATTGTAGCAAAGGGAATAGAAAAAGGAAAAATAAAAGTTGAAACTGAAAAATTAAAACAAGAACTAACTTCATTAAAAAATACACTTGTTAAAAGAATTAATGAAATAGAAAATCTTGCCATGATAGGACAAACATCATTAGAAATACTTCACGAAGTAAATAATCTTTTAGCAGTAATTCAGGGTTATACTCAACTTTTAGCAGAAGAGGTTAATTCAAAAAAAATTACTTTAAAATATCTATCAACAATTGAAAAAGAGATTAAAAGATGTAAAAATATTGCTAAAAGCATTCTTGAACTTGCAAAAAAAGAGCAATCAATTATTGAACAGGTAAATTTAAATGAATTGGTTGAAAATATTGTTGATTTTCTAAAGGGATCAAATTTATCTAAAAATATAAATTTTTCAGTTAAAATTCCTGAATATCCAGTAATTGTTAAAACTAATTATAATCATCTAAATCAAGCATTTTTAAATATTTTTTTAAATTGTATTCAAGAACTTAGTAAAGATAAAGAAAAACAAGGAAAAATAGATGTAGAAATTGTCACTACAGAAAATAAAGTTATAATAAGCATAAGAGATAATGGAAAAGGAATTCCTGAGGACTTAATTAAAAAAATTAAAGAACCATTTCATACAACTAAAGAAGAAGGAACTGGTTTGGGTTTATACTTAACAACAAAAATTATAAGTAAATATAATGGTAATTTTGAAATTAATAGTAAAATAAACGAAGGAACAGAGTTTAAAATAGTTTTTCCTTTATCTTAAATAAGAATTTAAAATTTTCATTTGATTTCTATATTTGTTGACAGTTCGAGGTGAAATTTTAATACCAAAATATCCAAGTTTTTCGGCTATTTTTTTATCAGAAAGCGGCTTATTTTCATTTTCAATTATTTTTTTAATGTTTTCCATTATAAAAGTCTTACTAAGTGAGTATTTAAATTCTCGGACAAATAGATCTCTAACTTTTAGAAGACCTTTTGAATAAACAAGATATTTCCCATTTACTGCTCTACTTATTGTAGATATACTGACATTCATCATATCAGCAATATCTTTTATCCTTAAAGGTAACAAATTGCCATTTTTAAAGAAATCTTTTTGATAATTGACTATTTTATTAAATACCTCTTCAAGAAACTTTTTCCTTTTCTCAATCATCTCTATTATCATTCTTACTCTCTTTATTTTTTTTAGGAGAAATTGTTTTTCTTTCTGTGAAATAAATGGAGAACTTAAAAATTTCTCATAATCAACTTCTATTTTAATAAAAGGAGTAATTTTATCTTCAATAACTACTTTAAACATATCTCCTTCTTCTAAAATCCTTCCCTCAGGGATAATTTTTTTTCTTATAGGTTTTTTTGAATTTATAATAGGAGAAGGATTTAATTTTTTTATTTTTTCTATAATGTCTTTAATTGATTCCTCACTAATTTTTAGTTTTTGTGCTATTTTTTCATATTTCTTTTTCACAAGTAAGTCCCAGTAATTTTGAACAATAGTAATTAAATTTTTATCATCTTTAAAGTATTTTTTAATTTGGAGCAATAAACATTCTTGTAAACTCCTTGCTCCTATACCTGTTGGCTCTAATGATTGAACAATTTTTAATGATTTTTCTACCTCTTTTTCACTTACATTCAATATTTTAGAAACTCCCTTTAAATCCATCTTAAAATAACCATTATCTTCAAGATTCATAATTACAAACTCACATATCTTCATTAGATTTTTTGGTATATTTAACAAATGTAATTCATCTATTAACTTCTCTTCAAATGTAGTTTCTTGATATAACTGATTTATTTTATCTTCATCATAATCAAAATGTAAAAACGGATTCTCTTCGCTTTCTTTTTTTAAGAATTCAATTAATGAATATGTTGGGAAATTTAAAATTTCTGAAAATAAAATTTGAGTAGGTAAAAGTTTAAGTTCTAATTTTGGGCCCACTAATATTTTATTTTCCATAAATTAATTTAACCCAATTTTATAAATATTGTATAATAAAAAACAAAAGGAGTAAAAATGATAAATTCAATACTGGTTGTAGGAGTGTTGGGGTTATTTTTTGGTATTTTCCTTTCCTTTATTTATATGAAATTTAAAGTTGAAGAAAATCCATTATTTTCAAAAATTTATGAACTTTTGCCTAAAGCAAATTGTGGTGCCTGTGGTTTTGCTGGTTGTAGTGCCTTTGCAGAAAATTTAATAGAAAATAAAGCAACACCTGAAAAATGTGTTATGATAGATCAATCCTCATTAACAAGAATATGTGAAATACTTGGAATAAAAACTGAAAAAAGAGAAAAATTAATAGCAAGAGTTTTATGTCATGGTGGAGTTAATGCCAAAAAAAAGTTTGAGTATACAACGATAAAAACTTGCAATGCTTTAAATGCAATTTTTGATACAAATTTTGAATGTATTTATGGATGTCTTGGGCTTGGCGATTGTGTTAGAGTTTGTCCTGTTGGTGCAATTATGATAAATGAAAATGGTTTGCCTGAAATAAATGAAGAAAAATGTATAGGATGTGGTAAATGTTTTCAAATATGTCCTAAAAGAATTATAAAATTATTACCCTACAATAAAAAAGTTTACATCGCTTGTTCTTCTTTAGAAAAAGGAGCAATAGTTGTTAAAATATGTAATTCTGGTTGTATAGGATGCGGTAGATGTGCAAAAGTTTGTCCTCAAAATGCAATTAAAATAGAAAATAATCTTGCTATTATTGATTATGAAAAATGTGATAATTGTGGAAGATGTGTTGAAGAATGTCCAAGAAAAATAATATTTTTATCTAAGGTTTCAATACTTGCATAAATGGTGAAAAATTTTAAAATTATAGTTTCTTTTCTTGGGAAAAATTATTATGGATGGCAGAAACAAAAAAATAAGAAAACAATACAGGAAACAATTGAAAACACATGTAAGGAGATTTTCAAAACAGATATGAAAGTAATTGGATGTGGAAGAACAGATAGTAAAGTAAATGGAATTAACTATGTAGCAAATTTTAAATTAGAAACAAACTTGTCCTCTATAAACATAAAAAATGCTTTAAATTCAAAATTACCACCCGATATTTATATAAAGGATGTTGAAGAAGTTAACTCAAATTTCCATAGTAGGTATTCTGTAAAGAAAAAAACTTATAGATATCTTATTACTCTTAAAAAAAGTCCATTTTTAAATGATTTTGCACATTATGTTAAAGAAGAAATTGATATTGATAAAATGAAAAAAGCATCTAAATTTTTAATTGGAAAACATGATTTTAAATCATTTCAAACATCTGGTAGTAATGTTAAAAGTACATTAAGGGAGATTTTTAAAATAGAGATTAAAAAGGAAAAATTTTTTTTAGATAATGATGTAGATATGTTAATTATAGATATAGAGGGAAGTGGTTTTTTATATAAAATGGTTAGAAATTTGATTGGTGCTCTTATATATGTAGGAATGGGGAAAATTCAACCAGAACAAATAAAAGAAATCCTTGAAAAAAAAGATAGAAGATTTGCACCACCACCAGTTCCTGCAAAAGGGTTGTTTTTTAAAAATGCAGAATACTAATTTTACTTTTGAATCTATTATAGAGAATTTATATAAAGGAAAATTTTTAAAAGATTTTCCTTTATCCCAATATACAAGTTTTAGATGTGGAGGCATTGCTAAATATTTAATATATCCTGAAACAATAGATGAAATAAAAAAAATAATTGAAATTTCAAAAAATTTTAAAAAAAATTTTGTTTTCCTTGGCAAAGGAACAAATGTACTTGTAAGTGATAAAGGATTTGATGGAATTATAATTTCTACCTTAAAAATGAAAAAAACATATGTTTATGGAAATAATATAGTTTGCGAATCTGGATTGAAAATCTCTGAAATTTTAAATATTTGTATTAAAAATTCTCTAACTGGTCTTGAATTTCTTGCCGGTATCCCTGGAACAATTGGAGGAGCAATAAAAAATAACGCAGGATTGATAAATAAATGGATATCTGAGAAAATTACTTATATTGAATACCTGGATATTGAAAATCTTAATATAATTAAAAAGGAAAAAAAGGATATATATTTTGATTACAGAAAGAGTGGTTTTAAAAATGAATTTATATGGAAAGTTGAATTTTTACTTGAAAGGGATAATCAAATTGAGATAAAAAAAAGAATAAATGAATATATGAGAGAAAGGATAAAAAAGCAGCCAAAGGGTTATAGTGCAGGAAGTATTTTTAAAAATCCATATCCATATTATGCTGGTGAATTAATTGAAAAATGTGGAATAAAAGGATATAAAATAGGAGATTGTTACATTTCTGAAAAACATGCAAATTTTATAATAAACAAAGGAGAAGGGAAATCTCAGGATATATATGATTTAATCAAAATTATAAAGCAAAAAGTAAAAGAAAAGTTTGGTATTGATTTAGAATTAGAAATAAATTTAATAGGAGAATTTAAATGAAAATAGCTATTTTGTATGGTGGAGAAAGTCCAGAAAGAGATGTTTCATTAAAATCTGGAAAATGTGTATATTTTGCATTAAGGAAAAAGTATAAAGTTAAATTATTTGATCCATCAAAAAAGAATTTTATAAATAATTTTTTAAAATTTAAACCTCACTTTGTTTTCATCGCACTTCATGGTGGAATTGGAGAAAATGGCGGTATTCAAGGATTTCTTGAAACACTTAAAATACCTTATTCTGGTTCAGGAATTTTACCTTCTGCTATATGTCTAAATAAAATTGTCTGTAAAGAATTATTAATTTTTAATAAGATCCCCACTCCACCGTTTATCATAGTTGAAAAAAATAAAGAAGTAAAATTACCATTCAAATTTCCAGTCGTTGTTAAACCTGCAAATTTAGGTTCAACAATAGGAGTAAAAATAGTCAATTCAAGAAAAGAACTTGAAATAGCAATAAATGATGCTTTTTCATTAGATAATGAAGTTTTTATAGAGAAATTTATAGAAGGGAAAGAAGTAACTGTAGGTATAATAGGAAATGAAAAAACTGAGATCCTTCCTATAATTGAGATCAGAACAAAAAAAGGGTTTTATGATTATAAAGCAAAATATACAGTAGGAGAAAGTTTTCACATAATTCCACCAGATTTACCAGAAAAAATTGTTAAAAAAATAGAAAAGGTGGCAGAAAAAACTTACAAGGTATTAAGATGTAGTGGATTTGCAAGAATGGAAATGATTGTAGATAAAAATTATAACCCTTTTGTTTTAGATGTAAATACAATACCAGGTTTAACGAAAATAAGTTTACTTCCCGATGCAGCAAAACATAAAGGTATTAGTTTTGAAGAACTATGTGAAAAAATTATATATTTAGGATTAGAAAGATGGAACAAACAAATAAAAAAATAGAAGAAATCAAACGAAGAATGTTGTCAAAAAGAAAAAGGAAAATAAGAATTTTATTAAATTTAATTTTTTTAGGGATAATTCTTTACGGATTCTTTTTTTTAAAAATGAAAACATTAAAATTCTTATGGAATTCAGGAATATTTAAAATAAAAGAGGTAAAAGTTTACCCTGAAAATATGAGTTATCTTATAGGAATGTTAGAACTTGAAAAAAATAAAGATTTGTTGTTTTTTGATTTTAATAATTTAATTGAAAAAATAAATTTTATACCCGAGGTTGAAAGTTGTAAAATTATAAGGAAATTCCCTTCTATAATAGAAATCACCTTAATACTTAGAAAACCATGGGCAATTTTGAAATTTGGTGAAAAAGAATTTTTGATTGATAAAGAAGGCGTTGTGCTTAATTACGAAAAGAAAAATTTAACAGGTTTATTAAATATATATGGTATTAAAGTTGATGAAAATGAAAATAAAGTTGAAGAAAACGAAAAAATTAATATTTTGGTTGAATTTGAAAAATGGTATAATTATTTCAATATTGGAAACTTTTTCAAAATAAATAAAATTGATATATCGGACTTAAACAAAATTGAAATTAGTGATGGTGAAAAAAGTATCTTTTTTACAAAGGATGATATTAAAACAAAATTGGAAGAACTTTCAAAAGTACTTAAAAATTTAAATAATGATTTTGAATATATTGACACCCGTTTTAAAAATTTTTATATAAGATTAAAAAATGAAAGAACATATAATAACCGCAATTGATTTAGGTACAACTAAATTTTTTGGATTAGTTGGCCTTGTAACAGAAACAGGTATTGAAGTTATCGCAAGTGAAGTTAAAAAAACAGAAGAGGATTGGGTTAAGGATGGAAGAATTGGATACATGGATGGAGTTGTCAGTGGTTTAGTTGATTTATTGGACTCTTTAAGGAAACAATCAAAAGAGGAAATAAAATGGATAACTGTTGGAGTGGGTGGAGGCCATATATTTGGAAAAGTTTATTCAAAAAAAATAGAGATTCTTCCGAAAGGAAGATCGATTAATGAAGGAGATGTTCAATTACTTGAAAGAGAAATTAAAAATATAGTTTTAAGTGAAAGTTCAGACAAAAGAGATATAATTTATATAATCCCTCAAGAGTTTATAATTGACGACAATCCAATTTCAATTGGAAGAATGCCTTTTGGAATGTATGGAAATACACTTGAAATGAGAGCACATGTTCTTACTGGTGAGTCAAATCCTATAAAAAATATTAATGAATGTGCAAAAATGGCAGGTGTAAAATTATCTCCAGAAATATTTCCTTACTCTTGGGCAGTCGCTGAAGCAGTTCTTAATGAAGAAGAGAAAAAAAGTGGTTGTCTTGTAATTGATTTTGGGAAAAGTACAACTGATATAGTTTTATATAGTGAAGGAAAAATAATTTTAACAGATTCTATAAAAGTAGGCTCATATCATATAGATTACGATTTATCAACAAAATATCATACAACTCTTGATTTTGCAGAAAATTTAAAGATACAATATGCATGGTGTGACTACAGAAAAAAATTCCTAAATGGGAAAAAAGAAACAATAGAGATGGTTGAAATTTTAAACCCAAAAGGAAAACCCTTAATGAAAGTAAGCACGGAAGAAATATCAAAAATTGTTTACTGGAGAGTTCAACAAATTTTTGAAGATTTAATTCTTAAAAATAGACTTATGAAAATAAAATATTTCCCAACAAGAGTTTCTGAAGTGGTTATTTCTGGAGGAGGAGCAAAATTAAAAGGCATTGTTAAATTAGCAGAAGATATTTTCCAATTACCTGCGAGAATTGGTATACCTCAAAAATTAATGAATCTTGATAAATCATTTCAAAAAACTGAATTTTCTGCAGGTATAGGTCTTTTAATACTTGCTTCAAAAGTAATAAAAACTGAAAATGAACCATTTTTTTATAAAATAAAGAAATGGTTTAAAAGATGGTTGTACTAAAGGGGGAAAAATGGTAAAAATTATAGATGAATCATTTGTTTCTTCAAATATAAATATAAAAGTTGTAGGAATTGGTAATGCAGGTGGAAATATTGTGTCAAGGATTTATAATAAAATTAATGATGTTCAATTTGTAATTTTTAATACCGAAGCATATGCATTAAAAAATGCAAAATGTGATCTAAAAATACAAATAGGGGAAAAGACAACTCAAGGGAAAGGAGCGGGAAAAGACCCTGAAAAAGGAAGATTCGCAGCAAGTGAAGACAAAGAAAAAATTGCTGAAGCACTGAAAAACACACAAATTATCTTTTTAATAGCAGGACTTGGAGGTGGAACTGGAACAGGAGGAACACCTGTAATCGCAAAAATAGCAAAAGACCTCGGGGCAATCACAATTTCTCTTGTCACAACTCCCTTTGAATGGGAAGGAGAAAAAAGAAATAAATATGCCCAGGAAGGACTTGAAAATATTTTAAAAAATGTTGATACTTTAATCCATATCTCAAACCAAAAACTTTATGAAATAACAGATGAAAAAACCTCTTTAGAAGAAGCATTTTCAAAAATTGATGAGATTATTTTAAGAACAATTTCTTCCATCTCAGACCTTATATATAAACCTAAACTAATTGATATAGATTTTGCGGATATCTATTCAGTTGTTGAAAATGCAGGTAGAGGGATAGTTGGTCTTGGATATGGAAAAGGAGAAGGACGAATGGAACAGGCAGTAAAAAGCACAATTGAAAATCCGTTGATAGAAAAAAGTGAAATTATGGAAGCAAAAAATATACTTATTAGCATAACAGGAAGTCCTGATCTAACATTAAAGGAAGTCGGAGAAGCAGTAAATATAATTCAATCAAGAATTTCAAGTCCATCAAGAGTCCTTGGTGTTGCAACTGACCAAAATCTTAAAGACGAAATTAAGATAACACTTCTTGCGACTGGCATAGGTAGATTAATATCAACTAAGGAAAAAACAACAATTTCTTCTGAGCAAAAAAAATTAGAAGAACTTCCTTTAGAAGATAAAAAAACTGAAGATATTATAGATGAACCTATCTGGAAACTGAAAGGAGAAAGGTGAAAATCGGGATTTGTAATGAAATTTTTCAAAATTGGTCAATTGATGAAATTTTTCATTATATTAAAAGTGTTGGCTATGAAGGAATTGAAATTGCACCATTTACTCTTGCTGATGATATTAGAAAAATAGAAAAGGACATAATTGAGAGAATAAAAGAACTTTCAAAAAAAACAGGAATAAAAATTATTGGAACGCATTGGCTTTTAGTCAAACCCGAAGGCTTATCTATATCCTCAAAAGATTCTGGAGTAAGAAAAGAAACTTCTGATTATTTATGCAAACTTGTTGATTTTACTTCAAATATTGGAGGCGAAATAATGGTTTTTGGTTCACCAAAACAGAGGAAAATAGGAAAAGGACAGACATACGAAGAAGTAAAACAATACTTAAAAGAAGTTATAGAGCCAGTTCTTAAGGAATGTCATAAAAGAAACATTTATCTTTGTATTGAACCTCTTGCAAGAACAGAAACAAATTTTATAAATACAGCAGAACAAGCAATAGAAATAATTGAAGAAATAAATCATCCAAATCTAAAACTTCATCTTGATGTAAAAGCAATGAGTGATGAAGGAAAACCAATACCAGAAATAATTCAAGAAGGAGCAAAGTATTTAAAACACTTCCATGTGAATGATAAAAATTTACTTGGACCTGGTTTTGGAGAAATTGATTATAAACCAATAATAGATAAATTAAAAGAAATAGGATATAATGGTTGGTTATCAGTTGAAGTATTTGATTTTTCCCCAGGCCCTAAAACTATTGCAACAAAAAGTATCCAATATTTAAAAAAGTTCCTACTTTAACAAGATTTAAAAAGAAAAAATGAAAAAGGTATTTCTTTGTTTTCATCATCATTCTGATTTAATATGGAGGAGGACAAAAGAAGGTTATAATAAGGTTAGAGAGGAGCAAATTTTATATAATCTAAATTTATTCAGAAAATATGAGGAATTTAGATTTTGTTTTGCTCAGGCAGATATAATTAAAACATTCCTAAAACAGCATCCTGAATATTGGTCTGAGATAAAAAAACTTGTTAAAGAAAAAAAGATTTATTTTGTTGGTGGAATGATAAGTATTCCTGATACAAATCTAATTAGTGGCGAATCAATTGTTAGAAACATTTTTTTGGGGAAAAAGTATTATAAAGAAAATTTCAATGTTGATATAGAGATTGCGTGGTTTATGGATGCTTTTGGTATGAGTGGTCAAATTCCACAAATTCTTAAAAAATCAAATTTTAAATATTTATTGCCAGGACGAACACCTGGACTTCCTGAAAATTTTGGTAGTGATTTTTTATGGGAAGGAATTGATGGAAGCAAAATTATAACATCATTTGCTACAGGTGGAATTACAACCCATACTCATCTTTGCAACCTTCCTATAATATATTCTCCAGAAGAAAGAATGGAAACATCTATAATTGAAATCTTAAAACAGGATAAAGAGAATATATTTGCTTTTTATTGTTTAGAAGAAGGATTTTTTGATGAACAGATTTTTTCAAAAATTAAAAATTATAAAGAAATAATAATAAGTCAGCCAATTGATTATTATAAAACATTAAAAAAAGAGAAATTGCCTATTTTTAAAGGTGAGTTTAATCCTGAATTTACAGGTTGTTATACTACAAGAATTGAAATAAAGAAATTAAATAGAAAAGCAGAAAATATTATTAATAATTGTGAAAAAATAAACTCAATTGCAAATATAGTCAAAAACATAGAATATGATAATAATTTCTTTAATAACTTATGGGAAAAACTTGCAATATGTCAATTTCACGATGGAATATGTGGTTGTCATATTGATGATGTGTATACAGATATACTGAATGAATTTACTGATATAATAGAAAAGGCATATTCTAAAACATATTATTGTATATCAAAAATTGTTGCAAAAGGAAATGAAAATAAAATAATGCTTTTAAATACAAATCCATGGCAAAGAAAAGATATTGTCTTTCTTGAAGGAAAAAATAATATTGAAATATTTGATAAAAACAAAAAGATAAACACACAAAACTATAATAATGGAGTTTTCTTTATTGCCAATGTCCCTTCCTTCGGATATAAGTTTTTAAATTTCAAAAATTGTAAAGAGAAAAAAGAAAAGATTATAAATAGAGAAAAAGAGATTGAAAATTATAAGTTTGAAAATAATTACTATAAAATTAGCACAGAGAAAAACGAATTAAAAATTATACCAAAATTTTTGAAAAATGAAATTTTTGATAAAAATATTTTTGAAATTGTTTTCAGAGAAGATAGAGGAACATTATGGACAGAAGATTTTTATGGACTTTTAATGGGAAGAGAGTTTGAAGAAGAAAAAATAACAAATATTATTGAGGGAGATGTTTTTACAAATATAAAAATAGAAGGGAAAGTAAAAGAAATAGAGTTTGGTTTTGAACATTATCAATTATGGGATGGATTTGAAAAACTGTTATGGATTAAAGAAATTTTTATTTTTAACGAACTTAAATATATTATTTTGAAATTGAAATTGAGTTGGAAAGGCAAAAATACAAAAATATTTTTATCTATTCCGACAAAAATAAACCCTAAAAAAGCAAAAGCAATTTATGAAATACCATTTGGATATATTGAAAGAAAACCTTATTTTGAAGTTGAATTAAAAAATAAAGAAAGTATGGCTAATTTACCAAAAAATATTTATTCTACCTCAAAAGGCGATTGGCCATGTTTAAATTGGGTATATTATTATGATGATAAAATAGGATTAATGGTTGCAAATAGAGGAATACCTGGTCAACAGTTAAATAATGGCAAAATAATTATTTCTTTATTAAGAAGTCCAACACAAAAAGCAAGTGGTTTTATTCCAGAAGTAGGAAGTTATGATAATGGAACTCATTATTATGAATTTTTAATACTTCCTTTAGAACCTAAAAAAATTAACCAAGTTATTAAAACATCCTATAATTTTACAAATCCCATTTTTTCTACAATAGTTTCTACAGATGAAGATAATGAGAAAGAATTAATATCAATTGAAACAGAAGGAATTGTTTTATCTGCTTTTAAAATGTCAGAGGATAAAAGTGGATATATAATGAGAATTTTTGAAACTGAAGGGAAAGAAAAAAGATTAAAAATTAAAATAAATTTTGAATTTAAAGACATCTACGAAACAGATCTACTGGAAAACTTGATAGATAAAATTGAACTAAAAAATCTAAAAATTAAACCATTTGAAATAAAGACATTTTTGATTAAAATATAGGGTATGAATAATTATGAAAGATTTAAAAAAACACTTAAATTTGAAAAAGTTGATCATCCTCCAATATTACTGGATGGGCCATGGCATGATACATTAAAGAGATGGTATAAGGAAGGACTTCCTGAAAATGTTTCCCTTTTTGAATATTTTGAAGTTGAAGAATTAAAATTTGTATATGCTGGACTTAATACAAATCTATATCCACCATTTGAAGAAAAAGTTATCTTTGAAAATGAAAATGAGATTATTAAAATTGATACATATGGAAGAAAAGTACGGGATTTTAAAAACTCAACAAGTATGCCAGAATGGATTGAATTTCCTGTTAAGGATAAAAAAGATCTGGAAAGAGTAATAAAAGAAAGGTTTGATTTATCATTAATTAATGAAAGATGGGGAAAAGACATTGAGCAAAAAATAAAAAAATGGAAGAATAAAAAAAGAGATTACATATTATTTGTTGATGGTGGTTGTTATTATGGAATTTTAAGAAATTTAGCAGAAGTTGAATATTCTTCTTATCTTTTTTATGATGCACCTGAACTTGTTGACGAATTATTTGAAAGGATAAATATAATATGTATGGAAGGACTTAAAAAAATTCTTCCTGAAGTTGAAATTGATTATCTTGGTTTTGGAGAAGATATTGCTTTTAAAACATCAACTTTAATTTCTCCTTCTATGTTCAAAAATTTTCTTTTTCATAGATATAAGAAGGTCTGCGATTTTGCAAAAAAATATGGTGTGGATATTACTTTATATGATAGTGATGGGAATTTAAATCCTTTTATGGAATTATACTTTGAATGTGGAATAGATGGCTTTATACCTTGTGAAGTTGCAGCAGATATGGACCCTGTTGTTTTAAGAAAAAGATATGGGAAAAAGATAAAAATGGTGGGAGGAATTGATAAAAGAGAAATTGCGAAAGGGAAAGAAAACATAAGAAAAGAAATTTATAGAAAAATAAGTGTTATTGAACAAGGTGGGTATATACCAAAAATTGATCATTCTGTTTCGTCGGATATCTCATTTGAAAATTATAAATATTACATTAAAACATTAAAGGAGATATATGGATTAAAATAGGAGGAAAAATGGATAAAATAAAAATAGGAATTGCAGGTCTTGGTAGAAGTGGTTGGGGCATTCACTGCAGAATTATTTCTCAATTAACTGAACTTTATCAAATTGTATCTGTCTGTGATAAAGATGAAAAAAGAATTAAAGAAGCAAATGAAATTTTTAATTGTAAAGTTTATACAGATTATGATGAGTTCTTAAAGGATGAAAATACAGAACTTGTTGTGGTATCAACTTTTTCTTCTCTTCATGCTGAACATACAATCAAAGCACTGAAAAGCGGTAAAAATGTTATCTGTGAAAAACCTATGGCAACAAATTTAGAAGATGCTGACCAAATGATAAAAATAGCAAAAGAGACAGGAAAGATTTTAACAATTTTTCAAAATAGAAGATATTCACCTGATTTTTTAAAAGTAAAAGAAATTGTTGAATCAGGGATAATTGGAAAAGTTATTCTTATAAAAATGTATCAACATAGTTTTGGAAGAAGATGGGACTGGCAAACATTAAAGAAATATGGAGGTGGTTTATTGAACAATTGGGGACCGCATTTAATTGACCAGGCATTACAAATTTTTGGAGAAGAAGAACCTGAAATTTTCTGTCAAATGGAAAAAACATTGACTCTTGGTGATACTGAAGACCATGTAAAAATAATTTTAAAAGGTAAAAATTCACCAACAATTGATATAGAAATAACTCTTTGCTGTTGCTATCCACAGGAAAATTGGCTTGTTATGGGAACAAATGGCGGAATAAAAGGAACCACAAACAGATTGACATGGAAATTTTTTAATCCATCTGATTTACCACCACGAAAAGTAGAAGAACTACCAACTCCTGATAGAAGTTATAATAGAGAAGAAATTCCATGGAAGGAAGAACAAATCTGGGAATTAACAGAAAAAGATAAAGAATACGAAAAAAATTTTTATAAAGACCTTTATGAGACAATTAAAAATAATAAACCTTTAAAAATAACACCAGAAAGTGTAAGAAGAGTTATGTGGGTAATTGAAAAATGTTATCAAATTGCTAATATTTAAATAAAAAAAGGAGGCACATTATGGGAAAAATTATTTTAAAAAATAGAATTAGGAAGTGGTATAATTTTCCAGTTAAGATTGAATATGAGGATAAAGATATAATTTTAAATAAATCAAATAAAAAATTTTATACACAGAAAGACTATGAAGATGGAAAAGAATATCTGATATTTTTACCTGAGGAGATTGAAAAAGGTGAAGAAATAGAATTTAAAATTGAAAAAAGTGAAACTATACCGGAAATAGTAAGAGTTGTTGATGATAAAAATGGAAAAGTTAATGTATTTATAAATGAGACGCTTTTTACAACTTATAATTATTCTTCTGAACATGCTCGTCCATTTTTAAATCCAGTAATTGGACCTAAAGGAAAATCAATTGTAAGAAAACCAGCAAGTCCTGGTAATCCTGAAAAATTTGACCACATTCATCATAGAGGTATTTGGGTTGCTCATGGAGATGTAAATGGAGTAGACAATTGGTCTGAAATGGAAGGACATGGAAAAACTATACATAAAAAATTTATTAATCTTATAAGTGGACCAGTATTTGGCTTAATTCATTCTTTAAATGATTGGGTAGATAATAAAGGGAGAAAATTACTTGAAGAAGAAAGAATAATAAAAATTTATAATTTACCTGCTGATAGTAGAATAATAGACCATACAATTATTTTGAGAGCAACTGAAACAGAAATTATTTTTAAAGATACAAAAGAAAGTGGACTGTTGAGTATAAGGGTAAATCCTGAAATGGAAGGAAGAAATACTGGATTAATAAAAAATTCTTATGGTGCAATTGGAGAAAAAGAATGCTGGGGAAAAAGATCTTTCTGGGTTGATTATTCTGGAAAAATAGAAAATATTAAATGTGGTGTCGCTATATTTGATTGGCCATATAATTTGAGATATCCAACATACTGGCATGTGAGAGATTATGGACTTTTTAGTGCAAACTTTTTTGGTCTTTCTGATTTTTACGAAGATAAAAGATTTTCAGGGACATATATTTTACCTTATGGAAATGAACTAAAGCTTTTCTACAGAATCTATATACATTCAGGAGACTGTGAAGAAGCAAAAATTACTGAAAAATATTTAAATTTTTTATATCCACCAACAATAGAAATTAAATGAATGTTAAAGAAAGAGTTTTGAATGTTTTTAATGGCTTTAAAGTAGATAGGATTCCATTTTTGTCTTATCCTGGGCTTATTCCTATTGGCAATATAGAAAGAAAATTAAGAAATGAAGGATTTGGTTATTGGTGGATAGTTTATCCTTTAATTATAAAAAATAAAAAAATTGAAAGAATAACATCATATTTTTACAAAGATGGTAAAGAATATTTTAAAAGCATCTTAAAAACTGAATATGGTGAAATTTTTGAAATTTTTGAGACAGGCGGAGGATATGGCACTTCATTAAGAAAGAGTTTCTTAATAAAAGAAGAAAAAGATTATGAAATTTTTGAGAAAATTATTAAAAGTGAAGAAATTGAAGTAAATAAAGAACTTTACAGAGAAATAGAAAACAACCTTGGAGTTGATGGAATTGGTGTTTCATGGCTTCCTAAAACACCTTTTCAATCAATCCTTTACGAATTAATTGGTCCTGAAAATTATGCTTTCCATCTATTTGACTATAAAGAAAGATTTTTACACTTATATGAACTTCTTTTTAAACGATATTTAAAGATTTGTGAATTTTTATCAGAAACTGAATTTGAATTTTTTGAAATTGGAGATAATATTACTTCTGAAATGATTGGTCTTGAAAGATTTAAAAATTTTATCATCCCTGTTTATAAAGAAGTTTGTGAAATTTTTCACACAAAAAACAAAAAAGTTGGTTCCCATATGGACGGAAATTTAAAAATTCTAAAAGAAGAAATAAAAAAAACAGACCTTGATTTTATAGATGCCTTCACTCCTTATCCAGATACTGACTTAACTCTTAAGGAAGCAAAAAATTTATGGAATAATAAGATTATAATAATAAATTATCCTTCCTCTGTTCACATTAAGAAAGAAGAAGAAATTAGAAAAATTACAAAAAATTTAATTGAAGAAAGTTATCCATCTGATAAATTCATAATAAATATTACAGAAAATATCCCAAGTCAACACTGGAAGAAAAGTTTAAAAATTATAAATGAAATATTAATAAAATATGGAGAAGTTCCAAAGAAGGAGGTTTAAAAATGGAATATTTAATGGGAATAGATATCGGAACTACTGGAGTGAAGATAGTCATAATTGATAGAGATGGAAAAGTTATAGGAACAAATACAGTTGAATATCCATTAATAACTCCTAAACCTGGTTGGGCTGAACAAAACCCTTCTGATTGGTGGGATGCAACTATCAAATGTATTAAAAATATTCTTAAAAAAACAGGAATAAAAGGAGAAGATATTAAAGGGATTGGTCTAACAGGACAAATGCATGGCTCGGTCTTTCTTGATTCAAATTATAATGTAATTTATCCAGCAATATTATGGTGTGACCAAAGAACAGCAGAAGAATGCGAGGAAATAAATGAAATTGTTGGAAAAGAAAAAATTTTTGAAATAACTTGTAATCCAGTTTTAACAGGTTTTCAAGCACCAAAAATCTTATGGTTAAAAAAGAATAAACCTGACATATATGAAAATGTAAAGAAAATTTTATTACCAAAAGATTATATAAGATATTGTCTAACAGGAGAATTTGCTACTGATGTTTCTGATGCTTCTGGAACCTCACTTTTTGATGTTAAAAATAGAAAATGGTCTGAAGAAATAATTGAAAAATTAAATCTATCAATTAACTTTTTTCCAAAAGCTTATGAAGGGACTGAAATTACTGGATACATTAAAAAAGATGTTGCTAAAATTACAGGTCTATCTGAAAAAACGCCTGTTGTTGCAGGAGGTGGAGACCAAGCATGTGGTGGAATTGGAAATGGAATTGTTAAAGAAGGGCTGGTTTCTGTAACGATTGGTACAAGTGGAGTTGTTTTTGCTCATTCTGAAAAAGTAATCGTTGACCCAAAAGGACGACTTCATACTTTCTGTCATGCAGTACCAGGTAAATGGCATTTGATGGGTGTTATGCTTTCTGCTGGTGGTTCATTCAGATGGTTAAGAGATACTTTATGTCAGGAAGAAAAAAGACAAGGAATAAGAAAAAAGATAGATCCATATGAAATAATGACCGAACAAGCAAAAAATATTCCAATTGGTTCAGAAGGACTTATTTTTCTACCCTATCTTACGGGCGAAAGATGTCCATATCCAGACCCTAATGCAAGAGGAGTATTTTTTGGTCTATCTTTAAAACATACAAAAAGTCATTTAATAAGAAGTGTAATGGAAGGCATTACTTTTGGATTAAAAGATAGTATTGAAATAATGAAAGAGATAAATTTACCTCTTGGAGAAAATTTTATTGCAAGTGGTGGTGGTGGGAAAAGTAGTTTCTGGTGTCAATTAATGGCAGATATTTTCGGCAAAAACATCATAAGATTGGAATGTCAGGAAGGAGCACCTTTTGGAGCATCAATTTTAGCAAGTGTTGGTGTTGGAATATATAAAGATGTTGAAACTGCTTGTAAATCAATATTGAGAGAAAAAGATAGTTTTAAATTTAAAAAAGAAAGATTAACTGAATATGAAAAATTTTATAAAGTTTATAAACAGCTTTATTCCCATCTTAAAGATTTGTTTGACAATTTGGCAAAAATTTTGTAATATATACATTTAAAAAGGAGAAAGAAAATTATGGGAAACAATCAATTAATCATCGGTGTAGGAAGAAGAAAAAAAAGTGTTGCAATAGTAAAAATGAAAGAAGGAGAAGGTAAAATCTTAATTAATAAAAAAACATTAGAACAATATTTTCCTCTTTTTTATCAACAAGAAAATGTATTAAAACCACTAATTGTTACAGATTTAAAAGGAAAATTTGATTTTGAGATTAAAGCAGAAGGTGGTGGAATAAGTGGTCAGGCTGATGCTATAAAACTTGGGATTGCAAGAGCATTAATAAAATATGATCCGTCATTAACACCAAAGTTAAAAGAATATGGACTCCTTACAAGAGACCCAAGAATGAAAGAAAGAAAAAAATATGGACAAAAAGGTGCAAGAAAGAAATTCCAGTGGACCAAAAGATAAAAGTTGGGATATTTGGAGTAAGTGGATATGCTGGACAGAAACTTGTAGAAATTCTGTTAAACCATCCATTTGTTGAAATTACAGAATGCTATGTTGCGCCTGAAGAAGGAACTCCATATTTAGAAGAAATTAATCCAAAATTTAAAAAAAGAATAAGTTTGAAATGTAAAAATATACCTGATTGGAAAGAAATTGAAAAAAATTGTGATTGTATATTCCTTGCACTTCCTCACATTGTATCTATGAATTTTGTTCCTGAAATATTAAAAAGAAAAAAAGTAGTTATTGATTTAAGCGCTGATTATAGATTTAAAAATGTAGAAGTTTATGAAAAATGGTATACAAAACATAAAACACCTGATTTACTTAAAAAGGCAGTTTATGGACTTCCTGAAATAAATAGAAAGATTATAAAAAATGCAAAACTTGTTGCAAATCCTGGATGTTACCCTACAAGTATAATTCTTGGAGTTTTACCTCTTGTTAAAAATAATTTAATAAGTAATAAGATTATCGCAAATAGCATAAGTGGTGTTTCTGGAGCAGGAAAATCACCCTCCCCTTCTAATATTTTTGTTGAATGTAATGAAAATATAAAAGCATATAAAATCGGAGAACATAGGCACCAACCTGAAATTGAAGAAGTTTTGAATGAATTTGGAGATAAAAATTATAAAGTCATTTTTGTTCCACATCTTGCACCATATAATCAAGGAATTTTATCAACTATATATGTAGAACTGAAAGAAAAAACAAAATATGAAGAAATACAGAACTTATATAATGAGTTTTATAAAGATGAACCTTTTGTAAGAATTATTGATTATGGGATTAGTGCCTCAACAAAAAATGTTTTTGATACAAATTTCTGTGATATTGGGATTAAACTTATTGATCAAAAAAATATAGTAATAACTTCTGCAATTGATAATCTTGTTAAAGGAGCAAGTGGTCAAGCAGTTCAGAATATGAACATAATTTTTGGATTCAAAGAGACATTACCTTTTATTATCTAATATAAAAATGAAAATTGTTTTTCTTGATAGAGACGGAGTTATATCAATTTTTACACCTGATGATTATATAAAAAAATGGGAAGAATTTAAATTTATATCAGAGGGTATTGAAGGTTTGAAAATTTTAAATGATGCTGGTTATAAAGTTATAATAATTTCAAATCAGGCAGGTGTTAATAAAGGACTTTTTACTCTTGATGATTTAAACGAGATAACCAAAAATATGATTGAAGAACTCAAAAAGAAAGGAATAAATAATATTTTAAAAGTTTATTATTGTATCCACACAAAAGAAGAAAATTGCGAATGCAGAAAACCCAAGATAGGACTTTTTAAAAGAGCAGAAAAGGAAATTGGAAGAATTGATTTTTCAAAAACATATTTTGTTGGAGATAGTGATATAGATGTAATTGCTGGAAAAAATATAGGTGTAAAAACAATTCTTGTTTTAACTGGAAAAACAAAATCAAAAGATGAAATCAAAGATTGGGAAATAAAACCTGACTATATTTTCAAAGATTTAAAACAAGCAGCAAATTTTATAATAAAGGGAGAAAAAAATGGAAAAATATGATGTAATTATAATTGGAGGAGGTCCTGCTGGATATCCATGTGCTATTAGATCTTCTCAATATGGAAAAAAAGTTCTTTTAATTGAAGAACTTGCTCTTGGTGGTATATGTTTAAACAGAGGATGTATTCCTACAAAAGCACTTTATTCAATATCTGAAGAAATTTCTAAATCAAAATACAATTCAATTGAGAAAAAAGTTAGTTATGACTGGAATAAGATATTAAATGAAGTTTTAAATGATGTTGTTTTGAGATTAAGAACAGGAATAAATATGCTTCTTAAAAGTTATAAAGTTGATTTTATAAAAGGGAAAGCAATATTTAAAGATAGAAAGACAATCCAAGTAAATGGTAATTTTTTCACTGGAGAAAATATAATAATTGCTACTGGTTCATCATCCTATGTTCCTGAATGTTTTAAAAACGATAAAAGAGTTATTACATCTGACCATTTATGGGAGTTACAAAAACTGCCAGAAAGTATTGCTATAATTGGAGGAGGTTTTATTGGTTGTGAATTTGCTTCAATTTTAAACAAGTTTGGAGTTAAAGTAAAAATTTATGAGATGATGGACACACTTCTACCTGGAAAAGATAGAGAAATAACTGAATTATTGAAAAAATTATTTGAAAAAAGAGAAATTGAAGTAAATTTAAATACAAAACTTGAAAGTTGTGAAATGATAGAAGCAGAAAAAATTTTTGTTTCTGTTGGAAGAATACCAAATATTCCAGAATTAGAGGGACTGGACTATGATAAAAAAGGAATTAAAACAGATGAAAGATTAAAAACAAATATTGAAGGAATTTATGCAATTGGTGATGTAAATGGAAAATATCAACTTGCTTATGTAGCAACAAAAGAAGGGGAAATTGCTGCTGAAAATATATGTGGAAAAGATGAAGTTATTGATTATAATTCAATTCCAGAAGTTATATTTACAGATCCAGAAATTGGTGTATGTGGTCTTACTGAAGAAACTGCAAAAGAAAAAGGAATTGAAATAAAAGTTGGTAAATTTCCCTACTCTGCTCTTGGCCGTGCATATTCAGATAAAAAGATAGATGGATTTGTAAAAGTAATAGAAGAAAAGAATACTGAAAGAGTTATAGGAATGCATATCATAGGGAAAGGAGCGACTGAACTTGTAAGTTTTGCAACACTTGCGATAAAATCAGGACTAAAGACAAAAGAACTTGAAAAAATTTTATATTGTCATCCAACTTATGCCGAAAGTATAATGGAAGCAATAAATGATTTAAATAAAAAAAGCATTCATCTTCCGCCTAAAAAATAATCATTATTTAAATTAATTTTTCAATAGGTTGTGTTGCAATTTCGTACATAGCAATTACATTTTCAAGTTTTACTGAATTATCAATCTCAGTTGTTGAACCAATAAAATATCCTGGGTATGCTATCTTTATTGTTTCTTTACAAACCTCTTTAACTTCTTCTGGTGTTTTTAAAGATAAAAGTTGACTCATATCTATTCCACCTGCTAAAAAAATTTTTTTTCCATATTTTTCTTTTATCTTTCTTATATCTATCCCTGCAACTATTTCAAGTGGATTAAGTCCATCTATCCCTGATTCTATTAAATCATCTAAAACTTCCATAATATTTCCATCTGAATGAAACAAACATTTTATTTCATAATTATGCCAAACATCCTGAATTCTTTTTAATCTGGGGAAAAATTCTTTTCTTAAAAATTCAGGCGAATGTAGAAGTTTATTTTTGCATGCAATATCACCGTATGTTAAAACACATGGAGAAAGATTTTTATCAGCAATTGTATGAGCAATTTCTATCTGCAAATTTGTATAAACTTCAAAAAACTCACTTACTATATCAGGATTGTCTGCATAAATATAAGTAAATAGTTCAAATCCAAGAAAATACCTCAAATAGTCAAGCCCTATTCCCTGTTCCGCTAATAAATTAATTGTATCTCCAATATATGACTGAATTTTTAAAAATTCATTGTGATATTTTTCTCTATATTGCCTTCTATTTTCTTTTATTTCTTTAATTTGCCTATGATATCTTTCTATTAATTTTTTTATAAATTCAATCCCGCCTTTTTCATCTTCAAATGGTCTTTTTACAATCCATACTGTTTTTTCATAAGGACTTGTATGCCAGACAAAACCAAATTCATCAGTATATTCATATTCTTTTAAAGGACCAAAACCAAAACTTCTTGTCATATCACATAATTTATTTACTGCTTTACCTGTAATTATCTTTAATTTTTCTTCTTCCTCTTCCCACAATTTACTTTCAGGTAATTTTTCACCACTAAAATACTTAATCACCTTATCGTTCCTTAAAAGGTCATATATAGGAACTCTATCAACCTCTTTTAAATTTAATGTCCTTATAACTCTTTCTTTTCTATCCATAAGAAACAATTTTAACATCAGCAATTTTTTTCAACAAAAGTAAAAATGTTATAATATACCAAAAAAAGGAATAAGAATGGAAAAATTATTTGGAGGAGAGATTCAATATTTTCGTTTAAAAGAAAAATATTGGGAGAAAATTGTAGAAAAACTGAAAGAATGTGGATTAAATTTTGTTTCTACATATGTCCCATGGGGACTTCATGAAATTAAAAGAGGAATTTTTGATTTTGAAGGTAAACAATCAGAAAAAACAAATCTTGTTAAATTTCTTGAAATAATAAAAAAATATAAACTTAAACTTGCAATAAGACCAGGACCATTTATATGTAATGAATTTTTATATGGTGGTTATCCTGAAAGAATAGTAAAAGAAAAGCCAGAAATTTTTGTCCTTGATTATCAAAACAGGCATACAAAAGGTTACTGGATCCCAAAAAAAGAAGGTTCTCAACCTTCATATTTACACCCTAAATATCTTGAAGAATGCGAAATATGGTTATCTGCTGTTTCAAAAATTATAAAACCATATTTATCAATTAATAATGGACCAATTGAAATGATAAATCTTGATAATGAAGTAAGTTATATAGTTATGGATTCTATGTTTGATAGCGATTACAATGAATGTATGGTTGGCAAAGGTGGTTATTATCATAAATTTTTAAAAAACAAATATAAGGATGTTTCAAATTTACCTAAGGTTCCTTTTTATATCGTTAAAAATTTTGAAGATATTGAACCACCAAGAAAATTAGTTAATGTTGAAAAAAATCTAATTTATTATTTTGACTGGATTGAATTTAAAGAATGGGTTATGTCCGAATATCTAAAGAGATTAAGAGAAATTTATGAAAAAAATGGAATAAAAGGAGTAATTTTTTACACAAATTTAAATCCTCATAGACCAGAGGGAGTTCCTACAAACCCTAAAAAATTTGAAGATGCAGTTAAAGGTATTGTTGGTTATGATTTTTATAGAAGTCCTTTTTTGAGTTTTTCTGGATATATTTCAATGGCAAGAATTTTAAGGTACCTTGATTCAGTTTTAAAATTTACCTGGAGTGCTGAATTTATGGCTGGATGGTGGTTTGAAGATATAGGGAAATCCTGGTTAACTTATGAACATCATAAATTTATGAGTTTATCTGCTATTTCAAATGGATGTAAAGGGATTTTTTATTTTATGTTCCATGATAGAGAAACATGGGGTGGAAGTCCAGTAAGTGATAAAGGACATACAAGAAGTGTTTATTATGGGATAAAAGATTTTTTAAGAATAGTAAATAAATTTGAGAAATGGAATGAATTAAAGGTTCTTTATGATGAAATTGGACTTGTGTATTACAGACCTTACCACTGGCACACATATCTTGGTGACCCTTCTCCATGTAATGACAATTCTATTTATGTTGGACAACCAGTTATAAATGGACTAAAAGCAGGATTGTTAACTAAAGAGTATGAAGGAATTTTCAGATTGTTACTACTTGCTGGTTATAGTCCAAAAATTATTGAAATAATTGATTTACCAGAAAAAATGAAAGATTGTAAAATTCTATTTTTCACATCTGGGCCATTTCTTGATAAAAAAACAGAAAAAATGCTAATAAAATTTGTAAAAAATGGCGGAATTTTAGTAACAGGTCCTTTTATTCCTGAATTCACTTCTGAAGGAGAAAAAATTAACGAATTAAAAAATATTCTTAATGTTAAATTTACTTCAAAAATTGATAAATTAGAAACAGAAGGAATAAGTTTATGTGAATATTTTTTAAATAGTGAGAGTGAAAATTTTTATGAAATTAATGGTTCACTAACTATTTTTGATAAAATTAAATATGGTAAGGGAAAAATCTATTTTTTAAGAGGTTTAATTGGACAGAGTGAACCTTTAAATGAACTTGAAGGAAATATTAGTTTAATTTTAAAAATATTAAAAAGTGAAAATGTGAATCCATTCGTAGAAATTAAAGTAGAACCAGTTGAATATACTATACCAACAGAAAAAGGACTTGAAAAATACTATGAAAAAAGAAATTTGATAATTTATTCTGCATTAACAGATGGAAAAAATATTTACCTTTTTCTACACAATTTATTCAATAGAAGTGTTGACTTTGAGATAAAATTCAGAGATAAGATTCAAAAAATAATAGATTTAGAAATAGACAAAGAAATTAACTTAGAGAAAGAAAAGCTAAATTTAACTATTGATTGCAAATCCAGTATAATTTTAAAATTAAAAATGAGCTAAATATGGTAGAAAAACTTAAAAAAATTGAGGATTGGTGGAAAGAGAAAAGTGATCGTCCTTTAATTCAAATTTTAAAAGTTAAAGATAAAAATTTTATAAACTTAAATGATTTATGGCAAAAAGAAAATGAGGAACCTGATTTTGAAAAATTTGTAAATGCACAGATTGAAAATTCAAAAAAATTTGAATATCTTGGAGTTTCATATCCTTGTTTATCTCATTCTTGGGGAAATAGAGGAACTCCAATGACAATGACTGCATATATTGGTGGAAAAATACTTTTTGGTGATGAAACTGTCTGGTTTGAAAAAATTATAAACGACTGGAAAAAATTTAAAATTGAGTTTAAAAAAGACAATTTCTGGGTAAATATAAGCAAAAAACTTATTGAAAAACAGGTTGAAAAATATAATGGAGAGTTTTTAATAACTATGCCAGATTTAGGAGATTCTTTAACCTGCTTTTCTCTTTTAAGAGGAGTAGAAAATCTGTTAATAGATATAATAGAAATTCCTGAAATAATAATTGAAAAAATAGATGAATTTGTAAATTCTTGGATTGAGGCACATAAATTTTTCCATTCTATATATTCTAAAAAAATAAAAGGTGATGCCTCTTGGCTATTATGGGCACCTGGAAAAACATATGCCTGTCAATCTGATTTTTCAACAATGATTTCACCAAAATTGTTTGAGAAATTTGTTGTTTTTGAACTTGAAAAAATTAGTAAATATCTTGAATATATTGTATGGCATCTTGACGGTCCTGATGAAATAAAACATCTTGATATTCTTTTATCTTTGCCATATGTCAAAAGTATACAGATTGTTCCGGGAGCTGGTAGACCCCCTTGCGCTTCTTCATTATGGCTTCCTATAATTGATAAAATATTAAAAAAAGGAAAAAATGTAATCATTTATGCTTCTAATAAAGAAGAGTTTGAAATTCTTATCAAAAATTTCTATTCAGAAAAAGTTTTAATATCTTGTGGTGGAGTTGATACTGAAAATCTAAAAGGGAAAGAATTTTTAAACTTTGTTGAAAAATATATTTGAAATGGAGAAGATCCCTGAATTTATAAAAAAAAGAATTTCTTTTAATGAAAACTTTACATATCTTAAAAATCTTTTGAAAATTAATAATATTCAAACCGTATGTGAAAGCGCTATCTGTCCAAATATTTATGAATGTTTTGGAAAAAAGTATGTAACCTTTATGATTCTTGGAAAAATCTGCACAAGAAATTGTAAATTTTGTGGAGTAAGTAAAGGAATTCCTGAACCAATTGATAAACAAGAACCAGAAAGAATTGCTGAAATTGTTAAAAAGCTTGAAATGAAATATGTTGTTATAACTTCAGTTACAAGAGATGATTTAGATGATGGAGGCGCAGGTCAATTTAAAAAAGTTGTTGAAAAAATAAGGGAAAAATCACCAGAAACAAAAATTGAACTCCTCATTCCTGATTTTAAAGGGAATTTAAACTCTTTAAAAATAATTTTTGATTCAAAACCAGATATAATTTCTCATAACTTAGAAACTGTTCAATCTTTATATCCTATTATAAGACCAAAATCAGATTATAACAATTCATTAAAGATATTATCAGAAATCAAAAAAAGTGGTTTTATAACAAAATCAGGATTTATGCTTGGTCTTGGAGAAAAAGAAGAAGAAATTTTTATTTTAATGGAAGATATTTTAAAGACAGGATGTGATATACTTGTGATTGGCCAATATTTAAAACCGGATAAGACAGGATATGAAGTAAGAAAATTTTATAATAGTGATTTTTTTTCAAAATTAAAAGAGTATGGTTTAAAAATTGGGTTTAAAAAAGTTTTTTCTGGTATATTTTATAGAAGTTCATATATTGCAGAAAGTAGTATAAATATTGACGATTAATTAATTTTTATGTTAAAATTATTTTTGTGGGGATATAGCTCAACGGGAGAGCGTCCGCCTTGCACGCGGAAGGTTGCCGGTTCAAGTCCGGCTATCTCCACTTTATGAAAATTAATACTTCTAACAAAACCGAAATAAAAATATAATCAAATAACCACAATCTTCCTCATTAATAATCTCTGAAATAAAAGCAGTTTGACGAAAAAGATTAATTTGATTAAAATTTATTATAATGGAAAAAGTAAGAGAAATTAGTTTAATACTTAAAAAATTATATCCTTTCTCAAAAACAGCTTTAAAATTTGAAAATCCTTTTCAACTTTTAATAGCCACAATTCTTTCTGCACAAACAACAGATGAACAGGTTAATAAAGTAACTGCTGAACTTTTTAAAAAATTTAAAACTCCTTGGGATTTTGCGTCTGCTGATATAAATGAACTTACAAAATTAATAAAGTCGGTTAATTTCTATAAAAATAAAGCAAAATATATAAAAAAAGTGTCTCAATCTATTATAAAAGAGTTTAATGGCAAAGTTCCTGATAAACTTGAAGATTTAACTAAACTACCAGGAGTTGCAAGGAAAACAGCAAATGTTGTTTTATCTCAAGCATTTAAAAAAGCAGAAGGGATTGTAGTTGATACACATGTCAAAAGAGTTTCATATCGTCTTGGATTAACAAAAAATACAGATCCTGAAAAGATAGAAAAAGATTTGATGAAAATTTTACCTAAAGCAGAATGGATTGATTTTCCTTTTAGGTTAATTCTATTTGGAAGGAATATTTGTAAATCTAAAAATCCTGATTGTAATAATTGTCCTTTATATAAATTATGTTTAACTAAAGGGAAGGAAAAATGATTTTTGTTATTCAGGAACATTTTGCAACCCATCATCATTTTGATTTACGACTTGAAATGAATGGTGTTTTAAAATCGTGGGCAATCCCAAAAGAAATCCCAGTAAAAAAAGGAGATAAAAATCTTGCAGTTGAAGTTGAAGATCATCCTCTTGAATATGCGAATTTTGAAGGTGAAATACCTGAAGGTTATTATGGAGCAGGAAAAGTTAAAATATGGGATAAAGGAGAATATGAAATTATAAAACACTCTAAAAATAAAATTCATATAAAATTTGATGGAAAAAAAATTAATGGTGATTATGTTTTGCTTCGATTTAAAAAAGAAAAAAATAAAAATTTATGGTTAATTTTCAAAAAAAATGAAAATTCTGAAGAAAATTGAATTAGGATTATTTATATTTCTAATTTCTGGATGTGCTGTGACTATAGCAACAAAGTCGGAAAAGAAAAATTTTACATATCATGAAGTAAGAAAAGGAGAAACCTTATTCAGAATATCTAAATATTATTATGAAGGTGAAACAGTAGAAAAAATTAAACAAGGGGTTGAAAAAATTATGAAAGCAAACAATTTGAAAGACGAAAATATAAGTGTTGGACAAAAATTATTAATTCCTGAAACAAATAAACAACAACCCTCTTATGCACTTTTACCACCAACAGATATAAAACCACAACCTCTTCAAACTTTAGACACAAAAACACCTGATATTGAAACAAAAATTGTTAAAGAAAGCATGTTTATTTGGCCTATTACAAGAGGGAAAATAATATGTAAATTTGGCGAACTTGGAAATAAAGGAATTGATCTAATGGTTGAGCCTGGAATAGAAGTTATAGCTACTGCAGATGGAGAGGTCGTTTTTGCTGGAAATACTAAAAAATACGATGAGACAATTATTCTTAAACATTCTTCTTCTATTTATACTGTTTATGCACACGATCTTGAAATAAAAGTTAAAAATGGCGATAAAGTAAAAAAAGGTGAAATTATAGGCAAAGTAAAATCTGGCACTCAAAAAAAAAGGTATTTACATTTTGAAATTATTATTGACAGTGTAAATGTCGATCCATTAAAATATTTACCGGCTCAGGATGAAAAAACAATTTCTGGAAGATAGAGAAAATTTGATTTTTGAAAGATATGCTGTTTTCAGTTTTAAAACACTTGGAAGAAAATATAAAGAAGAAGAGCATCCTTTTAGAACACCTTTTCAAAGAGACAGAGATAGAATAATTCATTCTACTGCTTTTAGAAGACTTGAATATAAAACACAGGTTTTTATTTATCACGAAGGTGACTATTATAGAAATAGATTAACTCATACGCTTGAAGTTCAACAAATTGCAAGAACAATTGCAAGAGAATTAAAAGTAAATGAAGACCTTGTTGAAGCAATTGCTCTTGCACATGACCTTGGACATACACCTTTTGGACATAAAGGCGAGACAATTTTAAATGAAATTATGAAGTCATTTAATTTACCAGGTTTTGAACATAATAGACAAGGCTTAAGAATTGTTGATTTTCTTGAGGAAAGATATCCAGATTTTCCAGGATTAAATTTAACATATGAAGTAAGAGAAGGAATAATAAGACACTCAACAAGTTTTGATGTTCCATTGATTGAAAACGAATATGAAGAATTTATAAAATATAAATCTCCAACAATAGAAGCTCAAATTGTCAATGTAGCAGATGAGATAGCATATACCTGTCACGATCTTGACGATGGTATTAAATCAGGAATTATAAGTTTAGAAAGTGTTCAAGAAGTAAAAATATGGCAAGAAATAGAAAAAACTATAAAAAAACAATTCTTAAATGATGAAAGACATAAAAGACATCTGATGATAAGAAATTTAATAAATTATCTTGTAACAGATCTAATTGAGCAGACAAAAAAGAATCTATTAAAAATAAAACCACAATCTGTGGATGAAGTCAGAAACTCAGATATAATAGTTGAAAACTCTGAAGAAATAAAAATCCAACATTATCAGTTACGAAAATTTCTTGAGGAAAAAATGTATAATCATCCGAAAGTTATAAGAATGACAGAAAAAGGAGGAAGAATAATAAAAGAATTGTTTTATGCTTATTATAACGAGCCAAGACAATTACCATATCATATTCAAAAAAAAATGGAAAAAGAGAAAAGGGAGATTGTTATATGTGATTATATTGCTGGTATGACTGATAGATTTGCATTGAGTGAATATCAAAAATTGTTTGACCCAACCACTTTTTAAAAATGGATGAAAAAATTTATTGGATTGCTTTAAACTTTATAAATATTTCATATCAAAAACTAAAAAATTTACTTGATAAATTTGAAAATCTTGAAGAGATTTTTAAACTTGATACAAAGCAATTAATTGAACTTGGGTTATCTAAAAATATTGCTGAAAAAATCAAAAGATGGGAAGAATTACCATTAAAGGAAGAAATCAAATATATTGAAAATGAGGAAATAAAAATTTTGACAATTCAGGACTCAGGGTATCCTTCTCTTTTAAAAGAAATTTATGATCCACCAATTTTGTTATATTATAAAGGTAATATAAATTTCAATAATATCTCTATTGCAATAGTCGGGACAAGAACTCCTTCTGTTTATGGAATTAAAATGGCTGAAAAATTTGCATTTGAACTTGCAGAATTTGGATTTACGATTGTAAGTGGTCTTGCAAGAGGTGTAGATACTTCTGCTCATACAGGAGCGTTAAAAGCCAATGGAAAGACAATTGGAGTAATGGGCTCTGGATTTAAAAATTTTTATCCTCCTGAAAATAAGAAACTTGAAAAAGATATTATAAAAAATGGGGCAATAATAACAGAATACCCATCTTTTACTTTACCTGAAAGATATAATTTCCCAAAAAGAAACAGAATTATTTCTGGCTTATCAAAAGCAGTTGTTATAATAGAAGCAGGACCTAAAAGTGGTGCTTTAATAACTGCGAATTTTGCACTTGAACAAGGAAGAGATGTTTTTGCTTTACCTGGAAGAGTTGATACATTATATTCTAAAGGGACAAATAAACTTTTAAAAGAAGGAGCAATATTGATAGAAAATACAAATGATATACTTGAAGCATTAAATATACAAATGAAAGGACAAAAAAGAATAGAAAAACTGAAAGAACCTGAAACAGAAGAAGAAAAATTGATTATAAAAGTTTTAGAACAACCATTACATTTGGATGAAATATTAAGTAAAACAAAAATTGAACCAAAAACTTTACTTCATTTATTAACTGAACTTCAAATAAAAGGATTAATTGAGGAATTGCCAGGAAAAATATATAAGAAAAAATAATTTTTCCATTTTTAAATTTTAGAAAAATAATGTAAAATTAATTTTTAAATTTAAGGAGGATTATATGAAATGGAGTAAATATTTTATTCCAACTCAAAAAGAAGCGCCAAAAGAAGCAGAAACAATAAGTCATAAATTATTGATAAGAGCAGGTTTAATAGACAAACTTTCTGCTGGTGTTTATACCTATCTGCCACTTGGATTGAAAGTTCTGAAAAAAGTTGAAAATATAGTAAGGGAAGAAATGAATAAATCAGGAGCAATAGAATTGTTAATGCCTGCTTTACAACCTGCATCTTTATGGAAAGAAAGTAATCGTCTTGATAAAATGGGTAAAGATATGATTAGATTTATAGATAGACATGAAAGAGAAATGATTTTTGGTCCAACCCATGAAGAAGTAATTACAGACATAGTAAGAAGATATATTAAATCATGGAAACAACTACCTATAATTTTATATCAAATACAAACAAAGTTTAGAGATGAAATAAGGCCAAGATTTGCAATTATAAGAGCAAGAGAATTCTTAATGAAGGATGCTTATAGTTTTGATTTAGATGAAAAAGGTCTTGATAAATCATATAATTTAATGAAGGAAACATATAAAAAGATATTTAAAAGATGTGGGCTTAAATTTACGATTAGAGAAGCAGAAAGTGGTGTAATAGGTGGAAAATTTTCTGAAGAATTTGTTGCTGAAGGAGAATGCAATGAACTTGAAGTAGGTCATATTTTTAAACTTGGACTTGAATATAGCAAATCTATGAAAGCCTATTTTGTAGATAAAGATAATAAAGAGAAACCAATTTATATGGGTTGTTATGGAATTGGTGTAAGTAGAATAGTGGCTGCAATAATAGAAGGAAATTATGATAAAGATGGGATAATTTGGCCAATTTCTGTTGCTCCATTTATAGTTGATATAATCCCTACAAATATGAGTGATAATGAAATAGTAAATATAACTGAAAAAATTTATAATGAACTTTTGGTAAATAATTTTGATGTTATTCTTGATGATAGAGACGAAAGTGCTGGAGTAAAATTTAAAGATGCTGATTTATGTGGATTCCCTATTCAGATAATAATTGGAAAAAAAATAAAGAACAATATAATAGAAATTAAGCGAAGAAAAGAAAAAGAAGTGGTTGAAATCCAAGTAGATAATATACTCAACTATTTAATCTCAACTATTAAAATTCAAAATAATGTATTTATGTGATGATTAATTATTTTTTATTCAAAACCTCATTTTTCAACAATTTTACAATTTCTTCAAAACTAAAAATACCAATCATACCTTTCCCATGTTTTCTCAAAGACAACTTATTTTCTCCAACTTCTCTATCTCCTATAATTATCATATAAGGGATTTTTTCATCTTCGGCATCTTTAATCTTTTTATTTATCTTTTCATTTCTTAAATCAATGCCAACTCTAAATTCCTGTTTCAAATCTTCCTTTAAATTAATTGAAAAATCATTATGCCTATCTGCTATTGGTAAAATTCTAATCTGTTCTGGAGCAAGCCATAAAGGAAAATTTCCTTTATAATGTTCAATCAAAATCCCAAAAAATCTTTCAAGCGAACCAAGAATTGCTCTATGAATCATTATGGGAGTTTTAAAATTCCCCTTATCATCAATATATTTTAAATCAAATTTTTCAGGGATATTAAAATCAATTTGAATAGTTGAACATTGCCATTCTCTATCAATACAATCTTTAATTTTTATATCAATTTTTGGTCCATAAAAGACTCCTTCCCCTGGGTCTATTTCATAATTTATATTTTTTGATTTCAAGGCGTATTCAAGGGATTTTGTTGCTTTTTCCCAGTTTTCAATAGATCCAACAAATTTTTCGGGTCTTGTAGATAGAAAAACTCTATAATTTTCAAAACCAAAACTTTTTAAGAAGAAGTAAACCAAATCTATAATTCTACAGATTTCTTGTTCAAGTTGTTCAGGCGTACAAAAAATGTGTGCATCATCTTGAGTAAAACCCCTAACTCTTAAAAGTCCATGTAAAACTCCTATCTTTTCATATCTATAAACAGTCCCAAGTTCAGCATATCTTAAAGGTAATTCTCTATAACTTCTTAATCTATTATTATAAATTTGAATATGAAATGGGCAGTTCATTGGTTTTAATAAATATACTTTTCCCTCTTCTATTTCCATTTTTGGGAAAAGATATTCACTATAAAAAGAAGTATGTCCTGATTTTTCCCATAAAGAAATATTTGCAATATGTGGAGTATATACAATTTCGTAACCATTTTTAAGATGAACATCTTTCCAGAAATCTTCAATAATTTTTCTTATAATTGCTCCCTTAGGATGCCAGAAAATAAGACCAGGGCCATAATCTGAATTTATACTAAATAAATCAAGTTTTTTCCCGAGAATTCTGTGATCTCTCTCTTTTGCTTCTTGTATATATTTTAAATAATTATCTAATTCCTCTTTCGTTTCAAAAGAAATGCCATAAATTCTTTGCATACTCTCCCTTTTTTCATCACCTTTCCAATAAGATGATGAAATTGTTAAGAGTTTAAAAAATTTAACTTCACCAGTTGCATCTAAATGAGGACCTTCACATAAATCTATAAACTCTCCCTGTTGATAAAAAGAAACTCTATCATTTTTAATTTCATCAAGAATTTCCAATTTAAAAGGTTCATTTTTTAAGATTTCTTTCGCCTCGTATTTATTTTTTTCAATCCTTTCAATTTTATAATTTGCTTTGATAATTTTTTCCATTTCTTTTTCAATTTTTATAAGATCATCGGGAATAAATGGTTCTTTTTTATAAAAATCATAATAAAAACCTTTTTCAATAGCAGGTCCTGTTCCAAGTTTAACTTCAGGAAATAATCTTTTTACTGCTTGAGCCATTATATGTGAAGTCGTATGCCAATATTTTTTATAGTCCATTTTTCATTAAAAATAATTAAACGGGGCCGACGGGATTTGAACCCGCGACCTCCAGATCGACAGTCTGGCATTCTTGACCACTGAACTACGGCCCCTTTTTAAAATTATTTAAATTTTACCTATTCTAATCATTCTTGTCAACTAAAATCTCACTACTCTATCAATTTGACAGAAAGAAGTAAAAATAATAAAGTATTATTTGTGATTGACTCAAAATAGTATTTTAGCAAAGATACAAAACAGAAATTAAAATGGAAATAAAAGAGGTAATAGAATTAGTAGAAAAAGATATAATTGAAATAAAAAAAATAGTGATGGATGAAGATAAAGAAAGTGCTTTGAAATTTGTAAAAAAAATTTATGAAATATTAAAAAAGAGAGAAAAATCACACTGTAAAACAAGTTATGCCTGGGATAATAAAGAAATTAAATTCAAAAAATGAATATAACAATTGAAAGGATTTTACCCTGTCTTGCTGATCCTGATAAAATAAGATTTATTGCTTTAATTGATGAAGATATATCTGAATTTTTACCATATTTAAATGCGATTTTACCCAAAGCAATATACAATCATACTGGCAAATCCCTAACAATTACTATTGAAGAAAGAATTATTACAATCTATGCAAATAAAATTTCTGCTGGGAAAATAAAAGATGAAAAAGATGCTAATGAAATAATAAAATGGATAAAAGAAAAAATTGAATATTGCAAAGAAAACAAGGAAAAAATAACACCTGATTATAAAAGAAGAGACAAACTTGAAGTACTACATATCTATAAATTATTACCTCAAAAAAATTGTAAAAAATGTGGAGAAAATACTTGTCTTGCCTTTTCTATGAAAATTATAAATGAAGAACAAATTATAATTAATTGTAAAGAAATTTTTCTTCCTGAATATGACGAAAAAAGAAAATTACTATTTGACCTATTAAAAGCATCTGGTTATAAAGTTCCTTCTATTTATTAATTAAATTGGATATAAATCCGGAATTAAATTGAGATATCAAGAATTGTCATAATAATGAAACCGAGCATAAAAGAAAATGTTGCTAAATCTGTATTTCCTGCTTTCTGTGTCTCAGGAATAACCTCTTCAATTACTACATAAATCATAGCACCTGCAGCAAAAGATAAAGCATAAGGTAAAATTTTTGTAAAATAAGTGACAAAAATTGCACCTAAGATAGCAAATAATGGTTCAATAAGTCCTGATAATTGTCCTAAAAAAAAACTTCTAAATTTGCTAATTCCTGATGTAGATAAAGGAAAACTAACAGCAAATCCTTCAGGAAAATTTTGAACACCTATGCCTATTGTCAATGACAAGGAACTTAAAAAATTTTCAAAATTCATATTATATTTTAAGGAACCAAACGAAACTCCCACTGCAATACCTTCTGGAATATTATGCAAGGTTATTGCAAAAACAAGTAATAAATAAACAGGAAGTTCAGTTTTAACTCCTTCTTTCTCTTCAATTTTTGAATTTATATGAAGATGGGGGATAAATTTATCAAGGAATAGTAAAAACAAAGTGCCTGCTAAAATACCTGAAGAAATAGAAAACCACAAAGGAATAGATAGTTTCTTTGAATATTCTATTGAAGGAAGTATAAGAGAAAAAAAACTTGCAGCAATCATAACTCCACCAGCAAACCCAAGTGCAATATCAAAAATTTTTCTATTTGGTTTTTTATTAAGGAAAATAGTTGCCGAACCAATTAAAGTAACAAACCAAGTAAAAATTCCACCAATTAATGACTGAAGTAAAGGATTTAAGTTATAAAATTTTGAAAGCATTTTTCAATTATTATTCAAAATAGATTCAATAAATTCCTTTATTTTTTCAATTAATAAATCCCTTACTTCTCTAAAACTTTCAATATCGTTTAATAACGCAGGATCAGGAATTTCCCAATATATTCTTTCACCAACATCACCATAAAAAACAGGACAAGCACCATCTTTATCACCAGCACAAACTGTAATAACATAGTCAAACTTTTCGTCAAGAAATTCAACAACTGATTTGCTTCTTTGGTTAGATATATCTATTCCTATCTCTTTCATAACTGTAATTGCAAGTGGATGAACATACTTCGGTTTTGAACCTGCAGAATATGCAATAAATTTATCTTTATAAAAATGATTTACAATTGCTTCAGCCATTTGACTTCTTGCTGAATTTTCTTTACACAAAAATAAAATCTTCTTCATTTTCCTTTCTTATAGGTATTTCAAATACTCAAAGGAAGAAATAGCTGCCTTTGCACCTTCGCCACATGCAACTATTATTTGCTTGGCAAAAACATTTGTCACATCACCGGCTGAAAAAATCCCTCGTTGAGATGTTTTATTTTTACAATCAACTATTATCTCTCCTTTTTCATTTTTATCAATAAAATCTATAATTTCAGAGTTGGGAACAGAACCTATTTCAACAAAAATACCATCTACTTTAAATTCTAAAATTTCATTATTCTTACCTATCCTTATTCCTTCAACAAATTTATCACCATATATTTGAAGTAATTTTGCATCAGTAAAAATTTCAACTTTATCTATATTTTTAACTTTATTAACAACAACTTGATCACCTGTTAAATTTTTATTTATTTCTATCAAATATATTTTTTTCGCAATACGAGAAAGTTGTAGCACAGCATCCAATCCAGAATTTCCGCCACCAACTACTGCAACGACTTTATTCCTGAATAAAGGAGCATCACATGTTGCACAGTAAGTTATTCCTTTATTCCGAAATTGATTTTCACCTTTAACATTAAGTTCTTTTGGTCTTCTACCTGTCGCAATAATAACAGTTTTTGATAGGTAGTTTTCTGAATTGGTTAATATTTTAAAATTTTCTTCCTCTTTTAAAACTCTTATAACCTCTTGTCCTTCTTTTATATCAACATTAAATTCTTTAATATGTTCTTTAAATTTTTCAACAAGTTCTGGACCTGTAATAAATTGATAACCAAGATAATTTTCAATATCCCAACTGTAATTTGTCATTCCACCAATATCTTTTGTTATTATAATAAAATCCATATTTTTTCTTGCAGCATATATTCCGGCAGTTAAACCAGCAGGTCCTGCTCCAATAATTATAAGTTCATAAACTTTCATTTCTTTCCAAGTACTTGCTTTAATCTTTCTTTGTCAAAACCAACTATAATCTCTCCATTTATATCAATAACTGGTACTCCTAATTGTCCACTCTTTTTTATCATCTCTTCAAGTTTTTCTCTATTTTCTCCTACATCGTAGTCAATAAAATCAATATTATTGTTTTTTAAAAATTCTTTTGCAAGTTTACAATATGGACAGGTTTTGGTTGAATATATAATAACTTTTTTTTCCATTTAACCCCCTTTTAATTTTTTACCTATAACCGTTACTCTTTTTCCAAGTTCTCTTGCTATTTTTAACTCTATCTCTGATGGAAAAATATCCGAATTTTGCCCAACAACTGCTGAAGCACCATAAGGGGAGCCACCTCTTTCAGTAATTATCAATTCTTTGTTTGTATATGGTATGCCTACTATGATTGCCCCGTGATGTAAAAATGTAAGCATCATGGATATTAAAGTCGTTTCCTGTCCTCCATGCATTGTTGATGTACAAGTAAAAAAACCAACAGGTTTATTAACTAAAACACCCTCCGCCCATAAAATACCAGTTTGGTCTAAAAAATTTCTCATTTGAGCACACATATTACCAAATCGAGTTGGTGAACCAACTATAATGCCATCTATATTGTACATTTCTTCAATTTTGATAATTTTTACTTCTTTTTGCATTTCTTTAGCTTTTTTTATCTTATCATTTTTTTCTATTACTTCTTTAGGCAAAAGTTCTGGTACAGTTCTTAAAATTGGAATACCTCCTTGTTCTTCAATTCCTTTACAAACTTCTTTTGCCATCATAAAAGTATTCCCATACATACTGTAATACAAAACCATAATTTTTACATCCATTTAAACTCCTTATTTTAATATATAATCCTTTCAAAAACACTTCCAACTTCTACATTAAATTCTTCTGAAGATAAAAAAACTTCAAGAACACTTTCAGAAAATTGAAACTTAAAATTTATATTTCTTTCTTCTTTAATTAAAGTTAGAATTTTTAAAAGCACTCTCAATTCTTCATCTGTTTGAATATTAAATCTTAATTTAAATTTTCCATTTTCATTAACCCATTTACAACATCTAATTTCTTCCCATTCTTTTTCTATACCTTTTTCTATTTTGTTTAAAGCTTCTAAGGCCTTAACATAATTTGGTTGCAAAGATAATTCAGGTACTATTTCAAAATATCTGACATTATTTTCCTCATCAAGTATAAAAATTGTTCTTGCTAACAAACCCAATTCTTTAATAAATAAACAAAAATTTATACCAAAAGAATGGAACATATAATCAGAAAAAATATAAACATTTTTTATCTCATTTTGTAGACAGAATCTTTTTTGAGCAAAGGGTAAATCACAACTTATTCCAATAACAATAACTTTTTCAGAAAGAGAAGTCGCTAACTTATTAAATTCATTAACCTGAAGATCACAAACTGGAGTATCTAATGAAGGAAAAGAAGTAATCACCTTAATTTTATCTTTAAAATCAGAAAGTTTTACTAATTCCATATTTTGTGAAATTACTCTAAAATTTGGTGCTATTTTACTTAAAGTGATTCCAACCAAAGTTAATTCTTTGTCTTTAAATCTTATTTTTTTCATAAAACCTCCTTAATTCTTTTAAATATTTCTTCAATTTTCTCAAAACACTCTTTCTTTTCTTTAACTTTACCTTTTTCATCAACTCCTTTACAAATGATTTCACCAAAATAAGTAGCACCAATTGTTGCAAAAAAATTTTTTATTATACTTTTTGCATTTTCAATAAAATCCAGTCTTTCACTTGCTTCAACACATATAAAAACTCCTTTCTTTTCTTTTGGTTTAAATGTTTTAAAAATTTTTACTCCGAGCCACTGACATTGAAATCTATCTATCATCATTTTTATTTGAGCAGAAACAGAGCCAAAAAATATAGGACTTGCAATCGCTACAATATCAGCACTTTCCACCTCGTCATATATATATTGCATATCGTCATTAATTTTACATCTCCCATCTTTTCTTATATTTTCACATTCTTGACAAGGAATAAATTTAAGTGAATTTAAAAATATCTTTTCTATTTCTGCTTTTTCTTCAAAACAACTTAAAAATTTATCAAGTAAAATTTCGCTATTACCATTTTTTCTTGGACTGCCACAAATCCCTACTATTTTCATTATTCTTTTTTTTCTTCCATTTTTTCATTACAACAAATTTCTTGTTTTTCAGATTCCTTACCACATTTTTTACATACATACTTCTTTTTTTCTTTTTTTATTCCGCAACCACAACTTTTACACATTTTTATCTCCTTTTTAAAATTTTAATTCAATTTCATTTTCCCATAATCCATGTATATTACAGTATGAGGCAGCAAAAATCTTACCATCTTTTTGAGTTTTAAATCTTAAAGTAACAACAGGTTCTGTATAAATTGAACTTGTATCAGGCCCATCAATTGAAGAACCGTGAGAAACGAAATCAAATCTTCCAATCTGATAAGGGAATTTACTTCCTTCTGGTAAGAAATAAACTTCTATCCAACTAATATGATGAGAAGTTGTATTAGGATGAGGAATTTCTTTACCAACTGAAACTTCAAGTTTAACTCCTTTTTCTTTATCTTTTTCAATAATTTCAACAACAGGAACATGCTTTTCTTTTTTCCAATCAGCACTTTGATATAATTCTTTCATCTTATTTCCTCCTTTTTAGAATTTTACAAATTTATCTTTTGATATATTACATACTGGACAAAAATCAGGGGGAGGTCCTATATGTGTATATCCACAAACTGGACATATATAAATTTCATCAATATCAAGATCTTTCTTCTCTTTTACTTTTTCAAGTGCCTTTTTATAAAGTTGACTGTGTATTTTCTCTGCTTCAAGTGCATAATAAATTGATCTATGTGCTTTTTCTTCACCTTGTAAATTTACGACTGCATCAAAAGAAGGATACATTTCTTCAACTTCGTATAGTTCACCTTCTATCCCAGATTTTAAATTTTGTTCTGTATCTCCTATATAACCAAGAACTTTTGCATGATTTATTGCATGAACTTGTTCTGCATAAGAGATCGCTTTAAATAAACGAGAAATATTCTTGAAACCTTCTTTTTCAGCAATATCTGAAAAAGCAAGATATTTCATATGAGCCATACTTTCACCAGAAAAAGCTTCTCCTAAAACTTTTTCACTCATCTTTTTCATATTTACCTCCTTTTCAACTTATATCTTCAAGAATATTAATTAAATCATCTTCATGTTCAATTTCGTCTCCTAAAATCTCTATAATCATGTAATAAGATATAGGATCTTTATCTTTTAAATATTCAGCAAGATTTTGATATACATCTATAGCACATTGTTCTCCTTTAATATTTTGTTTTAGTACAGAAATAACATTTGCATCAATTGGTGCTTCATAACCACAATTTGTAAGTTTATACCAATCTTCTGGTTTTAAAACAGGAGTCCCCCCTAATTGTATTATTCTATCTGTAAGCATTTCAGCATGTTTCAATTCTTCATCAGCATGTTCTTTTAATTCAGAAGCAACTTCATTTCTGAATTTCCCCTTAACAACTTTGGCTCCTATCCAATATTGATAATAGGCAAGCCACTCATCAGCCAAAGCTTTATTTAATTTTTCAACTATCTCTTCTACTTTGCCCTTAACCATCTTAATTCCTTTTCTTTCCATAACTACCTCCTTTTTAAATTTTTTCTTTTACCATTTTTATTGCTTCAATCAAATCTGTTAAATATGTATATGCTGGACCACCACCCATTAAAACTGAAACCATACCTGCTTCAAGAATCTCTTCTTCTGTTGCTCCTGCTTTGAATGCTTTTTCAACATGAATACCTATACAATAAGAACATCTTAAAGCAATAGCAATTCCAACAGCTATCAGTTCTTTTGTTTTTAAATCAAGTATTCCATCCTTTAAAACTACATTCACAAATTCACTAAATTTTTTCATCTCTTCTGTTTTTTTCATTGAAACTTCTGAAATCGCCTTTTTAAATCTTTCCATTGTCTCTTTCATTTCTCCTCCCTTTTACCCATTTCTTTATCAAACATTAAAATTAAATGTTCCTTTCCCTCAATTTTTTTCAATTTTTCAAGAATCAGATTTGCTTGTTTTTCTTCTTCTATTTGTTCATTTATAAACCAATGTAAAAAAACCTCTGTCTGATAATCATTTTTTTCTTTAGCAAGTGAGTAAAGATCTTCTATATTTTTTGTTATCTTTTTTTCATGTTCTAGGGTCTTCTCAAATACATCTATTACTGATTTAAAATCTTCTTCTGGTTTTTCTATTTTCTCAAGAATTACTTTTTCTCCTACATCATTTAGATAATCGTAAATCCGCATAGCATGCCCAAACTCCTCTTTCGCTTGAATCTTCATCCATTTTGCAAAACCCTCAAGTCCTATGCTATCAAAATAAGATGCCATTGAAAGATAAAGATAGGCAGAAAACAATTCTCTATTAATTTGCAAGTTTAACTCTTTACATAATACTTTATCCATCTTTTACCTCCTTTCTAAAATTTGTTTTTTTAAATTCGACAATCTAACAAAATGACTTCTTTCTTCTTTTATAATTTTATCAAGTTCTAATACTTGCGTTTCTGGGATAAAATCTTTCATTTCAAGATAATACATAATTGAATCAAGTTCTCTTCTTATACCGAAATCAATTGCTTCTATAATATCTTCTTTTTCCAACTCCTTTTCTATATTTTTGGGAAAAATCAATCCTTCTGCATATGCTTTCAAATAAGCAAAATACTCACCTGGATAAGACTCGGGTGGTTCATAATTTTCAATTTTTGCCAAATTATTCTCAAAAATTTTTTTATGTCTTACTTCTTCATCAGCAAGAAAAATAAATATTTTTTTTACCTCAACATCTCCTACTTTTTCAGCAATCTTTCTATAGAACTTTTCGCCATTTTCTTCAATCTTTATTGCAAACTGATAAATTTCGCTTATATTAAAAAAATTACCCATAAAACCTCCTTTTTAAATTAATTCTTTATGTTTTTGATTAATTTTTTCAGCAAGAATTTCAATTTTTTTAAAAACTCCCTCTGTAGGATGACCTTTAAAAATAATCGGTTCTATTATTTCCAAATTTACTCCTTTAAAAATCTCTTCAAAATATTTTAACATATTTGTTCCCCATAAAAAAGAGCCAATTATTGAAACAAATTTTGTCTTTGGTTTTAAAATTTTAAAAAGATAAGTTGCGTATACAACATAAGGATGTGGACCTCCTATAACTGTAGGAGTCCCAATTACAACAGTAGCTGAATCAACAAGCGAAATAGCAAGTTCTCCAATATCTGTTTCTGTTAAATTAAATGGTTTAACTTCAATTCCTTTTTCAATTAATACTTTAACAAAATAATCTATTGCTTTTTTCACACTGCCATGCATTGAAACATAAACAATTACTACACAATTTTTAACTTTATCTGATATCCACTCATTATAAGCATCAATTATAACTTCTGGTTTATCATAAACTGGTCCATGGCTTGGTGCTATAATTTTAATCTCATAATTTTTTAATTTTTCAAGATGTTTTTCTATCTGTTTTCTAAAAGGCATCATAATCTCAGCGTAATACCTTTTTGCTCCTAACAAAAAATCATTTTCACTCGCCCATGCTTTACTTGTTGCAAGATGAGAACCAAATAAATCACAAGGAAATAAAACTTTATTTTTAACTTCATATGTTAGTATTGTTTCTGGCCAGTGGACAAATGGAGCATATATAAACTCAAGTGTTTTTTGTCCAATATTAATTTTTTCTCCATCCTTAATACTAATTATTCTATCTTCTGGAATAAGCAATAAACTTTTTAAATATTCTTTCCCCTTCTCACTTGTGATAACTTTTGCTTTTTCAAATTTTTCAAGTAAATCAGAAATCGTTCCAGAATGATCCTGTTCAGAGTGATTTGAAATTATATAATCAATTTTTTCTATTTTAAGTTCTTCTATTGCTTTAAACAATTTGTCTTTCGTTCTTGGGTCTGAAGAATCAATAAGAACATTTTTTTCATCTTTCAAAAAGTAAGAATTATAACTTGTTCCTTCAGGTAATGGAATCAATTCATCAAAAAGTCGTCTATCCCAATCATTTGTTATTATCGCATATATATCCTCTTTAATCTCTTTTATAATCATTTATACCTCCTTTTCAAACATATCTTTACCTGCTCCACAAACAGGACAAATCCAATCATCAGGTAGTTTTTCAAAAGGAGTTCCTGGATTTACCCCATTTTCAGGATCTCCTTTTTCAGGATCATAAACATAACCACACACTTTGCAAACATATTTATCCATTCTTACCTCCTTTTAAATGATAACCTGCTTTTTCTACTAACTCTTTTACTTTTTCAAAACTTATATTTTTAGGAACATATATTTTTTTCTTTCTAAAACTAATTGAAACCTCAATATTTTCTTTTTTAAAAGTATCTTCAATAGTTCTTGCACAACTTTCACATTTCATATCAGATATTTCAAAAACATTTTTATCCTCTTCAATTTTCCTAAATTTAAATGTTTTTAAAATCAAAAATAATAATAAAAAAGAAGTTAAATTCTTAAACCAATGTGGAAATATTCTTTTTTGATGATAATGTAAAGTTAACTTAAAATTATAAAAAACTGATAACTTATCAATGAATAATCCGAATATAATTGACCAAAAAATGATTGAGAAGATATATATCATAAAGTTTTTTCTCCCAAGCTTTCCAAAAATAAATGTTAAAGTGGCAGAATTTGTTGCAGGACCTGTAAATAAAAATACAAATCCAGCCCCAGGAGACATACCTTTTGAAATTAGTGAAGAAGCAATTGGGATTGACCCAGTTGCACAAACATACATAGGAATACCAATAATAAGCATAATTAAATAAGAAATGAGTTTATTACTAAGATATTTTGATATTATACTTTCTGGAATAAAGATTGAAATTAAACTTCCTATCAAAATACCTATCAAAATCCATTTTCCAGTATCTTGTACAAGTTCATAAAATCCATAATTGATTGCTATTTTAATCTTTTCAAAAATATCATTTTTTTTAATTTCATTATTACAATCTGTACAGACAATTTCTTTACGATATATTTTTTTTTCTTTTTCAAAAATATTTACTATTGTGCCAGAAAAAATACCAGAAAAAAATGCAGAAATAGGTCTTATTATAGCAAAAATCGGTCCTAAAAGTGAATATGTTGCAAAAATTGAATCTATTCCTGTTGTTGGAGTAGATATCAAAAAAGAAACTGTTGCTCCTTTACTTGCACCTTCTTTCTCAAGATGGCTTGCTACTGGTATTACCCCACAGGAACATAAAGGTAAAGGAATTCCTAAAATTGATGATTTTAATATGGAAGAAAAAGATGGGGAAGATAAATGATAATAAATTTTTTCTTTCGGAATAATAACTTTTAAAATTCCAGATATTAAAAATCCAAAAATTAAATAAGGACTCATCTCATTTAAAAGTCGCCAGAATTCAAAAATTAAATCTTTAAACATTTTTTTTCCCAATACATTTTTTACATAACCCTAATAAATATATGTGATATTCTTCTACCTTATGTCCACATATTTTTTTATTTTTTAAGATAGGACATTTTTTATAAACATCATAAATACTTCCACATTTTTTACATTTAAAGTGCATATGTCTTTTTTCAATAAAATCATATCTTACCTCATTTTCTTCTATTAAAATTTCAGTAATTACCTTTTTTTTACATAAAAGTTTTAAAGTATTATATATTGTTGCTTTTGATAAAGTTGGAATTTTTGTGATCAAAAAAGAGTAAATTTCATCAACCGAAGGATGACTTTTGTTTTCTATTAAATAATTAAGTATTTCTACTCTCTGAACAGACGGTTTTACACCTTTCGTTTTTAAAAAATTTATAATTTTTTCATTATTCATATTTTTTCAAAATTGTAATAATTACAATTTTAAAATAATTTTACCTTTAAAAAAATTTTTGTCAAGTGAAATTTAAAATTATTTTCTTAGAATCTCATTCATACTTCCTGTCCTATATCCTTCAAGATCAACAGTTATATACTTATAACCAATTCTTTTCAATTTTTTTATAATCTTTTCTTTGAATTCAATTATTTTTTTTAACTCATCTTGTTCAACTTCTATTCTTGCAAGTTGACCGTAATCTCTAACTCTTATTATTTTGAATTTTAATGTTGATAAAAACTTTTCTGCCTTTTCAATTCTTTTTAATTTTTCTATTGTAATTTTTTCTCCATAAGGAATTCTTGAAGCAAGACAAGCCATTTGTGGTTTATTCCAAGTTGGAAGATCCATTTTCTTTGACAATTCCCTTATCTCTTTTTTCCTTATATTACATTCTTTTAAAGGTGAAAGGATATTATAAATTTCTTTTGCTTTTTCTCCAGGTCTATAGTCCTTTTCATCATCTTTATTTGTTCCATCAATTATAAAGTTAAAATTATATTTCTTTCTTATTTCTTCAATTTTTCCAAAAAGTTCTTTTTTACACCAAAAACATCTATTAGGCGGATTATTAATGAAATTTTGGTTTTTAAATTCATCTGTTTTTATTTGAATTAATTTGATCCCGAATTTTTTACAAAATTTTTCAGCAAATTTTCTTTCTTCTTCTGTATATGTAGGAGAAATAGCATTAACAGCTATTACATTTTTTTTTCCAAGCGTATCAAATGCAACTTTTAATAAAAAAGAACTGTCAACTCCTCCTGAATATGCTACAACGACTTTTTTTAAATTCTTTAAATATTCCTTTAATTTTTTTAGTTTTTTTTCATTATTCATCTGCTTCAACAACTTCCTTCACTTCAGGGACTCTTTCTTTTATTATTGCCTCAATTCTCATCCTTAATGTTATCTGCGAAAAAGGGCATCCCCTGCAAGCACCAGTCAATCTAACCTTTACTATACCATCTTTTGCCTCAACTATTTCACAATCTCCACCTTCTGCTTGCAAAAATCCTCTTACATCTTTTATTGCATTTTCAACTTTTTCTTTCAAATCCATTTTCCCTCCTTACTTTTCAATATCTTTTCCTAAAATTCCATCTTTTGTTAAATTTGGGTTTGGAAAACCATCATTAGCGGGTAAAATTTCTTTTGCTTTTATAAATTCAACATGTCCATCAACAAAAAGATAATTTCTCCCACCAGCCCAACTCCACCAGCCATAATTTCCACCAGTATGATTATCTAACCATTCACCTACTAAAATTTTTTGGGATGGATATCTAACTTTTGAAAATTTCTGTCCAATTGTTGGCATAATTTTATTTGGATCATAAGTATAACTTTTATCAGTCATTTGATTTATTTGTTCAGGACTATGATAAAAGCTCATAGAGTAGGCATAAGAAGTACTCTCCCATTTAATAGGAGCTGTTCTATCTGAAGGACAAAGGAAAATACATGGTAACTTTGAAAATCTTTCTTTTATTTTATCATGAGAATATGGACATATCTGAGCAAAATATGGTCCTAAAATTTTTCTCCAACCCCTTCCCATCCATAACCAGTATCCTTCTGGAAAAGGATCTTGATATGCTGGAAAATAATCATCATTGTCCTGAATATATATGAAAAAAGCAAGTCCTATTTGTTTTAAATTATTCATACATATTGCTCTTCTTGCTTTTTCTCTTACTTTTGAAATTGCTGGAAATATAATCGCTGTAAGAATAAAAATTATAACAATTGTTATAAGCAATTCTATCAAAGTAAAGGCGTTTTTAAAACAATTTTTAAAAAAAGGAAATTTATTTTTTTTCATTTTTTGATCTATAATCATTTATTGCTGCTTTAAGTCCTTCCTCGGCAAGTAAAGAACAATGTTTTTTTATTGGAGGAAGTCCACCAAGAAATTCAACAACATCTTTATTTGATATTTTTTCTACTTCTTTTAATGTTTTACCTTTGGCAAGTTCAGTTACAACTGAACTTGTTGCTATCGCTGCAGCACAACCAAATGTTTCAAATTTTATATCCTCTATTATTTCTTCACCATCTTCATTCTTACCAACTTTTATATATATCCACATTACATCTCCACAAACTGGATTGCCAACTTTTCCAATTCCGTCAGGATTTTCTATTCTTCCCATATTTTTGGGATTCCTAAAGTATTCAAGAACTTTTTCAGTATAGTCCATTTTTTTCTTAAATATATTCAAGCATTCTTTCAAGCGATTTTTTTGCCTTTTCAATAATATCCATAGGTAAATTTATTTCATATTTTTCTTCTTTTAATGATTGATAAAGTTTTTCAATCGTTATTTTCTTCATATTTGGACATATTTTACCAGAACCAAGTGAATAAAATTCTTTATCAGGATTTTCTTTTTTTAATCTATGCAATAAACCTTCTTCTGTTCCAATAATAAAAATTTTTGAATTTGATTCCTTTGCCCTTCTAATCATACCTGATGTTGAATAAATACCATCGGCTACCTTTTGAACTTCTGGATCACATTCTGGATGAACTAAAATTTCTCCACAAGGAAACTTTTCTCTTGCTTTTTTTATTTCATCAACAGTAAATTTTCTATGAACAAAACAATAACCTTCCCAGCATATAATATCCTTTTCTGGAACTTTTTGTTTTACATACCAACATAAATTTTTATCAGGTAAAAAAATTATCTTTTTAGCAGGAACATTTTTTACAACTTTTTCAGCATTAGCACTTGTGCAACATACATCTGTTATACTTTTAACATCTGCATTTGTATTAACATAGGAAATAACCCAAGCATCTGGATATTTTTCTTTAATTTTTAAAACATCTTCATATCTTGCCATATCAGCAAGTGGACATCCAGCATCTAAATCTGGTAATAGAACTTTTTTATCTGGTGAAAGAATCTTTGCTGTTTCAGCCATAAATTTAACACCACAAAAAACAATTATTTTTGCATCCTTTATTTCGCTTGCTTTTCTTGCAAGTTCAAGTGAATCACCAACAAAATCTGCCAAATCTTGAATTTCTGGTATTTGATAGTTATGGGAAAGTATAATTGCTTCTTTTTCTTTTTTAAGTTTTATTATTTCTTCAATCATTTTTTCTCCCAAAAAGGACTTATTTTTCTTAATTTCTCAACAACTTTAGGCAAAATATCTAAAACTTTATCAACATCTTCTTCCTTATTATATTTACCAAGTGAGAATCTTAAAGAACCATGCGCAATTTCAGGAGGAATACCACATGCAAGCAAAACATGACTTGGCTCAAGAGAACCAGATGTGCAAGCAGAACCACTTGAAGCATAAATCTTTTCAAAATCAAGGTTTAACAATATACTCTCTCCCTCTACATATTTTACACATAAATTTGATGTATTATAAAGACGTTTTTCAGGATGCCCATTTATAATAACTTCTGGTATCTTTTCAATAATTCCTTTTTCAAGTTTATCTCTTAAGTATTTAACTCTTTCTATTTCTTCACTCATTTCCTCTTTTGCTATTTCGCAAGCTTTTCCAAGTCCAATGATTCCCGGAACATTATAAGTTCCTCCTCTTTTCCCTTTTTCTTGTTCTCCACCATGAATAAATGTTTCAATTTTTATTCCTTTCCTTATATAAATTGCTCCTACACCTTTAGGTCCATAAAATTTATGTCCTGAGAGAGAAAGCATATCAACTCCAAGTTTTTTCACAGAGATAGGAATTTTACCTACTGTTTGAACACAATCTGAATGAAAATAGATATTGTTTTCTTTTGCAATCTTTGAAATTTCTTCTATTGGTTCTATCGTCCCTATTTCATTATTTGCATGCATAATTGATATTAAAATTGTCTCTTTTTTTATTGAATTTTTAATAAAATCAACATCAACAATACCATATTTATCAACAGGCACATATGTAATCTCATATCCATATTTACTTAAAAATTTACAAGTATTTAAAACTGCATGATGTTCTATTTGACTTGTGATTATATGATTTCCTTTATTTTTTAGTGCAAATGCAGTCCCAATTATAGCCCAATTATCACTTTCAGTTCCACCAGAAGTAAAAAATATCTCTTCTGAGTTCGCATCAATTAAATCTGCAACTTTTTCTCTTGCTTTTTCTATCTCTTTCTTATTTTCTCTCGCTATTTCATATATAGAACTTGGATTGCCAAATTTATCAAAAAAATATTCTTTCATTGTCTCTAAAACTCTTGGATCTGTCGGTGTAGTAGCATTATAATCAAAGTATATCATCTTATCTCCTTTTTTAAACATACATTTCTTCAGGAATTTTTTCTATTGGCCTAAGATTTAATATTTCATGATAAAATTTACTCTCAACTAAAACTTTTCCCTTAAAATTCTTTATATATTTTGCAACTATACTTGAACCCAAAATTTTTATATATCTATTTATGCAACCTTTAATAACTGCTACTATTTCTGAATTTTCACTTTTAATTATTATATCATTCTCTTCCTTAAGTAACAAAATTTTCTTATTTTCTAATTCATTTCTTCCAATAATCAAAATTGTAGAAGGAGTTAATCTAAAATGTCTACCCAGTTTCATAAGTTCAACATTTTTTAAATTAACATTTCCAAGTTCAATTAAATTTTTCATCCTTTTTGAAAAAGATGGGTCTGTCAAAAGACATCCACCAGCAGGACAAGGATAATCTTTAATACCATAAAAGTCGGCTAAAAAAAATTGCATTTTCCTACTCTTTCCTTTTATTGCTAATAATCTATTTCTTTCAACCCATCCCATTTTTTCTGGTATTGTCTCAGGTAGAAATTTAGAAGAAAGAGGTCTCAATATCAATCCTTCAAGTTCTGTTTCTTTTTCTATTATTTTGAGTGCTTTTAATGTTTGAGATTTTGGTCTTTGATTTAAAACTTCTCCGGTAACTATAAAATTATAACCCTCATTTTCCATAATTTCTTTTGCTTTTTTCAACATTAAAATTCTACAATCTATACAAGGATTTAAATTTTTACCATATCCATATTTAGGATTTTTTATTATTTTTAAATATTCTTCTCCAAGAAAAATTCTTCTAATCGGAATACCAATCTTTTCAGCAAAATATTTTGCAACTGAATAACATCCTTTTTTTCTATTGCATCTACAAAATGGAGTAAAAAAGTTTAAAGCCATAATTTCAATACCCTGCTGAAGAATAATTTTTGTCGCAAGTGAACTATCAAGTCCACCAGATAAAAGAACAATTGCTTTGATATTACTTCTCATATTTTAAATCCAAAAATTTTTTAAAATTAAATTGTTGATACCATTGCTTTAGTTGGGCAACCTTTTATACATAGTTCACATGCAATACATTTTTCTGGTTGAAATTTTACTTGGTAAGTTTCTTTATCAATATATAAAGCACCTGTTGGACATAATCCAATACAGACAGAACAATCAGTGCATCTTTCCCTTACCATCTTTATATCACTCTCAATCAACTGAATCTTTACTCCTTTATTTTTCAATTCACTTATCGCATCAAAAATATCTCCCTCTTTCCCTGAAAAAGCAATTACAAGTGTCCCTTCTTCTTCTGGTGAAACAAATGCCTTTAAAATATTAAACTCAAGATCATATTTCTTTACTATCCCTGATATCATTGGTTTGTCAACAAGTTCTGGTGGAAAATGCATAACAAATTTCTTTTCCATTTTATACCTCCTTCATTGGCTTAAATTTATATCCACTTTCAGGTCCAGGAAAATAAAAAATAGGTTCTGTTAATAGAAAGTCACCACTTTTAATCCAGTTTTTCAATATATCTGCTATCTCTTTTGCTTTCTTATAACTTGAAAGTGATCCTGTTGGTATATCCTTTCCCATTAATTTAATTTTCCCACTTTTAAGTTGAGCATAATTGGTAAAATCAAGTATCTTTCCAGTTGAATTTGGATAATCATAACTATAGTCAACTATCGGCGCATATATTTCTTCATCAGGTATACTTACCCAATTTAAAATCTCTTCATTTAATATTGGAATTGGTATCCCAACTCCTACAATTAAACTTGTTCCATATCCAGTTAAACTTGCTCCTTTTAAAAATTCACTCTTCATCTGTTTTAAATCTCCTATTAATGCTAAAGTCGCTCCAGGAACTGTAGGTGTCC
>JBKBIN010000002.1:0-113374 GCA_046296715.1 Candidatus Ratteibacteria bacterium
TACTTTTATTAAAGCAAGTTCTCTTTCTATATGCTCTTCTTTAGTCAAATCCTGAACCTTTATAACATCAATAAGTTTATTTAGTTGTTTATAAATTTGTTCAAGGATCTTCTCATCGCCTTTAACAACTATAATCATTCTTGAAATAGATGGGTCTTCTGTTTCTGCAACAGACAAACTGTCAATATTATAACCCCTTGCTGAAAAAAGACCTGCTATCCTTGCAAGAACTCCAAATCTATTCTCAACAGTTACTGAAATTATATGTGATTGATTTTTATTATTGTTATTTTTTCCCATTTTCCCTCCATTTATGCCAAACCATCAAGTATTTCTGTTAGAGAAGCACCTGCTGGAACCATAGGGAATACATTCTCTTCTGGCTCAATTCTACAATCAACAAAAACAACTTTTTCTTTTTCCTCAAGAACCTTTGGTAAAATTTTATCAAATTCTTGTTCATTAGTGACTTTATATCCAATTGCACCATAACTTTCAGCAAGTTTAACAAAATCTGGTTGCCCACCTTCAAGACAAGTAAAAGCATATCTTCTATTGTAAAAAAGTTGCTGCCATTGTCTTACCATTCCAAGATAACAATTATTTAAAATAAAGACCTTAACAGGTATTTTATTATAAACAGCAGTTGCAAGTTCTTGAATATTCATCTGTATACTCCCATCTCCCGCAATATCTATAACAATCTTATCGGGATTAGCAACTTTTGCTCCAATTGAAGCAGGAAAACCATAACCCATTGTACCAAGGCCACCAGATGTTATTAAAGTCCTTGGTTTTTTAAACTTATAATATTGTGCAGTCCACATTTGATTTTGTCCAACTTCAGTACATATAATCGCATCTCCCTTTGTATATTCAGAAATTTTCTCAATTACATATTGTGGTTTAAATCCATTTTTTTCATATTTTAAAGGATACATCCTTTTCCACTCTTTAATCTTTTCCAACCATTCAACTATATTAATCTTTTCAGCAATTTCATTTAACTTTTTTAAAACAAGTTTTGCATCACCAACTATAGGGACATCAACTTCAACATTTTTACTTATTGCAGATGGGTCTATATCTACATGGATAATTTTGGCATTAGGTGCAAACTCATCTATTTTGCCTGTAACTCTATCATCAAATCTACAACCAATTGAAATTAAAAGGTCTGCTTCACTTATAGCATAATTTGCATATTTTGTTCCATGCATTCCTGGCATACCAAGAGAATATTCCCATTCAACATCAATAGAACCAAGCCCAAGTAAAGTAAAGGCGACTGGGATATTTGTTTTTTCTAAAAATTTCTTCAATTCTTCACTTGCATTTGAAATTATAACTCCACCTCCTGCTATTAAAACAGGTTTTTTTGAATTCTTAATTAACTCCCATGCTTTTTTTATTTGTAATGGATGGCCTTCATATTTTGGTTTATAACTTCTAATTTCAACCTTCTCTGGCCAGTAAAATTCTCCTTCTTTTCTTTGAATATCAACAGGAAAATCAATTAAAACAGGACCAGGACGGCCTGTTTTAGCAATATAAAATGCCTCTCTTACAACTTTTGGAATTTCATTTACATCTTTTATCAAATAGTTATGTTTTGTTATTGGTCTTGTAATCCCTGTTGTATCTACTTCTTGAAAAGCATCATTTCCAATAAGATGAGTTGCAACTTGTCCTGTTATTGCAACTATTGGGACAGAATCCATATATGCAGTTGCAATACCAGTTACAAGATTTGTTGCTCCTGGACCACTTGTAGCAAGACAAACACCTACTCTCCCCGAAGAGCGAGCATATCCATCAGCAGCATGAGCAGCACCTTGTTCATGTCTTGTTAAAATAAATCTAATTCCACTATCATATAAAACATCACACAAAGGTAAAATTGCTCCACCTGGATAACCAAAAATAACTTCTACACCTTCTCTTTTTAAACATTCAACAAAAATTTGTGCACCTTTCATCTTAAAATCCTTGTTAGTTTTATTTAATCACAAATTTAAAAATTATCCAAATAAGATTTTTAATTCTCTGAAATTTCCCTACTTCTCTTTTCTGCTGCTTCAACTGCTTTTCTCAAAACATTATCAAATTTCAATTTTTCAAAAACACTTAAACCAGCAATAGTTGTCCCTTTTGGAGAACATACCATTTTTTTTAACTCTTCTGGCGTTTTTTTTGTTTGAAAAATCATCTTCCCTGTTCCATAAAATAAATAAGCCACTAATTTTTTTGCAATTTTCTTGGGGATCTTTTTTTTAATACATATTTTTTCAAATTCCTCAGCAATATAAAACAAAAATCCAGGACCACTACCACTTATTGCAGTTATTGTGTCAAATTTATTTTCATTTAATCTAAAAACAAAACCCAAAGGAGAAAATATTTTTTCTACAAAATTTTCATATTTTTTCCCACATTTATTTGAGCAATAAGCAATTATTCCTGCTTTAACCAACATATTCAAATTTGGCATAACTCTAATAATAGGAATATTTTTGCCTACGAACCTTTCAATTTTTTTTATCTTTATACCAGCCATTATTGAAACAAGAATTTTTTCCTTAGATAATGAACTTTTTATTTCATCTAAAACAATTTCTGAATCTTTTGGTTTTACTGCAACTATTATTAAATCTGATTTTTCAACAACTTCTTTATTTGATTGGCAAACATTTGAATTTATATTTTCTATTTTTTTACTATCAATATCATAAATAAAAATTTCTTTTTCTCTGAATATCTTTTCGTCTAAAACACTATAAAAAATTGATGATCCCATATTCCCAAATCCAATTATTCCAAGTTTCAAACCTTTCTCCTTTAATGGTAGGAAAAATTTTACTAACCTGCTTCTTCTCCTTCTACATGGCCAACTTTAATATCAAGATTTTCTCTATCTTCAATTCTTTCAATCATTCCATCTCTTATCCATATAACTCTATCAGAAACATCAAGCATTTTCAAGTCATGTGTTGCTGTTATAATGCTTACTTGTTTTTCCTTATTCATTTCCCTTAGAAGGTTTATTATCTCTTTTCCTGTTTTTAAATCAAGGTTTCCTGTTGGCTCATCTGCAAGAATAATGGCTGGATCATTTGCAAGGGCTCTGGCTATCGCAACTCTCTGCTGTTGTCCTCCCGAAAGTTCAAATGGTTTATGATGAAGACGATCTCCAAGCCCAACAGTTTCAAGTAATGATTTTGCTTTTTCTCTTGCATCATCTGTTGTCATTCCAGCAAAAATCATAGGTAACATAACATTTTCAAGCGCACTCATAACTGGAATTAAATTAAATGTTTGAAAAATATACCCAATTTTTCTACAACGAAGCCAAGCAAGTTCATAAGCATCAAGTTGTGCAATATCAACTTCATCAATATAGACCTTTCCTTCGGTTGGTTTATCAAGACCTCCAATCATATTAAACAAAGTTGTTTTTCCACTTCCAGATGGTCCCATAATTGAGATATACTCACCTTTTAAAATTTCAAGGTCAATACCTTTTAAAACATGTAATGGAATTTTACCAAGCATATATGTTTTTTTTAGATCAATCGTCCTAACTATTACCTCTCTTGGCATTTTCCCCTCCTTTTTTATACTTCTCTTCTAATTGCTTCAGCAGGTTCCATCCTTGCTGATACAATTGCTGGATAAAGTGCTCCGATTATAGCAAGTCCTGTTCCAAGTATAATTGAAATTCCAACAAACTTTAAAAGAGGTAAAATAGGGAATATTGATAAAATTATCTTTTTATATTGAGCAATATAAACAAGAGTCATAATAAAAATACCAAGGAAACTTCCTATAATTGAGCCACCAATTCCGTGTATCATTGCCTCAAGTAAAAAAAGTTCCATCACAAACCTATCAAGAGCTCCAAGACATTTCATTGTTCCTATTTCTCTTGATCTTTCAGTAACAGCCATTAACATTGAATTTATAATCCCAACTGTACATACAAGAAGAGAAAGAGTTACCAACCATGTCTGTCTAACTTTTATTTCTGGAAGATTTTCTACAAGAAAACTCCTTATATTTTCAGGACCTTTCTCAATTAATGCCATTGTTAAAACATTTGAAGCCATAATTGACATAAAAAAAGCAATCCCAAGTAAAATTGACATAGTAACTATTATTGCTCTACCAAACCTTATTTTGAAATTTCTTAAACTCATCTGAAGTGCGTTCTTTAAAGGTAAACTTAATTGTTTTTCAATCTTTTTTTCCATCCTTATACTCCTTTTTTTTAATTATACCACTTTTTGGCCTTTGTATAAAAATCTATCTTTTTAAAAACCAGATATTCATCTTACTTTTCCCTCTATTAGCCCATAAATAATAAGGAATTGCTTTGAATTTCTTTTCTATATAATCTATTTTTAAATTTTTTGTTTTTTCATATAAAGGTAGTTTTTGGTTACTGGTTAAAATTTTGCCATTTAAAGTTATAATTCCTCCAAATATATTTTCAAATCTTTCTTCAATTTCTTGTTCGTATAATATTGAATTAAAAAGATTTATTTCTGGATTATCTACACTTTCAAGACAGTAAACAATTGGCCCTCTTTTTAAAGAAATACAATTTCTCACACTTTCAATTTCAGGATTTCCTGAATAAAAATCTACTTTAATATTAAAATTTATCTCAATATTTTTCTTCCCTTCCGTCATCAATTTAAAATATCTTCCGCTTTCAGGTTTGTAAATCTTTTTGTCAACCTTAATTTCTGTTCTTTCACTCCACTTTGGAATTCTTATATATAAATTAATTTTTTCTTCTGATTGCACATCTAACAAAACTTTTCCTTCATATGGATAATTTGTCTTCTGTTCAATCTTTACTTTTTTATTATTTAAATTTAACTCTGCTGTTGAATTATCATATAAGTTAACATAAATACCATCCTTACTTATTGCATAAAAATATCCAGGTAAAGATGAAATAAATCTTTGAATATTTGGAGGACAACAAGTTGTACTATACCATTCTTTTCTTTGATGTTCACCTATTGAAGATAAAGGATTTACATAAAAATATTTTTTTCCATCAAAAGAGATAGAGCCAAGAAAAGAATTATAAAGGATCTGTTCAAAAATATCAAAATATTCACACTCCTCTTTAATTAAAAACATTCTAAAACACCACATCATACAAGCAACAGAAGCACAACTTTCACAATATGCTCTCAAATTTGGTAATTCAAAAGGTAGTCCAATTGCTTCATTTTCATATCTTGAACCAATCCCTCCTGTTATATAAATTTTCCTATTTATAAGGTCTTCCCACAAAATTTCAAGAACTTTTAAATATTTCTTTTCCCCTGTTTCTGTATAATAATCAGTAGCACCACAGCATAAATACATCATTCTAACTGCATGACCAAAAAGTTGTTTAAATTTTAAAATCGGAACATTAGGTAATCCACAATAGTCAGGATTTTCTATATTAAGAAAAAACTCTGCTAAGTTTAAATATTTTTCTTTTTTTGTTGTTCTATATAACTCAACCAAAGCCATTTCAACTTCAGGATGCCCATCTGTCTTTTCTATTTTTCCTTTTCCAAATTTTTTACAAATTAGATCAGCCCATCTAATAGCAATATTAAGAAAATTTTCTTTTCCAGTTGACCTATAATGTGCAATTGCTGCTTGAATTAAATGACCTCCACAATAAAGTTCATGAGAGTATTTTAAATTTTCAAATTCTTTTTTAATATATGGTGAAGTATTTAAATAACCTGACTTTTTCTGTGCTTTTCCAATCAGCCCTATCAAATCTTCAATAAGTTTTATATTTTCTTCATCCCATTCATTCTGTAAATCCCAACTAACACCTTCAATCCACTTATATAAATCAGAATCAGTTGCAAGCCGAGTTGTTTTCTCTCCTTTCTTAATCCCTGCTTCTATCTCAAAATTCTCTATTGTTTTATTTTTAACAAAAAGTTTATAAAGAAGAGGAATGCTTACTTTTCTATTTCTTTCTAAAATTTTTCCCAAAAAACCATTTATTTTAACATCCCTTATATTTATTGGAACTGCTTTAATATTTTCTTTCTTAACAATCTCTATCACACTTTTTTCCATTGTCCTTAATTATAACATTTTTGATAAAATTTTTTGTATTTTCTCCAAGAATCTTTATCTTTATCTTATCATCAATTGAAGAAAGCAAAATTGGACCAAGAGTAAAACCAAAATGTAAATCAGAAAAATCTGAACCCCAACATATTCTATCATTTCTTATCTCTTTAACCATTCTTTCAACTACTCCAAATTCAAGATAATTACAGGTGCATAACCAGACATTTTCATAATTATTAACAATATCCTTCCACACAAAACTAAAGTGACCATAATAACCAAAACTGAAAAAAACATCCAGAATTTTCAATAGATTTGAGTCGTTTACCTTTATAACTTCCACCATCTGCCTGAGCGCAATCTTCTATAACTTTCAAATTATATTTTTTTGCTATTTCCATAATTTTATCCATATTTGAAGGAAGTCCCCTCATATGAACTGGTATAATTGCTTTTGTACATTTTGTAATCTTTCTCTCTATATCTTAAGGAATGCAGAAGAAGGGTTTTCATTAAGCAATTTAAATATTTCTTTCTTAGTTTCCTTTTTCAAATCCCATAGATCAATTATTTCTTTCAATTCTTGATTTTCTATTTTCATGATTTTTCTCCTTTTCTAACTTTAAGATTATTTTATCACTTTTAATTCAACTGTAAATTTTTTTATGCTTAAATCAACTTAAAATTTATCACAATGAAATGTTAAAGAATTTTTCAATCAAAAAAACTTCTTATTAATTTTAAAAGTAGTGCTCTTGTTTTTACATCTTTATCTGGTTTTACTTTTCTATATATAATAATCGCTGAAATCTGACAGATAAGATTGATTAAGAAAAGTATGCTATAAATATCAAAATATTTTCCTAAAAAATAAAAATCAAAGTTTTTAAATCTTTCAAGGAGATAACCAGCAAAGATAGGAGAAATTCCTTGAAAAATACCAATCCATGCATAAAATATAGATGTATAATAGATAACATCAACATTTTGCAAAATAGATGTATACAAAAAACGATAATCTCCTATAGTCCTACCAGGAAGAGTTGCTCCCGAAAGAAAATATAACAAAAAAGTAAAATTTAAAATTGAAGGCATATCCCTTTTTAAAGTCAACCATAAAAAAACAACTATTGAATAGAAAAATAAACTTAAAACAATAACAGGTCTTCCTCCAAATCTATCTCCAAGGCTACCCCATATAGAAACTATTAAAATACTTCCTAATATTGTTGCATTGTCAAGAAAAACAACAGTTTTAGATGAAAAACAAAGTTTCTCTCTAACAAAGATTGGTATAAAACTCATCAATGAACAACCAAATAAAGAAATCCCTAAAGCGAAAAGGAAATATAAAAAATTTTTATCAATCAATGGTTTCAATACTTTTTTGAAATTTAATGAGGGTTTTTGTTTCTTTGGTTCTCCAAAAGGAACAAAACTCATAAAATAAACACTCAATATCCCAAAAACAAAAGCAACTACTATCAAATAGAGATATTTTTCTATTCCTTCTTTTTTTCCTATTACATAACTACCAAATGAAACAGCAAAAATCCCAGCAATATTTGTAATTATATTTTGAATTGCTACATATTTACCCCTTAAATTATCAGGTATAAACTCTTTAGCCCAAGCATAGTAACCAGTTTCACCAAAAGCACGAAGAAATGCAAATAGTGAAATATTGAATACAATAAAATTTATTCCTGTTTCTCTTCCAAACCTATCAATTATCAAAGGCAGTAAAACAAGAGAAAGAATAACAAACTTACGAATCCCAAAACAAATAAGAAAAGTTTTTTTACTACCAAAATATTCAACATAACTACTTAAAAAAGGTGCAATAATCCCAAAAAAGGGCAGAAAAGAAAGTAAAATACCAATCTTATATTTAGGAATGCCCAGTTCCGTTAAAAAAAGAAGAAAGATTGAGCCAAAAACAGTTAAAATACAGAAGATTGAATTAAAAGAACTTGCAATAATTGACCATTTTAAACCGGCTCTTATTTCCTTTTCCATTTCATTAACTCAAAAAATATATTTTTTTCAACTTTTTTTGTCAAATTTTTAAAATGATATAGAAATATTGAAAGTGAATTTCTTTAAAATTTTTCAGAAAAATTATAAAATATAAAAGATGGAACAAGAAAAAAAGAAAAAGAGAATTATTGCTGGATGTGTAGTATTAGGACTTTTCATTATAACATCAATTTTAAATTACTTCCCTGGTAATAGAAAAATTTTAAAGGAAAGCAAAAAATCAATATCTCCAAAAATTCTCTCACAAGAGATAAGATTTAAACAGAGATTTGTAGCCGGTGATAAAGATGCTGAGTATAAAATTGGCTTGGTTAAAATTCAAGGAGAAATTTCAGGATACTATGATAAATATCAGACAAAAAGTTTATCAGAAATAGTTAAAAATCTTCTTGAAAATCTAAAACAGGAAGAGAAAGTTAAAGGTATAATATTGCAAATAAATACTCCAGGTGGCGATATATTTGAGGTTGAAAAAATATATGAAAAAATAAAAGAAGTAAAAAAATCAAAACCAATTGTAGCACTACTTGAAAATATAGCGACTTCAGGTGGCTATTATTGTGCAGTAGCAACAGATAAAATTATATCTCATCCATTAACAATCACTGGAAATGTTGGTGCAATAATAATGCTTTATAATGTTAAGGAACTATTTGAGAAGAAGTTAGGAATTAATATGATTGTGATGAAAAGTGGTAAACATAAAGATATTGGCTCTCCTTTCCGAATTATGGACATTGAAGAAAAAAACATCTTACAAAACCTTGTAGATCAGGCAGCAAAAAGATTTCTTGATGTAGTAATTGAAAATAGAAAAATACAAGATGATAAAATCAAAATTATCTCTGATGGAAGAATTTTTACTGGAAGTCAGGCAAAAGAAATAGGGCTTGTTGATGAACTTGGTGGATTACAGGAGGCAATTAATATAATTAAAGAAATGACAAAAGAAAAAAAATTGAAAGTTGTTGAATATTATTACAAACCAAACATTTTTGAAATTCTTGGACTTTATCAAAGTGAAAAATTAATTCTTTCAAAAATTTCTAAAATAAATACTCCAGTTTTAAAATATTTGTGGATGCCAGAAATATAAATCTATGGAAAATCAAAATATAATTGTAAATGGTAAAAATATAGAAGGCGAAATTAAGTATGCAAATTTTGGCTTAAGGTTTTTAGCATTTATAATTGATATAATTGTTTTCTGGTCTATTTACTCAATAATTTTTAGGATATTTTTTTCATTTGCAAGTCCTGATTTTTATGAAAATTTATTTAATAATCTTTATTCAATTAGATTTGATTTTTATGAAGCAATTGATATTGTTACTAAAACTTTCATCTTTTTAATAATTTTCTTTCTTATTTTTTCACTTTATAAAATTTTGGTTGTTGGAAGATTTGGTGCAAGTTTAGGGAAAATGATAGTTGGTATAAAAATTGTGGATGAAAATGGTAATAAAATATCTTTTAAAACAGCATTTATAAGAGAAGTTATTGTAAAACAAATAATATATCCTATATTTAATTTCATTTCATTTTTTGGATATCTTTGGGCTATATGGGACAAAAGAAAACAAACATGGCATGACAAAATCGCAAGAACAATTGTAATCAAAGAATAATTTACGGGTGAGTGAGGGGATTTGAACCCCCGACACCTGGAGCCACAGTCCAGTGCTCTATCCGCTGAGCTACACTCACCATCTTATATTATATTTTATCATTTTTATCTTATATTTGTAAACTTTTTGGGAGGGCTGAATTTGTATTAATTACTTTTTTCGCCTAATATCGTCTGCTTCAATTTCGTTATAAAACTTATATTTCCCAACATACTTTACCTTATTGAAAATCCCTTTAATTTCAACATAATCACCATTTTTTATACTTTGTCTATTTATCTTCTCATGTCCCCAGATGAAAACGTTAATTGAGTTGTAATTCTGATCAATCAGTGAAAAAGTAGTGTATGCGTTCCCTGCTTTTGAAATTTTCATCTTAAGTCCTGATACAGTCCCTTCAACAATAACTTCCTTTTTATCAAAAAGGTCAGGATTATTAAAAATCTGTTTTATTGTGGTTCTTTGTGCTTCTTCACAAAAAACAATTTTTGAAATGAAAAAAAAGCATAATAAAATATTTAGTATCTTTTTCATTGTCATTGTATTGAACCTCCCTTTCATTACTTTTAGAATATCCTTTTTTTCTGATTTTTCGCTTTATTATTATTTAAAATATAGTTTTCAGTTTTGTCAAATTTTTGACAGGATTGGAATCCTGAAAGTTATAGTTATTCTTTAGCCCATATGTTGCCAATCATCTTGCTTCTGAATTAAAAGAATTTAAGAAAATGGTATAAGGTTTATTGGCAAAACAAACCAATATGTGAATTATTACAATAATTTTCCTTTAACATCATATCTGATGAAAACTATTTCTCTTTTAAACAAAATAAATGAAGTTGAAAATTCTACAACTATGAACTATTTCAGGAAGTATATAATGGAGAAATATTTTTAAAGTGTCTTAAATTAAAGTTCTTATTGCTGGATTATACTTATTGTAAGGGCTACCCTGAAATTTAAAAAGAAAGAAGGATTTGCCAAATAAAGATATAGCCAAGCGAATCAATCTCTTCCCATATTCTTTTTAATAAATTTTCATCTCCTTTTATATCCGGTAATTCCTTTTTTTTCTCTTCCCAAGGGATACAAACTCCTGGTTTTGTTTTCAATTCTTTTAATTTACTTTCTACTTCAAAAACATCTTTCCCTTTATAAACATTGCTTCTTCCTTGTGAATAAACTCCATATTCTCTCGTGAATTCAGTCATAACTTTAACATTTTCAATTTTTGCGTCATTCTGAATTATTGCAGATGCATCCATTATATAACCACCATTTCTTGCAACATTATCAATTATTTTTTTACAATATTCTTTAACTTCTCTTTCTGTTCCGACAGCAAGTAATGTATTTGGCACTCCACCACTTATACAAAATTTTTCTCCAATCTTTTTATGAACATTAAAAATATCTCCTCTATCAACATGGTATATTATGCTTCTTTCAGGCAGTTCCAAAAAAGAATCAAGATGTGCATCCCAGTTTCCTTCTGCATAAAAAAGTGTCTGTATTTTATTTTTCCATAATTCTTCTATAATTGGTTTTAAGGTAGGCCAGTAAATAGATTTAAATTGTTCCATATTTATAAATGGCACACAACCTCTATGCATCCAGAAACCAACAGGTAATTTTTTTTCAGGATCTGAGGTCATCTCTGCTACTTTTGCTAAATGTGGCGCAAGAACTTCGCATGCTTTTAAAACTTTTTCTGGCTGAGTATGTAAATCCATAATAAGTCCAATATACCCTCTTAATTTATCAGCAATTATATCAAGAGGTGCTTTTAAAATTCCACATATTGCAGATGGCATACCTACCTCTTCTTTCATTCTTTTTACTTGATTCCCAAGGTCATTAAAATACTGAAGCATAGCCATACTCCCTTTTACAAGTGCAAGTTTTGTTCTGTAAGAATTTTTATTATTTATTTCTTTAGAAATTCTTGGAAACCAAGTATTGTAAAGAAAAAATGTTGGATCATCTATTAACTGGTCATATTCATCTGGTTTCATAAAGGCATTTTCTTCTTCCGGTTCTAAATACTGAAATCCTACATCAGGCGGAATTTCTATTCCTGGTGTTGCATAATATTTTAAACCGAGTGCTTGTGTTAATCCTGTCCAGACATATACCATATTTGGAACCATAGCATCCCAGTCAAAATCTTTTGCACATTTTATAACTGCTTCAAATGCTTTTTTATAATCATGAGTTACTTCCTGACAGGTATAACCAGCATATTTTGCGGTAAATTCAGCAACAAATGGCCTTATTGGAACACAATCAGGCATCTCATTTCTCATTGCTGTTATATACCTATTCAATCTTTCTTGATATATTTTTTCTGTCATTCTAAATCTCCTTTTTTTGATATAATTCCCATAATTTTTCGTCAAATTCAGCACTTCTTCCTGGACAATTTTTTCTTCTACAGATCTTACAACTTCTATAATCCTTTTCTCCCGAAAATACAAAACCAGAAATAGATTTATTTGGAATCATCAAAAAAGAACTGGTTAATCTTACTCCTATTAAACTTTCAACATCTCCAAATAAACTGAATAGTTCTTTCTGCTGCTCAATAGGCCAAACAAATTTTTCACTTGCTCCTGGACTCATACTAATCATTCTTTTTAAAAAATATCTTTCTTTCAAATACTCAAAAAGACCTTTTCTTGCTATTTCTAAAAAATAACCTTTGATTGTTTCCCACCAGTAATCTTTCAAAAAATCTTCTTTAAAACTAATATTGTCCAGTTCTTTTCCACAAGTAGCAATAAAAATAAAAACTTTTTCAACATTTTCAAGATTTTTTCTTAAAACTAAACTTGTAAATTTAACGCCATTGATTATTACAAAATCTTGTCCTTTCTGTCCTATAAAACCTTCAAGATAAATTGCTTTTGGTCTTCCTATTTCAATAGATTTTTCAACTAATTTTAAAAACTCTTTTTCATCATCACTTTCTTTTCCAATTTTCAATCTTTCAAGTAGGATATCCCTTTTTATTTCAATTTTAAAATTTTCTAAAATTTCCATTATTTCTCCTTTTCAGTATTTTATTATCTGCTCAACTCCTTGTCTTATGAACTTTACTCCAAGAGCAGCAAGGAAAAGTGTTATAATTTTTATAATCCCTTTTATCCCTACTTTACCTATTGCATTTGAAATTTTTTGCGAATAAAAAAGAATAATATAAGCAAAAATCATATTCAAAAATATACATAAGAGAGTTATTTCTGTTCCATAAAAATTTTTAGAAATTAATATTGTTGTTAAATAAGCAGGTCCAGCAAGAAGTGGAATTGCAAGAGGAACTATTGCAATATCTTCTTCATTTTTAAACTGACTTGCTCCAATAAACTCTGTTATTGAAAAAATCAACAAAATTATACCACTTGCAATAAGAAAATCGCTGAAAGAAATCTTTAAGTATTTAAAAAGGAATTCGCCAAAATAGAGAAATAAAAGACTGATTATAAAACATATTAAAATTGAGGTAAAAAGAGTTCTATTTACTTTATTTCTTGTCAATTTTCCTGTGAAACTTATATAAAATGGTATTGTTCCAATAGGGTCAAGTGTAATAAAAAGAGAAAGTAAAGAAGCAATAAATTTTTCCACAATATCTCCTTTTTGCGCGCCTGGCCAGATTTGAACTGGCGACCCTTGGATTCGAAGTCCACCGCTCTATCCAAACTGAGCTACAGGCGCTTATTGTTTATTTTACTTTTATTTTAAATTTAAAATCAACTTTTTTTAACTATTGAGGTGGAACTTTAAAATATCAAAAGAAATTTGAAAAATTAAGATTTTTTTGTTATTTTGCCTTTATCAATAAGTTTTAATGCGACTTCTACAACTTTTGGGTCAAATTGACTTCCTTTATTTTTAATTAATTCTTGTTTTACTTGTTCTATTGATAATGCTTTCCTATAAGGTCTATCTGAAAGCATAGCATCTATCGCATCTGCAACAGAAACTATTTTTGCTATTAAAGGAATCTTATCTCCATAAATCCCATTTGGATATCCATTCCCATTTACCCTTTCATGATGATGTCTTATTACACTTATCCCATCTTTAAATCTCCTTATCTGTGAAACTATTTTTGCACCTATTTCTGGATGTTTTTTTATAATTTCCCATTCTTTCTCATTTAATTTGTCCGGTTTATTCAGTATCACATCATCCACAAAAATCTTCCCAATATCATGAATTGATGTAAGATCTAATAGAACTTTTATTTCTTCTTCAGACAATTTCATTTCTTTTCCTATCATAATCGCATATTTTTTTACATTTTCAGAGTGTCCTTTTAAATATTCATCTTTTTCTTCAAGTACCTTAACAAACATTTTTACAATCCCAACATAAGTATCGCTTAACTCATAATAAATATTCTGTATTGTAATTATTAAAGCAATAAAATTTGAAAGCAATGTATATATTTCTTTTTCTTTTCTTGTGAAATTTTTCACAAATGGATAGTATAAACTAAAAACTCCAATTTTTTTATCTCCAATATTTAGTGGTGAAGAAATAAGAGAGACCATCTTCTTTTCTAATGCAAGAGTTGATTTTATATAAACTTTACTTTTTTCTAAATTTTTTACAGTAAAAAGTTTATTTTTCTGAAAAACAAGTCCTGCAATGCTTTCACCAATCTTAATATTTTTTTTATCCTCAATATATTTTTTACTTGTTCCATAACTTGCTATTAAAGTTAAATTTTTTGTTTTTGGATTGTAAATTCTAATATTTCCTGCTGTAGAACCCATAAATTTTACTGTTTTTTTAAGAATTTGATTTAAAATTTTTGATTTTTCTTGTTTAAGTAAGTTTAAAGTTGCGTATTTTACAATTTCATAGAAAAAGGGGAGAAATTTTTTAGAATGATTATTCTTTAAAGTTTTTATTCCCCTCATAATAGTATTTTAATATATTCGGGAACACAACACAAATTAATTTAAAGATTAAAAAGATTGGCAACCATCTACAACTTGACATATATGAAATTCTGGAGTAATACCTGTTTTTTCTTTATAATTTTTACCAACTTTTTTAATATATTCATCAATAAAATCCTTATGTATTAAAGAAATTAAACATCCACCAAAACCACCACCTGTAATTCTTGTCCCTAATACACCATCAATATTTAATGATTCTTCTCTCATAATTTCAACTTCTTTACAACTTACTTGGTAAAGGTCTCTTAAAGATATATGTGATTGATTGAGCAATTTCCCAAGTTCTTTTACATTTCCTTCAATCAAACATTTACTTGCTCTTTCTGTCCTTTCATTTTCACTTATTACATGTAGAACCCTTTTCCTAACCTTTTCAGGCAATTTATCTTTATATTTTTCAAATTCTTCAATTTTTAGATCAGAGAGGGTCCTTATATCTAAGTAATTTTTCAATATTTTTAAACCTTCTTCACATTCTGCTCTTCTTTTATTATATTCTCCAGATGCAATTGAATGAGAAACATTTGTTGAAGAGATCAAAAAATAATAATCACCAAGATTTACAGGTATATACTTAAATTCATAACTACTGCAATCCAAAAGGATAGCATTATCTTTTTTTGCCATAGTTATCACAAACTGATCCATTATTCCACATCTTGCTCCAACAAACTCATTTTCTGCTTTTTGACATAGAAATGGTATTTTCTCTTTTTCTATGTTTAAATTAAAAATATAATTCAAAGATGTTAATGTTATAACTTCAATTGCTCCTGATGAAGAAAGACCTCCTCCGATAGGAATATTACTTTCAAATATAAAATCAAGACCTCCAAAATTATATCCTTCATCTTTCAAAATAGATAAAACTCCAATAGGATAATCAGCCCAGGTATTTGTCTTTTTTATATTTTTAATGTCAACTGAAACTATATTATCTTTAAATTGAAGAGATGTAAAATTTGCAATATTTTTATTATTTCTTCTTACTGCCAGATATATATATCTATCAACAGCAAAGGGTAAAACAAAACCACCATTATAATCTGTATGTTCTCCTATTATATTTACTCTTCCAGGAGCAATAAAAAAAGATGGTTCTTCTCCTTTACCAAAAATCTCTTTTAATTTTTTACTTAGAAGATATAGATTTGCATAGTGAAATTGATTTATATCTCCTATATCAAACCATTTATCCTGAAAAACAAATCCATATACATCAACTTTTTTATGCAAATACTGGATAAACAGACCTGCCATATCTGGATTATTCCCTTCTTTTAAATATTCTTCAAGATATTTTTTTAAAAAACCTTTCGGGAAATAATAAACACAGATAGCAGCATCTTTTGATTTTGGATTTTCTGGTTTTTCTTCAAAATAGACAATTTTCCCTTTTTGATCAATTATAACCTGACTATATTTTTTAATTAAATTAATATCCTCTACCCTTTTAACTCCAATAGTTATTCCTTTTTGCCTCCCATAGTTAACAAAATCATCTAAATTAAATTCAAAAAGATTATCACCTGCTATTATTAAAAATTCATCATCTTCAGTTTTTTCAACTACAAATTTTATATCTCCTATTGCTCCTAATCTCTCTTTATCTGAATTTGAACCATCGTTTAAAATGACTATATTTTCCTTATTTTTTGCCCAGATTTGAAAATCGTTAAAAAACTTATTATTTGTAACAACAAATATTTTATCTATTGGCAATCTTTTAAGTTTTTCAATTATATGGTCAATCATAGGAATACCTGATATCTGTAAGAGATTTTTTGACTTTACAAGTGTTAAAGGATACATCCTTGTAGCATAACCAGCACATAAAATTATCACTTTCATATTTACTCCTCTTTATAATTTTTACCCTGATATATATTCTTCTCTTCCATTTTTTTTTCAATTAATTTTAACATTTTTTGTTTTTCAAGCAACCAATCTGGCGCAACAAGAAATTTCCTATCACAATCAGCAGTCAATCTTTGAATAACTGTTTCTGGGTATAAATAAGAAAGAAAATCACAAAGCACATCAACATATTCTTCCATTTCCATAACTTTAAATCTCTTTTCTTTATACCACCTTTCAAGTTCTGTGTCCTTTAATATATGAATTGGATGGATCTTTATTCCATCAACCTTTAATCTTCCGCATTCTTTACCTGTTTGGAGTATCTCTTCTTTTATTTCACCTGGTAATCCAATTATTACATGAACACATATTTTTATATTTCTTTTTCTTGTTAAATTGTAAGCATTCAAAAAATCTGAGTAAGTATGGTTTCTATTTATAATCTTTAATGTTTTATTATGAATACTCTGTAGTCCATATTCAATCCAAACCTCATACTTTTCACTATAACTCTCAATCAAATTTAATTTTTCCTCATCTATACAATCAGGTCTTGTCCCAATTGAAATACCAACAACTTCAGGGAATTTCTTAACAATATCATACTTTTCTTTTAAAATTTCACAAGGTGCATATGTGTTTGAATAGGGCTGGAAATATACAATAAATTTTTCTGCCTTAAACCTCTTTTTTCCATATTCAATCCCTCTTTCTATTTGCTTTTCAATTTCTAAATTTTCCCTTAAACAGGGACTGAATGCATAGTTATTACAATAAATACATCCTTTTTTACTCAAAGTTCCATCAAGATTTGGACAAAAAAAACCAGCATTAACAGAAATCTTATGAACTCTACATCCAAATTTCTCCTTTAAATAATCCGAAAATTTCCTATAAAGCCCCATTTATTTATTTTACATTAAAATTTTTAAGAAATGGAATGAGGAATTTTTGTGAGTGGACTAATCTTTAATAAATCAAATCCCATCAAATTCAAATTCTGTTTCTGCAGTCCATTTTGCTCCCCAACCAGGTTCAAAATCCAATGTATTAACTGAACATATAGATTTATTCTTTGAAAACTCCAAAACATTACCCATGCCTCTATCTTGTATCTGAAAACTCAATTTTATCCTTTTATTTTTAAATGGATTTACTTCTGAAATTTCTCTCCATGGAATAGAAAACTCATAAATATAACCATTTTCATCTACTTTTATAAAAACTGAAGAATTTTCAACTTTGCATTTCTCTGATAAAAATTTATAATCAATTGGAAGTGGATGTATATAATAGAAATCAGGTGTTCTTACTCTCATTATTTCACCATTATTTTGGTTTGTTGGATAAATTAAATATTGATACTGAGCATTCAAATAATGACCAAATCTATAAAGTAGTGAATCGGGTGGAAATACTTCATATTTTTTATTCCATTTTTTCCTTTCAGTAATTCCAAGAGAAATTTTAACCATATCTCCTGTTGCTCCTGGAATAGGTCCTGGCTCAACATATATATAATCTGCTGGAGGATTCTGAAATTTATGAAGATTTTTTCCTGAAAGTAAAGATGGTAATATATCTTTTGTTTTATCCTTTACTCTTATAAGTCCATATAAAAATTCATCATCATATGCAAAACTAACTTCTGCTGAAAAATCAGGCATAGATTCAACAAATTTTTCCCATGGATACCATGCTTTCAATGTCAAATCTTCATATTTTTCTTCTTTTGTAAGTATTATTGTTTTGGAATTCAATTTTTCCCAATCATCTATTTTGCCATCAACCTTTATTTTCCCTTTCTTTATTATACAAAACACCAAATTCTCTTTTAATTTTGCTATCCCTTTATCTGTATTTACTAATATTTCACTCGGATAATTATTTAAAGTGTCTTTTACCTTTAAAATATTAAAAACAAACTTATTTTTCTCAATCGGTCCTAATTCTATATCAATACTCTCTTTCTCAAATTCAATTTTTTCACATTTTACATTTAAACTACCTTTTATTTTAACTGGATAGGTATTTTTAAGTTCTATTATGAGTTTATTATCTCTACCAATTTGAAAAACTTTAATCTCAACTGGAGTAAGTTTTTCATAATATGCTTTTGACATTATTTCTTTAAATTTCTCAAAATTTAATTTTGTTGTTATATACTTTGGATTTTTATTAACTGGTATGTAAATTTTTTTAAATCTTCTCTCAATTTTAACTTCATTTCCATATAGGTCATAAACTTTTAAATCAGGTATATCCTCAATTATCATAATAGGTCTATCATCATAAAATTGTCCCCAGAAAACATATTTTCTCCAATTATATACACCACATAAAGAAGTAGATACAACTGCACAATTTTCATCTTCTCCTTCAAATAATAAAACAAAAGGAGGTCTTTCAGGATGGGCAAATCCTTTATATTCCTTATTATTTAAAAATCTTGAAAAAGCACTTGTCCATGAGGAAGTTGTATTTGGAAAACCATTTTTGTCAAATATTAAAGGTGTAACAAAAGGAGAAACTTTTTTCACGCCAAGAGCAATTTCATTTAAAAGATTTCTAACAGTTGCACTATCTCCCATCCAAGTTATCCATGTTTCTGTATCCCATACTTCTTTTTTATAATAATTTGCTAAAGATGGTGAATAACATCCTTGAACTCTATTTTAGGTATATGATAAATCCTTTCAATTTTCCCTTTTGGATTTATTCTTAAAATCCTATCTCTATTCTGATCAAGTGCATAAAAATCACCACTTTCTCCTGCTTCAACATGTCCAGGAGAATCCCAACCCACTGTATCATTTACTAAAAAATCAGGAATTTCATACAATTTTTTAAAATTTTTATCATATATAGTAATACAATGTCTAAAATGTGCACTTGCCTCTGCTATAAAACCTTCGGAATTAGCAGTTACATTTACACTACCTCCATATCCAACATTTATACCTAATTTTTCACTTCCATCTCTATTTACTCTATAAATAAAACCATCCCATTTTTCCGAAATAGAATTAAAAAAATAGATATTTCCATCCTTTCCTATTGTAAACGATGTATTTCTAATATTAAAAAATGGATGTTCCCGAGATATTATTTTTTCAATAGAATAAGAAAAAACAAAAGATGGGAAAAACAGAGAAATAAAAAAAATCATATTTTTAACTTTTTTCACTTTTACTCTCCTTCTCATTTTCAATACTAATTTTATAACAATACAAAATTTTGTCAATACATATTTTAACATAATAAATACTTAAAAAATACATATAAAAGAGAACTTAAAAAATTTTGACAATGGGATATTTATGTGATAAATTGTTTAAAAAGGAGGGGGAATGAAAAAGATATTTTTATTTTTTATTTTTATAGGGATAATTTTTGCTCAAAGTAAGAAGGATGTAAAACTTGTAATATATAATCAGAATTTTGCTTTATGCAATGAAATAAGAAATGTTGAATTAAAGGAAGGAAAAAACGAAGTTATATTTACAGATATTCCAAAATTTATAGAGCCTTCAAGTATTCAGATAATCCCTTTGTCTCCATATAAATTTTCTGTAATTGAACAAAGTTTCAATTATGATGTTTATACTTCTGATAAATTATTTTCAAAAAATATTGGAGAAAAGATTAGTATCATAACGAAAGATGGACAACTTTATACAGGAATTCTCATATTTTATGAACAGGGAAATATAGGGATAGAAACAAAAGACAAAATAGTCGTGATAAATAAGGAAAATTTAAAAGAAGTAAGTTTAGCAAAAAATCAAACTTTTGCATATAAACCAGAGATGAGATTTCTTATACAGTGTGATAAGAAGGATATTTACAATGTCCTTATTAAATATACAACTTTAAATATAAACTGGAAAGCAGATTATATTGGTGAGTATAATGAAGAAACAAATAATCTAAATATTGTTGGTTATATTACAGTAGACAATAAAACTGGAATTGACTATGAAAATGCATCTTTAGAACTTATTGCTGGAGAAGTTAAAAAACTTGTTGAATACGATGTAAGAAAAATGCCCGAGTTTGGGGTTGCTGAAGCTTTTAGTAGAGATAAAATGCAAGTTCCTTATTTTGAAGAAACACCAACTTTTGAATATCACAGATATAGATTAAAAGGAAAAACAGATATAAAAGATGGAGAAGTAAAACAGATCAATTTTATAACAAGGAATGATATAAATGTTGAAAAAAAATATGTTTATGATGGAGCAATTACAAAATACTATCATTATGAGAATTGGAGGAATTTAAAATTTAATGAAAAAGTTGAAGTTATAATTGAATTTAAAAATGAAAAAGAAGTATTACCAGCAGGAAAAATGAAAATATTTAAGAATGAAAAAGATGGGACTATTTTTATAGGTGAAAATAGAATTAGCCATACACCTATAGATGAAAAAATTAAACTTTCTCTTGGTAATGCATTTGATATTAAAGGAGAAAGAAAGATTTTAAATCATGAAAGAATAAGTCAGCAGGTTTACAAGGATACATATGAAATTAAAATTAAAAATTATAAGAAAGAAGATATCGTTGTTGATGTCATTGAACATTTATACAGTAACTGGGAGATAACTGAAAAAACACATGATTATGAAAAAATTGATGCCTTTACAATAAAATTCCCTTTGAAAGTTAAAGGAAATAGTGAAGAAACAATAAAATACACAGTAATAACAAGATTTTAAAGGAGAAAAAAATGAAAAAGATTTTTATATTTTTGTTTTTGCCTTATATTTTAATCTATTCAAGAACAAAACTCGTTGCTCTTCCTGATAGAGAAATTTCTTATATAAGATTTGATACTCCATTTACTGCTTTTGTTGAAGAAGAAAGAATATTAACTTTACAAAAAGGTATAAATCAGGTTGACTTTTCTTGGAAAGGAGTAAATATTGACCAGGACTCAATAACCCTTACTTTTCTTACGAATAAAGACAAATTGAAACTTTTAAGTTTAAGTTATCCTCCTGAAGGAAATTCTTTAATTTGGGAAATTTTTAGCCCTGAAGGTGGGGAAGAAAAAATAAGAATATCATATTTACTTTTAAATATAGATTCTTTGTATACATATAAAATTGTTGTTGATAAAAATGAGGAAAGTATAAATTTTTCTGTCTTCCTTATAATAAGAAATTTTTCAGGAGAGGATTTTGAAAGAGGGATTATTACACCTGAATTTGGAAAAACGATTGAAACTTCAACGAAAAATGAGGAGACAAAACAGATATTAATTTATCAAAAAGATGGAATAGAATTTGAAAAGGTCTTTGTTTTTGATGCCTCAAAAATGATATGGGATCCAGAAACATCAAGAGAGAATGTTGGTATTCCTGTTTATATAGAGATAAAAAATAAAAAAGAAAGTGGTCTTGGTGAATTCCCAATACTTTCAGGAAAAACAAGAATTTTTCAAACCGATAAGACAGGTAGTTCAATTTTTCTTGGAGAGGATAATTTAAAATATACACAGATTGGAGAAAATGCTCGTCTTTATTTTGGTGATAGTAGAGATATAGTAGTAAAACAGAAAAAAATGAAAGAAACAAGAATAAATGTGAGGAAAAATAATTCTGGTGTTATAGTTCTTTATGATACTGATGAGATTATGAAAATAGAGATAGAAAACTTCAAAGATAAAAGTGCCAAACTTGAAATCCTTGAATATATACCTGATGAATGGGATATGGAAGAAAGCACTCATAAATATGAAAAGATTGATACAAATAATATAAAATTTTTAATTGAATTAAAGCCGAAAAGTAAAGAAATAGTTGAATTCCATTATCATAGGAGGAATTTGAAATGAAAAAAAAGATATTATTAATTCTTATTTTTTCTACAATAATTTTTGCTAAAGTTGATATTGTTACTTTACCTTCAAGAGAAAAGGTTCAACTTACAATTTATAATTCTGCTGATTTAACACTTGTAAGAGATGAAAGAATTTTAACTTTAAAAAAGGGAGAAAACAGTTTACAGTTTTCATGGGCAAATACTTTAATAGACCCTACTTCTCTTGAATTATTACCAAAACAGGAAATAACTCAAATCAATATTTCTCAATTAATCTTTCCTCCACGAGTTAATGAACTTGGAATATGGAAAATTGATTCAAAAATTTCAAAAAAAGTTCCTTTTGAAATCTCATATTTTACATCTGGAATTTCATGGGATGCATTCTATATAGGAATTGTTTCTAATGATGAAAAAAGTATGGAACTTAATGGCTATGTTAAAGTTATAAATAGAAGTGGCGAAGATTATGAAAATGCATCTGTTCGTCTTGTTGTCGGAAAAATAAATTTACTTGACCAGATAAGAATTCTTGCTCAAAGATTCCCACCATATGGAAAGCCTGGATATCTTCCACCAGTACCAGTTGATAAAGAAAAATTTGAAATGTTTAAAGCAGCAAGAGCAGTTTTAGCAGAAGCAAAAGAAAAAGAAATAATAAAAGAAGGAATATCTGAATATTTTTTATATACAATTGAAGGAACAGAAAATTTACCTGATAAATGGTCAAAAAGATTACTATCCTTTTCTCAAAAAAATATACCAATTGAGTTTTTTTACAAATATGATGAGGAAAAATATGGGGAAAAAGTGAAAAGATTTATAAAATTTGCCAATGATCAAAATTATAAACTTGGTAAAGAACCATTACCTGATGGAACAATTAAGATTTTTAAGTATATGAATAATGAAGGAAATTTATCTTATATTGGTTCGGATAAAACAAAATATATTCCAGTAGGAGAAAAAGTTGAACTTGACCTTGGAGAGAGTAAAGAAATAAAGGTTGATGTTAAATTAATTGATAAGAAAACAAAAAATTATATGTTCAACAAAGATGGAAATATTTCTGGTTGGGAAGAAGAGAAGATATATAAGATAAAGATTGTGAATTATAAAAATTTACCTATAAAAGTTGAGATAAAAAGAAATTTCCCTCATCAGTACTGGAAAATAGATATTGATAAGAATATTCAATGGGAAAAATATGACTTAAATAGTGTAAAGTTCTCATTAAATTTAACACCTTTTGAAATAAAAGAATTTATTTACAAATTAACACTTTTTGAAGGCGACAGAAGATACTAACCCTCTAACACCTACGAGGTGTTAGGTGGAATCAGTTGAGAGTCAATGATTTTCTTTCTCTGTTTTTTTTATTTTTTCCCAATTGTCAATAACTTCTTTTTCGTCTTTTACTTTCTTACCTCCAAAGACATGAGGATGCCTTTTTATCATTTTTTTACACAGTGTATCAATAACATCATCAATCGTAAATACATTTTTTTCTTTTAGGATTTGCGAATGAAATACAACTTGCCATAAAATATCACCCAATTCTTCTTGCATACCATTATAATCTTTTTTCTTAACTTCCTTTATAAATTCATTTGTTTCTTCTTTTAAATATTTCAAAATACTTTCATTTGTTTGTTTTTTATCCCAAGGACAATTTTCTCTAATTTTTTCCATAATTTTCAGAAGATCTTTAAATTTATACCTTTTCTTTTTCCTCATTTATTCAACCCATATATCTTGAAAACTTAACCACTGTGTTGGATATTTTAAGATCACTTTTTCTATCTTTTTAACACTTTCAGATAGAAGAAAATCTATTTTCTCTTCATCACTTAAATTTTCAGAAGGATAATCTATCTTTTCAAAAAAAAGTTTATATTTATCATTCTCTCTTACAAAAAAACCAGCAATAAATTCTGTCTTTAGTTTTATAGCAAGTGTAGAAGGACCTCTTGGAAATATCGCCTTTTTCCCCATAAAATCAACAACAACACCTTTTTCAGTAAAAACTCTATCTCCTAATATTGCAAGAATTTTATTTTCTCTTTTAAATTTAACAAAATCCTTGGGATTTGCACCAGTAAATATTACTTCAACTTTCTTTTTTTCTCTTATTCTTCTGTATATTTCAGTTATTTTTGGTGTCATATATGGTATTACAATTGCACTTATTTTATAACCAAGTATTGAGGTAACAACTCCAGCAAGTTCCCAGTTGCCAATGTGGGCAGTTAAAGCAATAACTCCTCTATTTTTTTTCAATGCATTATCAAGTATTTCAATGTTTTCAACAATTACTTTTTCTTTGACTTTTTCATAATTAAGTTTTGGGATTGTAAAAAATTCGGTCATATATCTACCAAAATTAATGTAAACTTCTTTCACATATTTATCTAACTCTCTTTCAGTCAAACTTCTCTTTTCTTTGTATTCTAATATTATTTTAAGGTTTTTTCTCATAATTCTTCTTAAAGAAGGTGTAAAAAAATACCTTAACTCAGTAAGAAAATATGCGATAAGATAACAAATTTTTTCAGGAAAATATTTTCCGATAAATGCAAAAATTATATATGTAATATCAAGGAAAAATCTTATAATTCTTTCCTCCCTTCAATCGCTTTTTTTAATGTCTGGTTATCTATATATTCAAGTTCACTTCCAAGTGGTAGTCCAATTGCTAATCTTGAGTGTTTAATACCAATTTTTTTTAATATTTCTGATATATAGGCGGCTGTATGTTCTCCTTCTATTGTTGGATTTGTTGCTATTATAACTTCTTCTATCTTTTCGCTTTTTATTCTTTCTATAAGTTGTGGAATTTTTAATTGTTCTGGAGTTATATTATCAAGGGGTGAAATCCTGCCCCATAAGACATGATATTTGCCTTTAAAATTTGTTTTTTCAATAGAAATTAAGTCCTTCACTTCTTCTACGACACATATAATATTTTCTCTTTTTTCATCAAGACATACATTACACAAATCTTTTTCTGCAAAATTAAAGCATCTTTTACATAATTTAACTTGGTTTTTAAGAGATATAAGAACTTCTCCAAGAGATATAACTTCATCTTCTTTTGAATGAATTAAATAATAAACAATTCTTTCAGCACTTTTAGGACCAATTCCAGGTAATTTTTTAAGTTTTTCTATTAGTTTCTCAATTATTTCAGGGTATAATCCCATATTTAAAATGGAAAACCTATCTGTGATTTAATCTCAGTTGCTATTATTTTTTCTACTTTGCTTTTTGCTTCATTAAATGTTTTCTTTATAAGTTTTTCAAAATAAGATTTATTTTCAGGTTTTAATAAGTTCTCAGAAATTTCAATATTTAAAATATCCATCTTTCCATTTATTTTAAGTTTTATTTCATTTCCTGGAGATGAAACTTCAACAATTTTTGATTCAAGAATTTTTTGAAATTGAGATGCCTGTTGTTTTAATTGAGCCATCTGTTTTAAATTTTCAAATATTCCCATTTTATTCCTCCATTTTTATTATTTCTCCATTAAAAAATTCTATTATTTTTTTTACATCTGGATTTTCAATAATTGACTGCGCATTTGTCTTTAAAACTGGTATTATTTTATAATTTTTCCCAGTTAAATCAAAAATTATTTTTTCTATTTTAATTTTATTAGACGGTTTCTCAACCATTGATTTATGAAAACTATATTTACTTTCAAATAATACATAAATATTTTCGCCTTCTATCTTTTCAAGTTTACCTTCTCTTAATGCTGCCTCAAGTGTTGGTTTAAAATTTTTAACTTGTTTTAAAACTTCTTCCCAATTTAGTTCTTTATATTCTCTTTTTCCTTCTTCCTTTTTTGTTTCTTCTTCATCTTTAAAATCAAAAATTGTTTCAGTTTTTTCCTCAATTTTTTCAACTTTATCTTGTTTTTCCTTTGTTTCAATAATTTTCTTTTCTAACCTATTTTCTTCCCCTTTTTTCTCTTCTACTTTTTCCTTTCCCCATAATTGAATTAACTTTAAAATAAGAATTTCGGTCAATAGAACTGGTTCTCTTTCTCTTCTTAACTTTCCTTTAAAATCAACAATATATTCAATACCTTCAAAAATTTTTTCAATTTTTAAATTATCAAAATTTTTTACAAGTGGATCATCTATTTTTAATTTTTCAATATCAATTTTAGAGATAACTATATCCTTTATTTTTTTCATCATCCCTTCAAGAATCAAAACAGGGTCTTTCCCTTGAGAAATAAGTTTATGTAGGTTTTCTATACTTTTTATGTAATCCTTATTAAGTATATTTTCAAGTAGTATCTCTATACTCTTTTCCTCTGGCAATCCAAGTAAATTTATAACATCTTCGTATTTTATTTTTTGATCAGAAAAAATTGAAAGTTGCTCAAGTAAACTTATCGCGTCTCTCAATGAGCCCTCACAAAAATCATAAATTTCTTCTATTGCTTTTTCTTCTATTTCAATCTTTTCTTTCTCGCATATTTCAAGAATTTTATTTTTGACATCTTCAATTTTTAATGGTTTTAAATTAAATCTTTGACATCTTGATATTATTGTTAAAGGTATTTTTTCAGGAGCAGTAGTCGCAAAGAAAAATTTTATATAAGGAGGTGGTTCTTCAAGTGTTTTCAGTAAAGCATTAAATGCTTCAGTTGTTAACATGTGAACCTCATCAATTATATAAATTTTAAATCTGGATTTTGCAGGTAGAAGATTTACATTTTCTCTAATATTTCTTATCTCATCTATTCCCCTATTTGAAGCACCGTCAATTTCAAGAACATCAAGAGAAGAACTACTTGTTATTTCTACGCAATTATCACATTTATTACAGGGGTTTGGAGTAAGACCTTCAACACAGTTTAAACACTTAGCAAATATTCTTGCAATTGTTGTTTTCCCTGTTCCTCTTGGACCAGCAAAAAGATAGGCATGTGCAATTTTTTTTAATTGTATTGACTTTTTTAAAACTTCAACTACCTCATTTTGACCACAAACTTCCTCAAAAGATTGAGGTCTATATTTTCTTGCAAGTACAGTATACATTTTAATTATAATTTTACCACTTATTTATATTTATAAGCAATTAAATCTTTTTCTTTTCTGGAATTGGTGGGAAATATATAAAAAGATGGCTTATTCTATCATTTTCTCCAAGGTATATTTCTCCAAAATCTCCTGTGCAGGCAGAAGCAAACTCATAACCATGCCATGGAATTTCAATAGTTGTATAAAGAAGTCCTAAATCTGTTAGTGAGTATGTATCTATATTATATGAAAATAAATGTGCCATACCATCTTTCTCACCACTTATCCCATAGACAGTTCCGTCATTCCCTACAGTTAAACATGGTATATCTTTTTCAGGAGTAATTTTACCAATCATTCTTACAAAATTTATTTCAGGGTTAAATGAAAAAAATATACCATCTATACTTGTCCCACCATATATAAATCCATCATATTTGTTAAAACAGACAGATGATACACGGTCATAAAAAGATCTTCCTTTTAAAAATGGAACATAAATGTCAAGAGGAATAATTCTATCTTCAATAATTGAATATTTAAGAATTTGACCAAAAGGTCCAAAGAAATAGATATTACTTTTGTTATCTTTTACCATTACAGGTGAAAATAATCTGTTTTTGTCAATTTTTTCTTTAATTGAAACCTCGTTTTTTGTAATATCATAGATGAAGAAATTGCCTTCATTTGTCAATCCATAAAGTAAATCTCTTTCTTCATCAGATATTAAATAAACTATAAATTCTCCAAAAACTGGTTCCAAAACTATTTTTATCTCTCCACAAGTAGTCATACCTTCATACATATAATCTTTTGATGTATCATAAAAAAATATATATCCTTTTTCTCCATCGCTAACTCCTCCCCATATATTTCCATTCCTATCAACACATAACGAATTTTTTACTGCCCTTGCCCCTTCAATTATTCCAATATCACATACACCATCTCCTTCAGGAGAAAAACTATAGTAAAAAAGATGGCTTCTATTTCCACTTGTTGCTCCATAAATTTTTCTTTTTTTGCCTTTACAAAGAGAAGTTATTGCACATTCCCCAGGAGGGATTGGCTCTGAAAGTGATTGGAAAAGACGCAAACTTCTATTTTCTACTCTTCCATAAGTTACATATGGGTTATATCTTTTAAAATTCATATGAATTTCTGGTCTTTCTGGCCACTTCCTTTTTTCAAGTTCTTTTTCAAAATCTTTCATTTTTACCCCCATTGTTTTACATCTTTCCATGAAAAAAGTTTTTTGTTTTTATCAACATATTCAGGTCTATAGATATACATTCCTGTTGGAGAATTACCTGCTTCTGCAAAATATAAATTCCCATAAAAATCAAAAGTTGCACTTGCAATTGCTCGTGGTCTGTGCTCGCCAAAAGTTAAAGAACAAACAACCTCTCTTTCTCCTGTTTCTGGGTCCATCCTTAAAAGGTGGGTATCATATGGTTCTTCCCATCCGCGTCTCATTGTAAAATAAAGTTTTTTATCACTACCAAAAACAAGCCCTCTTACCTGCCATCCTTCAAGATGTCTATCTGTTTTAAAATCAGGTGGACCCCATGCTCTTTGTAAATCTTCCATAACTGGTTTTTCTCTATAAGGATTAAATCTCCATATATGCGATTCATAACCCCAATCAGTCCCATAAAACCATTCCCAATCAAGAGATGGAACTACATCATAAGTAACATTGTGCCAGCCATATCTATAATTTTCAAAAGGACATCTTACATTCATTTTTTTTATTTCATTTGTTTCTGCATCAATTTTTAAAATAAAACCATAATCATCTGTTGTATATGCATTTCCATATTTATCAAGAAAAATTGCTTGTGGATTAATATCTCCAATTCTTCCAAGATCAATATATTTATGTGAATCAAGATAGTAAACATAGACATGATTTCTTGGCCAAGTTATACCATACAACTTCTTTCTTTTTTCATCATAAGCAAGACATCTACTTCCTTCTCTTTTTGGTCCTATTCCAAAATTATTTATTTTATTTTTAACAGGATCATAAGTGAAAATAAAAGCACCTGGAAATCTAACATTTTCATCATCCCACGTATTCCACGGTCTCCAATAAGGATGATTTATTGGTGGTCCACTTGCATGGGTTGCACAATACAATAAACCATCACTTCCAGGAATTAAACAATAATGAATTTTTGATTGTGTTGCATGTCCATTATCAGGGGGCTCTCCAAGTTCAGGTCCAACTTCTATCAAGTATTCAAGTTTTTCTTTGTCAGGTAGATATCTCAAAATAAAAACACTTAAACCACCTGTACATTCTCCACAGGCAGCAATATAAATATTTCCATCAAATCCTGTACAAAGTCCCCATGTTGAATCATGTTTTGGTAATTTATCAAAAACTAAATATTCTATTTCTCCGCCAAGTACTTCTTTTTTCATCTTTTTCTCCCTTTTAAATTACAAAAGTATATCAACTTATAAAATTTCTGGCAAATCTTTTTATTTTAAAATTTGAAGTAAAATTTATTTTTTTTGCGAATTTAAAACAGAATTATTTCCCAAAATAAATTTCTCAATTTTTCCTCAAGTATTATAAAGTTTCCTATTCTTTTTGACTAATTTTATATTTACCCTTTCTAAATTCTGATAAAATTTTTATTCCCTCGTTTATAATAAAGATAGAAAGAATTATCAAAATTAAACTTATATTGCCAAGAAGATAACTTTTTTGTCTATAAAAAGAAATCATCTGAATTGTTAGAGCAATTATTGTTGTTAGAAACATTATTAATGACGGAATTAAAATACTTAAAGAATTTCTTCTATTTAAAAAAAGATAAAAACCGCATAAAAATAAAATAATTCCTGCAACCAATTGATTTGAAGCACCAAAAACAGGCCAGATTTTCTGCCAATTACCAAAGGCAAGATAACCTGCAAAAATAATACATAATAATGTTGCATTATACCTATTTTTTAGAAACTTAATTTTAAAAGTAGAACCAAAAAGTTCCTGTGTTATATATCTTGAAATTCTTGTTGCAGTATCAAGAGTCGTTAAAACAAAACTATTAATCATAACAGTTGCAAATAATTTCCCAATTTGTGGATGAAAAATTTTTTTTAAAATCTGTCCATAACCTGTTGCAAAAGTACCGATCCAATCGCCTTTTTTCATCAATTCAGGATAATTTAATTCTGGGATTGAATTTGACCAAAAAAGTCCAGCAGAAACACATAATAATGCTAAAATTGATAATAGTCCTTCTGTTAACATACCTCCATACCCAATCTTTTTAATATCTCTTTCACTTGCAATCTGTTTTGAAGTTGTGCCGCTGGAAACAAGACCATGAAAACCGCTTATCGCTCCACATGCAATTATAACAAACATCATTGGCCACAAAGAACCTTTTTCAGAAAAAAATGAAATATAAAAAGGTGTTTTAACTGATGGATGTGTAGTTAAAAGTCCAACATAACCAAAAAACATACCTGAAAAAAGTATAAAAGATGAAAGATAATCTCTTGGCTGTAAAAGAGTATTAACAGGTAAAATACTTGCTATAAAACTGTATATTAAAAGTATAATTATCCAAATTTTTAAAGGATTTAATTTGATAACAACTGGGACTTTCTTTCCGATAATAAAAAAAATAAAAAGTAAAAAAAGACAAAGAATTGTTGAGTAAAAAATTGAAAAATTTTTTTTATAAACAAGAAAACCAAAAATTATTGCATCTATTATAAGGAAAAAAGTAGGAATTACAATTTTAGGTTCTTCTATAAATGTCTTTGAAGTTACTGCTGCAAAAACTGCTATAACTAAAATTAAAGAAAGCCATAAAAATAATGAAAATATAACTTTGCTTTTTTGTCCAAATATTTTTTCTGTTATCTCGCCAACTGTCTGTCCATCATTTCTAACACTTAAAATAAGAGAAGAAAAATCATGAACTCCTCCAAGAAAAATAGAACCTAAAACAATCCAGAGTAAAGCAGGCCCCCATCCCCAAATACATATAGCAATAACAGGACCTAAAATTGGACCAGCACCAGCGATTGAAGAGAAATGATGCCCAAAGAGAATTAGCCAATGTTTTGCAGGAATATAATCAACTCCATCTCTCTTTCTATATGCTGGTGTCTGTTTATTTTCATCAATTCCCCATAACTTTTCTAAAAACTTTCCATAAAAGACATAAGCAATTATAAATAAAATCAATCCAAATAAAAATACAAATATAGAGTCCATTTTTTATCCTTATTTTTTTAATTTACATCTTTTATTCCTTCAAGTCAACTATCTTCAAGAATTTTTAAGTATTTTTCTGTCAGATACTGGCTAAATTTGAAATTTTTTGATTTAAAATATCCTTTTATTTCTCTTACAGGCATAATCCCCATTAAAGTATTTGTAAGAAAAATTTCATCACAGTCACTTAAAAAATCAATTTTAAAGCGACCTTCTTTTATTTTAATATTTTCTTTTTCACATATTTCAAATACAACTTTTCTTGTTATTCCTTCAAGACAGCCACATTCACAAGATGGGGTATGAATAACATCTTTCTTAACAAAAAATATGTTTGAAACACTCCCTTCAGAAATATATCCAGAATTATCAAGAACAATCATATCATCACATCTTTCTTTTTCTGCTTCAATTTTTAATATTATATTTTCAAGAAAGTTTAACGACTTTATTTTAGAAATTACTGACAAGTTATTCCTTTTAATCTTTTTACTTATTCCACACATTATTCCCTCTTTATAAAATTTTTCTGGGTATGGCTTAAAATCTCTTATAATTATTAAAAAATTTGTTTCTTTTTGATTTTCAGGGGAAATCGTCTCTGGTCTTTTTCTCCATAAATTTAATCTTATATAACAAAACTCTTCTTTTAAATTATCAATTATCAACTTTTCTATTAATTTTTTATTTGGAACATCTAAACCACAAATTTTTGCTCCAAAAACCATTCTATTCCAATGTTCTTCAAATCTAAATATTTTTTTATTAAAAGATATCATTGTTTCAAAAATCCCATCTCCATATAAAAAACCTCTTCTTAAATGACCAAAATTTATTTCTTTCTCACTTACTTTTTTCCCATTAAACAATAATATTTCTGATTTCATTTTCATCAATCCCAATCGTTAAAAATAAATTTCTTGCCTTCACTATTGTTTCTTCATATTCTTTCTCTGGTATACTATCCCAGACAATTCCACCACCAACAGGATAATAGATTTTATTGTTTTTTATAAGTAGAGTTCTTATAAGTATGTTCAACTGTAAATTATGATTAAAGCCAAAATATCCTAAAGCCCCTGTATAAAAATTTCTCTTTGTTGGCTCAAGTTCTTCAATAATCTCCATTGCTCTTTTTTTTGGCGCACCTGTGATTGAACCACCTGGAAATGTTGCTTTAATTATATCTTTCAAATTCACTCCTTTTTTCAATTTTCCTTCAATTGTTGATGTTGTCTGGTAAACTGTTTTATATTTTTCAAGATTTACAAGTTTTTTCACTCTTACAGTTCCATATTCACAGATTTTGCCAAGGTCATTTCTTTCAAGGTCAACTATCATAATAAGTTCTGCTCTATCCTTTTCACTTCTAAGAAGGTCTTTTTTAGTTTTTTCATTTAAAACTGAATTATTTTCTGTCTTTCTTGTTCCTTTCATTGGTTTTGTGATAATACTTCTATCTTGTTTTTTAAGAAATAGTTCAGGAGAGTTTGAAACTAAAATAAAATCCCCAAAATTAAAATAAGCAGAATAAGGAGCAGGATTTATTTTCTCTAATCTTAAAAATAGATTAATTGGTTCAAAAATCCCTTTTATTTCAAACCTGTGTGAAAAATTTATCTGATACACATCTCCTTCTTTTATATAATCCCTAATTTTTTTTATTGCAGAAATATAATATGAATAGCTCATATTTGAATTGAAACTTTCAATAGAAAATTTAGGTTTTGTAATTTTTAAAGAATGGGATTTATAAATAAGTTGCTTGCAAAACTTTTTTATTTCATTAAATTTTCTATTAAAAAACTTGTCATTTTCAAAATCATAGGAAATTAAAAAAGAGTTTTTCTTTATAGTATCAAACAAAAAAATTGTATCATAAAAACAAATAAAAATATCTGGTAATTTCAAGTCATCCTTCGCAAAATCTGGAAGTTCTTCAATCTGCCATCCTAAATCATAGGCAAGATATCCAAAACCACCAGGGAGAAAAAAGTTATTTGAAGGCAGGTTAAATTTATCAAAAATTCCTTGTAATTGTTCAATAGGACAACCTTGAAATTTTTTAACTTCATTTTTTCTTATAATCTCAATTTCCTTTTTTTTACTTTTAAAAATCAAAAATGGATCAAAACCAACAATTGTATATTTTTCTTTTTCGCTCCAGTTAACATTGATTAAAAAACTGTAAGGTAAATTATGTATTTTAGATAAAAGATTTTTTGGATTTGAATAAGGAAATTTTTCAAAAAAAAGATTAGCCATTTTCAATTTTTTTTATTTTATTCACTCTTCTTAAATGTCTTCCTTTTATAAAAGGATTTGATATGAATTCTTTTGCAATTTCTAATGCAAGTTCCTTACCTATCAATCTTCCTCCAAGTGTTAAAACATTAGCATCATTATGCTGTCTTGCTAAAACTGCATCATATATTGTACAGCATCTTGCTGCTCTTATACCTTTAAATTTATTCGCAACTATATCCATACCTATTCCTGTTCCACATATTAAAATACCAAATTCAATCTCTTTATTTAAGATACCCTTTACAACTTTTTCAGCATAATCGGGATAATCAACAACTTTTTTTATTTCTGGCCCATAATCAATTACATCATATCCTTCTTTTTTCAAACTATCTTTTAAATACTCCTTCAATTCAAACCCTGCATGGTCAGAACCAATCCCTATTTTCATTTTTTGCTCCTAATCTTATATTATAAAACTTTTCTAAAAATAAATAAAAACTTCCCTATATTTCAAACATTTCTAAATTGACGATTTGAAAACTCTTGTCTACCAACATTTTCCACCTTTCACCTCGTAGGTGTAAGGAGGCAGGTTTGACAGAAAAGAAGGAATTGATATCATTTATTATAAAATGAAACCAAGAGAAGAATTCCCGAGACCTGATTTTAAAAGAAATGAATGGATAAATTTAAATGGGTTGTGGGATTTTGAAATAGATACATCAAATTCAGGATTAGAAAGAAAATTTTATTTATCGGAGAAAAAATTTAAAGAAAAAATACTTGTTCCATTTCCTCCTGAAAGTAAACTGTCAGGAATTGGAAATAAAGATTTTATGGTTTCTGTATGGTACAAAAGAAAAATTGAAATACCTGAAAAATGGAAAGATAAAAGAATATTTTTAAATTTTGGTGCAGTTGATTTTTTAACAAATGTCTGGATAAATGGAGAAAAACTTGGGACCCATATTGGTGGTTATACTCCATTTACATTTGAAATAACTGATTTTTTAAAAAGAGAAAATGAAATTGTAGTAAATGCCTATGATGACAATAGAACTTACTTACAACCATGCGGAAAACAGTCAGATAAATATAATTCATATGGATGCCGTTATACAAGAGTAACTGGAATTTGGCAAACAGTTTATCTCTATGCAACAGGTAAAAATTACATAAAAAATTTTAAACTTTATCCAAATTATGATACAGGGCAAGTTCTGTTTTTAATAAATATAGAAGGAGAAGGGAAATTAGAAGTTGAAATATTTAAAGAAACTGAAAAAATAGATAAAAAGACTGGTTATGGAAGTGGAACTGTTTTTATTTCAACAAAAATTAAAAACTTTATTCCTTGGGATATAGAAAATCCATTCCTTTATAATTTTAAGATCTCTCTATTCTCAAAAAATCAAAAAGAAGATGAAGTTGAATCATATTTTGGTTTTAGGAAATTGGAAATTAAAGGGAAAAAAATTTTATTAAATGGAAAAGTTTTATTTATGAGAATGGTTCTTGACCAGGGGTATTATCCTGATGGAATTTATACTGCACCAGACAAACAAGATATAAAAAATGATATAAAGATAGCAAAAGATATGGGATTTAATGGAGCAAGATTACATCAAAAGGTCTTTGAACCATTATTTTTATACTGGGCTGATAAACTTGGTTATCTTGTCTGGAGTGAATATCCAAACTGGGGAATTAAAAATGGAATAAGTGATAAAAGTTTTGGAGTTTTAAGTAAAGAATGGATAGATGTTATAGAAAGAGATTTCAATCATCCTTCAATAATTGGCTGGTGTCCTTTAAATGAAACTTCTCCAAGTCAGAATAATGAACTTGTAAGAGCCCTTTATTTAATTACAAAAAATTTAGATAAAACAAGACCAGTGATAGATACAAGTGGATATGTTCATGTTGAGACAGATATTTATGATTGCCATAATTATAAACAGGACCCTCAACAATTTAAAAAAGATTTTGAATTATTTGAGAAAGAAGATAAAATTTGGCAAAATTTCCCTCAATATGATGCTCCATACAAAGGACAGCCATACTGGATAAGTGAATATGGTGGAATATGGTGGGATATAGAAGGAAGAGAAAATGGATGGGGATATGGAGAAAGACCAAAAACAGAAAAAGAATTTATTGAAAGATATAAAAATTTAACAGAAATCCTTTTAAATCATCCGAAAATATGTGGTTTTTGTTATACGCAACTTTATGATATAGAACAGGAAGTCAATGGTCTTTACACATATTTAAGAAAACCAAAATTTAAACCAGAAATAATAAGAAAAATAAATTCAAAAAAAGCAAAAATTGAAAAATGAAGTCCTATACTGAATATTTATGGTTTTGCACAGAAAAAAAAGTTGAATTTATAAATATTACTGAAAAAGTTGAAGAGATTGTTAAAAAGAGCAAAGTTAAAGAAGGGATATGTCTTGTAAATGCTATGCATATAACAGCAAGTGTTTTTATAAATGATGATGAAAAAGGACTACATTCTGATTTTATTGAATTTCTTGAAAAACTTGCTCCACATCAGCCAATTTCAAAATATAAACATAATCTAACAGGAGAAACAAATGCAGATGCACATCTAAAAAGAACAATTATGGGAAGAGAAGTAGTTGTTGCAATTACAAATGGAAAACTTGATTTAGGACCTTGGGAACAGATCTTTTATGGTGAATTTGATGGTCAGAGAAAGAAAAGAGTCCTTATAAAAATAATAGGGGAATAAAAATATAAAAAATTTTCTCAAATCTTTTTTAAAACTTTTGTTTGACAATTTTATAGTATAGGGTAAAATTTATTATAATCAATGAAAAAAATTGTTGATACATTAAGGGTAGCAATAACAGATAAATGTAATTTTAATTGTGTTTACTGTTCAAGAAAATTTAATAAAGTTGATAGAAAAGAAGTTTTAAGTTACGAAGAGATATTTGAGATTGTAAGAATTTTGAGTCAAATTGGTGTTGAAAAAATAAAGATTACTGGCGGAGAACCACTTATTAGAAAAAATTTATCTTTCCTTATTAAAAAAATCTCAGAGATAAAGCAAATTAAGGATATTTCTTTAACTACAAATGGTTTTTATCTATCTGAGAAGATTGACGAACTTATAAATTCAGGTCTTAAAAGAATAAATATCAGTTTAGACACACTTGACAAAAATAAATTCAAATTTATTACAGGTTTTGATTATTTTGATAGAGTTATAGATGGAATTAAAAAGGCAAAGGATAAATTTTCAAATGTAAAATTAAATGTTGTATTGATGAAGATTAATTTTGAAGAGATATTTGATTTTGTTGAATTTTCAAAAGAAAATGGTTTAATTTTAAGATTTATTGAACTTATGCCAGTTGATAACAATTTAAATTTCTGGAAGGAAAATTTTGTTCCTTATATAAATGCTATTGAAAAAATAAAATCTAAAACTGAAATATTCTTTTTATTCCAGGTTAGTAATACAAAATATTATTTAATAGTCAGAGATAACCTAAAAATCGGATTTATAACTTCAATGACTGAACCATTTTGTTCAGATTGTAAAAAAATAAGAATAGATGCTCTTGGAAATTTCTTTTTATGTCTTTATGGGAAGCCAGTATTAAACTTTAAAAAAGTTCTATATGAACTTGATAAGGAAGAGATTAAAAAAATTTTGATTGAAAAAATAAATTCAAAGTCATTGTCAAGGACTTATTCAAAATTTCCAGTTATGAATTGTATTGGAGGATAAATGATTGTGAAAAAGGAAATTTTAATGTATAAAAATGGAGAGATTCACAAAATTGTTGATGAAATTATTGAAGAAAAATATTTAAGAATTTTCATAAATAATAAAGAACTGGTGATTTTAGGAATTTTACCTGAAAAAATAGAGTATTTTGTTTATGGCTTTCTTTTCACAAATGGGATTATTAAAAATATTTCAGAGATAAAAAGTTTGAAAATAACTGAAAATTTATTATGTTTTGTAGAAATAGAAAATTATGATGAATTTACATTAGGCCTTAAAAATTTAAATTCTGGCTGTGGAAGTGAATATATTTCTTTCAAAAAAGAAGAAAAAATAGAAAGTAGAATTAAAATCCAATCTGAAAAAATTTTACAATTAAAGAACATCTTTGAAAAAATGTCAGAAATTTATAAAAAAACAGGTAGTGTTCATTCATGTGGACTTTCTGATCATGAAAATATAATAATTTTTGCTGAGGATATTTCAAGGCATAATGCTTTTGATAAAGTTATTGGTGAAACTTTGGCTAAGAATTTAGGATTTGAAGATAAAATTCTTTTTTCCTCTGGAAGGATTACAACAGATATTATTACAAAATCTATAAAAGTAAAAATTCCAATCATTGTTTCAATCTCAGCTCCAACATATTATGCTTTAAAAATAGCTGAATTCTATAATATCACAGTTATTGGATTTGCAAGAGGAAAAAGATTTAATATTTATACTCACAACTGGAGAATTATATGATTGATATAGAAAAAAAGAAAATCACAAGAAGAAAAGCAATAGCAGAAGGAACGATTATTCTTGATAAAAAAATTATTGAAGATATAAAAAATCAAAAAATTCCAAAAGGAGATGTTTTAAATATTTCAAAGGCAGCTGCTCTTTTAGCAATTAAACAGACACCGCTTTTAATCCCATTTTGTCACCCAGTTAAAATAACAAAAGGAGATATAAAATTTGAAATTTTTGATGATAGAATTAAAGTTATATGTGAAGTTGAAGGAATTGATAGAACTGGTTTTGAAATAGAAGCACTTGTTGGAGTTTGCATATGCCTTCTTACAATCTATGATATGTGTAAAATCTATAAAAAAGAAATGGAACTGGAAGGAATAAAAATAGTTAAAAAAGTAAAATGAAAGGGATTGTTTATTCAGTAAATATTGGAGAGAAGAAAGGAGAAATTAAAAAGAAAGTTGAATTTATTGAACTTATTACAAATTATGGAGTTAAAGGTGATTGTCATGCAGAATATGGAACAACAAGACAAGTAAGTTTATTATCATGGGAGAGAATGAATGAAGAGTTTTTTTGTTTAAAAAAAGAGGGCGACTTAAAACCAGGAATTTTTGCAGAAAATATAACAACTCTTAAAATTGATTTGAGAAAACTTAAAGTTGGAGATAAACTGAAAATAAACGATACCTTAATAGAAATATCTCAAATTGGAAAAAACTGTCATAAATACTGTGAAATATATAAAAAAGTTGGTAAATGTATTATGCCAAAAGAAGGAATATTTGGGAAAGTAATTAAAGGTGGGATTATAAAAGAAAAAGATATTATTGAAGTTTTACCAAAGATTGATGTTGCTATTTTGACAATAAGTGATAGTTGTTTTGAAGGGAAAAGAAAGGATGAAAGTGGAAATTTCTTAAAGGATGTCTGTGAAGAAAATGATTGGAATGTATTAAAATATGAAATAATTCCTGATGAAAAGGAGGTAATAAAAGAAAAACTGAATCAGTTTTCAAATATATGTGATTTAATATTAACTACTGGAGGGACAGGAATTACAAAAAGAGATCAAACGCCTGAAGCAACAAAAGAAGTAATAGAAAAAGAGATTCCAGGAGTTTCTGAGATTTTAAGAATTAAAACATATGAAAAATCTAAATTTTCTGTTATTTCAAGAGGCATTTGCGGTATAAAAGGAAATACATTAATAATTAATTTTCCTGGGAGTTTAAATGGAGTTAAAGATTATTTTGAAGTTGCTAAAGATATTATAGTACACTTAATTGAAATGATAAGAGAGTTCCCACATGATTGAAATTAAAGAGATTATTGAAAAAATAAAAATTAAAAAATTGTCAAACATTGAAATATTACAGTTAGTTCAAGAAAAATTCGGATATGTTCCAATTGAAATATTGAATGAAATATGTAAACAAATTGAAATACCGAAAAGTAAAATTTTTGGAGTTTTGACTTTTTATTCTCAATTTTCAACTGAAGAAAGAGGTAAATATTTAATCACAGTTTGTGATGGGACTGCTTGCCATATAAAAGGTGGTGATAAAATTATTGATATGTTAAAAAAAGATTTTAATCTTGAAGATGGAAAAACAACACAAGATAAAAAATTTACATTACAGATTGTCAGATGTCTTGGAAGTTGTTTTCGTGCTCCTGTTTGTATGATAAATAAAAGTTATTATGGGAATATGGATGAGAAAAAAATCAAAAAAATCTTAAAAGAATTAAGATGAAATTTAAAAATATAAACGATTTTAAAAATTATTCAGAGAGTTTAAAAGAGAGTGTTGACCAAAGTGTAAAAATAAAAATTTGTATAACTGGTTGCAGAGTTGTAGGTGCGCTTGAAATATTTGATAAATTCAAAGAAAAAACTTTTAACTTGAAAAATGTAAAAGTTATACCAACTGGATGTCAAAAATTTTGCTCAGGGGGGCCTGTTGTTAAAGTAGATTTTAATTCAAATTCTGTTTTATATGAGAAAGTTTCATTATTAGATGTTGATAAAATTTTAAAATCAGTAGAGAAAAAAGAAATTATTAAATCTCTTCTCATTAAAGATGTCAATTTTCTAAAAAATCAAACATTTAAAGTTTTAAAACTATGCGGAGAGATTGATCCAATTGACATTGATGATTATATAAGACATGGAGGATTTTATTCATTTATAAAGGTTATTGAAGAATATTCTCCTGAAAGGGTAATTGAAGAATTAAAAAAATCAAAATTAAGAGGAAGAGGTGGTGCTGGATTTCCAACATATTTAAAATGGGATTTAATCAAAAAACAGCAAGAAGAAATAAAATTTTTAATATGCAATGGAGATGAAGGTGATCCAGGTGCTTTTATGGATAGGACTTTACTTGAAGGAGTCCCTTTTCAGGTTATTGAAGGAATGCTTATTGGTGGTTATACAGTAGGTGCAAAAATTGGATATTTTTATATAAGGTCTGAATATCCAATTGCAATAGAACATATTGAAAAAGCAATAAGTAAATGTTATGAATATGGTCTTCTTGGGAAAAATATTTTAAATACTTCTTTTTCTTTTGATATTGAGATTAAAAAAGGTGCTGGAGCTTTTGTTTGTGGAGAAGAAACAGCACTTATATCATCAATTGAAGGCAAAAGAGGTATGCCAAGACCAAGGCCTCCTTTTCCAGTTGAAAAAGGCTTATTTAATAAACCGACATGTATAAATAATGTTGAAACATTTGCCAATATTCCTTTGATCGTAAGTGAAGGGGGTGAGAATTTTTCTTCAATTGGGACTGAAAAAAGTGGTGGAACAAAGATATTTTCGCTTGCTGGAAAAATTAAAAACACAGGACTTGTTGAAGTACCACTCGGCACACCTTTATGGAAAATTATATATGAGATTGGTGGTGGGCCTTTGAAAAATAGAAAAATAAAAGGAGTTCAAACAGGAGGACCTTCAGGTGGATGTATACCTGTTGAGTATTTTAATACTCCTGTTGATTATGAAACATTTGCATCACTTGGTTCAATTATGGGTTCAGGAGGTATGATTGTTATTGATGATAAAGTTTGTGTTGTTGAATTTGCAAGATATTTTTTAAGTTTTGCTCAGCAAGAATCCTGTGGAAAATGTGTTCCTTGTAGGATTGGGACAAAAAGGATGCTTGAAATTATTGAAAAAATTACAAATGGAAATGGAACTATAGAGGATTTAGATAAACTTAAAATACTTGGAGATTACATTAAAGATACAAGTTTATGCGGATTAGGACAAACAGCACCAAATCCAGTTTTGACAACAATTAAATATTTTGAAAATGAATATATTGAGCATATAAAAGACAAAAAGTGCAAAGCAGGGGTTTGTAAGAATCTGTTCGTATATATTATCAATTTAGAAAAATGTGTTGGATGTGGAATATGTTTCAAAAATTGTTCTTACGGAGCAATTGAAGGAGAAAAAAATAAACCACATAAAATTAAAACTGAAAGATGTATAAAATGTGGCATTTGTTTTAATGTATGTAAATTTGGTGCAGTTGAAATAAATTAAAAATGAACTCACAAAAAATAAAAATTTATATAAATGGAAAAGAGATAGTAACACAACAAGGTAAATTTATCTTAGAAGTTGCGTTAGAAAATAATATAGAAATCCCTCATTTGTGTTATGACAAAAGAGTATCTCCAAATGGTGCCTGCAGATTGTGTATTGTAGAAGTTGAAGGTGAAAAAAGACCCGTTGCTTCTTGTTGTTATCCTGTTTATGATGGAATGAATGTCTTTATAAACACAGAAAAAATAATAAATTATAGAAAATTAACTTTACAACTTCTTATTTCAAACCATCCTTATGATTGTATGACATGTGAGAAAAGTGGAGATTGTTTACTTGAAAAATATGCTTATGAATATGGAATAAAGGAAGTAAATTATCAAGGAGAAAAACAGAAAATTAGAGAAAAAGACGGTAAACCATTTATAATTAGAGATTATGAAAAATGTATATTATGCGGAAGATGTGTAAAGGTATGTGAAGAGATAGTTGGAGCAAATGCAATTGATTATAAAAACAGAGGTTTTTTGACTGAAATATCAGCAGGATTTGATCAAATATTGAAAGATACAGAATGTTTATTTTGTGGAAATTGTATTGAAGTATGTCCTGTTGGTGCATTAAGAGAGATGTATTCTGAAAGAAAAGGAAGGGTTTGGGAATTTAAAAAAGTAAATACAATATGTCCTTATTGTGGTGTTGGCTGTGGAATAGTTGTTTATGTTAAAGATAATCAAATTATTAAAATAAAAGGAGATGAACAAAGCCCTGTAAATAATGGATTTTTATGCATTAAAGGGAAATTTGGTTTTGAATATGTTGATTCAGAAAACCGTATAAAAAAACCATTGATAAAAGAAAATGGAAAATTTAAGGAAGTATCTTGGGAAAATGCAATTAATTTTGTTTATGAAAAATTGAAATACTATAAAGAAAAATATGGACCTTATTCAATTGCTGGTCTTTCTTCTGCAAAATGTACAAATGAAGAAAATTATCTATTTCAGAAGTTTTTCAGAGTTGTTCTAAAATCTAATAATATTGACCATTGTGCTCGCCTTTGTCATTCTTCAACAGTAATTGGTCTTTCTAAAACTCTTGGTTCTGCTGCAATGAGCAATTCTCTTGAAGAAATTGAAAAATATTCAGATTGTATAATTATAACTGGAACAAATTTAACAGAAACACAGCCTGTCACATCTTATAGGATTAGAAAGGCAAAAGAAAAAGGTGCAAAAGTTATAGTTATAGATCCAAGAGAAATTGAAATATCTAAAATTGCAGATATATATATTCAACCAAGATATGGAACAGATGTTATTGTTTTTAATGGAATTGCAAAGATTATAATTGATGAGAAACTTTATAATGAAAAGTTTGTTGAAGAACGGACAGAAAATTTTCAAGAATATAAAAACTTTATAGAAAAATTTGATTTATCACTTGTTGAAAAAATTGCAAATGTAAAGATTGAAGATTTAAGAAAAGTTGCATATCTTTATTCAAAATCAAAATCAAGTGTAATTCTTTGGGCAATGGGTATAACCCAGCATATAACAGGTACAGAAAATGTATTTTGTCTATCAAATTTAGCACTTTTAACTGGCCAAATTGGGAAAAAAGGTGCAGGACTTGCTCCTTTAAGAGGGCAAAACAATGTCCAAGGTGCATGTGATATGGGATGTCTTCCTGAATTTTATCCAGGATATAAAAGTGTCTCTGATAAAAATACAATTATTGAATTTGAAAATATTTGGAATGAAAAAAATCTACCTGATAAAATTGGATTTACTGTTGTTGAAATGTTTGAGAATATATTTAAAGGGAACATTAAAGCAATGTATATTATAGGTGAAATGCCTTTGGTTTCTGATCCAGATATATTACATATAAAAGAAGGGCTTGAAAAACTTGAATTTCTTGTTGTTCAGGATATTTTATTTAATGATTTATGCGAATATGCGGATGTAATTCTTCCTGCTTGTTCTTCTTTTGAAAAAGAAGGAACTTTTACAAATACTGAAAGGAGAGTTCAAAAAATATCTAAATCTATTGAAAATTATTCAGAGGCAAAACCTGATTGGTGGATTGTAAATGAAATCGCAAAAAAATTTGGATATGATTGGGGTTATAAAGATGTTTGGGATATTTTAAGAGAAATAAATTCAGTAATTGAAAGTTATAAAGGGATTACACCTGAAAGAGTCAAAAAGGGAAAAAAAATACAGTGGCCTTGTTTTTCAGAAAATGACAATGGAACAGAAACATTACATATTGAAAAATTTAAAAGAGGAAAAGGACTTTTTAAAATTGTTGAATATAAAGAGCCATTTGAATTACCTGATGATAAGTATCCATATTTATTAACAACAGGAAGAATTTTACAAGAATATCATTCAAGAACTATGACAGGAAAGACAAAAGGAATAAAAGATATTGTTGGAGATGAGTTTTTTGTCATGAATCCATTAGATGCTGTAAATGAGAATATTAAAGAAGGAGATAAAGTTAGAATTGAATCAAAAAGAGGAGTTGTAGAGTTGAAAGCAAAATTAAGTAATAAAATTCAGAAAGGTGTTATATTTATTCCATTTCATTTTTATGCAAACATATTAACCCATCATGAAATTGATCCATATTCAAAAATTCCTGAATTTAAAATATGTGCTGTTAGAATTTCTAAAATTAAAAAATGAATGGACTAATTCTTGCAAAAGGAGAAAAAAGTGAAAGATTGAATTTTGACAAAGCATTTATAAAGTTTGAAAATAAAAAAGTTATAGAGATTATTATTGAAAAGATAAGTCCTTTATTTGAAGAGATTTATATTGTTACTCTTTCTCCTTATAAGTTTAGGATTTATGAGAATCAAAAGATAAAAATTGTAAAAGATGCTCTTGGTTGTGGTCCTCTTGGCGGAATTTATACTGGTTTAAATATTTCAAAAAGTATTTACAATTTTGTTTTTGCCTGCGATTTACCTTTTTTAGATATTGATTTTATTAAATATATGATGAAGATTGAAAAAAATTATGATATACTTGTCCCAGTTTATAAAAATAAATTCCAACTTTTACACTCAATCTATAGTAGGAAAATTATAAAAACAATTGAAGATATGCTGAATAAAAAAAAATATACTGTTAGAGAAATTTTGAACAGAGTAAATGTTAAGTATATCCCTGAAGTCGAAATAAAAAATTTTACCAAAAATTTTAATGTCTTTTTCAATCTTAATACAGAAGATGACCTTAAGAAATTTTTGAAATTAGAAAGGAGTTTTTATGGAAGAATTAATCTCTGTAAAAGAAGCAATTGATATTGTATTAAAAGAAACGGAAATTTTAGGAGCTGAAAAGGTTAAAATAATAAACTCAATTGGAAGAATTATTGCAGAAGATATTATATCTCCTTTTGATATGCCTCCGTTTAGAAGAAGTGCTATGGATGGATATGCTATTAAATATGACGATTTAAATTTTACAGATAGATTTGAGATAATTGATGAGATTAAGTCAGGAGAAATAAAAGATATTAAATATAAAAAAGGTTCATGTGTTTTAATAATGACTGGTGCAAAAATACCAGATATTTTTGATACAGTTGTTAAATTTGAAGATACAGAGGAAGTTTTTAATAATCAAAAAAGGGAAATAAGAATTTTAAAAAAGATAAAGAAATTTGAAAACATTGCAGAAAAAGGAGAAGATTTTAAAAAAGGAGAAATAATTTTAAATAAAGGAAGTTTAATTGATAGCGCTTTTCTTGCTATTCTTGCCTACTGTGGGAAAAGTGAAATTTTAGTTTATAAAAAACCAAAAGTTGGAATAATAGCAACTGGTGACGAAATAAAAAAAATTGGTGAAAAATTGAAAGAAGGAGAAATATATGATTGTAATTCTTACTCTATTTATGGACTTGTTTTAAAATATGGAGGACAACCTGAAATTCTTGGTATTGCAAAGGATAACAAAAAAGAATTAAAAAATTTAATTGAAGAAGGAATTAAAAAGAAAAAAGATATTTTAATTTTATCAGGTGGAGTTAGTGAAGGAAAATATGATTTTGTTGTTAACGTCTTTAAAGAAATTGGAATTGATATGAAATTTTGGAAAGTTGCAGTGAAACCAGGTAAACCAACATTTTTTGGTAAAAAAGGAAGTTGTCTAATCTTTGGACTTCCAGGATATCCAGTTTCTGCATATATTAATTTTGAGAATCTAATAAGACCTGCAATTTTAAAAATGCAAGGAGCAAATACTTTTGAAAGATTTAAAGTTTTAGGAATTCTAACAGAAGATATAGAGAATAAAGGAGATAGAGATGAATTTTTAAGGGTTATATTGAAAATTGAAAATGACGAAAATATTGTAATTCCATATAAAAAACAGAAATCAGGTGTCTTTACATCAATAACTTCAACAAATGCTCTTTTATATTTGAAAAAAGGGGAAAAAATAAAAAAGGGAGAAAAAGTAATCGTTGAAATTTATAGATAAATTAAAATGGAGGAAAAATGGAAAAGAAATATGAACTTGTTGTTTGCGGAGGAGGACTTGCAGGTGTATGTGCAGCCTTATCGGGTAAGAGATTAGGTCTATCTACCTGTATAATTCAGGATAGACCTGTTTTTGGTGGAAATGCAAGTTCTGAAATAAGAGTAAACATTGGAGGTGCTTGTGCTTTCAATGCATGGGCAAGAGAAACAGGAATTATTAACGAAATTTTTCTTGAAGAGAGAAAAAGGAATTATGAATATCATAGAACTACCTGGAATAATGGCATTCTTGATATTGTCTTATATGAGTTTTTGAAAAATGAGGAAGTTGCAATATATCTTAATACTTCAATTCGCAAGGCAATTATGAAATCAAAAGAAGAGATAGAAGGTGTATATTGTGTTCAACTTGGAAATGAGAAAGAATTTATTATTTATGGCGATTATTTTATTGATGCAACTGGTGATGGAGTTGTTGGTTTTACATCTGGAGCAGAATTCAGAATTGGAAGAGAAAGTAAATATGAGTATGGAGAAGAACTTGCACCTGAAAAAGAAGATATGGGGATTATGGGAAATTCACTTTTATTTCATATTAGAGATGTTGGAAGACCTATTAAATTTGTTCCACCTACATGGGCAGTTAAATTTGAAAAGGAAGATATAACATTAAAAACAAGAGCACATAATTATCAACCAGGATACTGGTGGATTGAAGTTGGATGGCCTTTTGATACAATTTATGATAATGAAGAGATAAAAGAAAAACTACTTTCATATGTTTTTGGTGTTTGGGACCATATGAAGAATTCAGAAGACCATGGATTCAGTAATTATGTTATTGACTGGATTGGTATGGTCCCTGGAAAAAGAGAATCAAGAAGGTTTATAGGAGATTATATTTTAAATGAAAATGATATTAAAAAAAGGAAAAAATTTGAAGATGCAATTGCCTATGGTGGATGGTATATTGATTTACATACTCCTGGTGGGATTTTAGCAAAAGACCAACCTCCTGAACCAACTCATCAAGTAGAAAGAGAAAAAAGAATAGAGGAACAGGATAGAAGATTTGTTTATATTTACCAGATACCTTATAGATGCATTTACTCAAAAAATATAAAGAATTTACTTTTTGCAGGAAGAAATATAAGTGTTAGCCATGTAGCACTTGGAACAACAAGATTGATGGGAACATGTGCAATAATAGGTCAGGCAGCAGGAACTGCTGTTTATCTATGCAAAAAATATAATTTTTCCCCAAGGGAGATTTATGAAAAAGGATACTATAAAGAATTACAACAGATATTATTAAGAGAAGGTTGTTTTATACCTGATATAAAAAATGAAGACAAAAAAGATTTAATCTTAAATTCAAAAATTTCTTCCTCCTCATCAAAACCTTTAAAATTTGAAAGATTTGATGGTGAAATTAAACTTGATATTCCAACCGGACAGAAAATCCCTCTTGATGGAAAAATTGAAAAGATTAAATTTAAATGCAGAATAGAAAAAGAAACTTTTTTAAAATTTCATTTAAGAAGTTCTTATGATTTGTGGGATTTTAATTCCGAACAAGATATTCTATACAAAGAAATAAATCTTAAAAAGTCAGAACAAGAAATAATTATTGATATAAATTCTGAATTTAAGAAAGGAATATACTGGTTTTATTTTGAAAAAAATGAAAATGTCTATTTAAAAACAACAACTGAAAACTTCCCTGGTTTATCTTTGATTACAAAACCTGGTAAAAAATGGAGATTTAATTGGTGTTCAAAAAGGATTAATTTATATTTTGAGATAGAACCAAATATTTATCCTTTTGGAGCTGAAAATATAATAAATGGTGTTTCAAGACCTGAAAAATGGACAAATGTCTGGATTTCTGATAAAACTTTACCACAGTTTATTGAAATTGAGTTTGATAAGGAAAAAGAATTTAATTATATTCAATTTATTTTTGATTCAGAACTTGATAAAGAATATACCCACATTGAACCATTTTATATTCCAAAAAGTATTCCGAGGGATTTCAATATTTATATTGAAGATAGAAACAAATGGAATAAAATTTTAGAAATTCATGATAATACTTCTTACTTCTGCAAATATAAGTTTGAAACAGTAAAAAGTAAAAAAATCAGAATTGAATTTTTAAAAACAAATGGAAGTGAAAATATAATGGTTTATGAAGTAAGAATTTATAAATTTTAAAAAAGGAGGTTTGAAATGGGAATAAAAGAACTTTTCAATCTTGAAGGAGAAAAAGCAATTGTAACAGGTGCATCTCAAGGGCTTGGAAGAGAAATGGCAATTGCTCTTGCTGAAGCAGGTGCTGATATTGCTGTTGTTGATATAAATCAAGAAAAAGGGGAAAAAGTTGTTGAAGAAATAAAAAAAATAGGAAAAGAAGGTTTTTTTGTAAAATGTGATGTCTCAAAAGAAGATGAAGTTGAAAATATGATAAATAAAGTTAAAGAAAATTTTGGAAAAATTGACATTCTTGTTAATAACGCAGGAATTGTAAGCAATTATCCAGCAGAAGAAATGGAATTAAAAGAATGGGATAGAATTTTAGATGTTGACCTTAGGGCTGTTTTTATTTGCTGTCAGAAAGCAGGAAAAGTTATGATAGAACAAAAAAAGGGAGTTATTGTTAATATTGCTTCAATGTCAGGAATTATTGTAAATACTCCTCAGCCACAATCTCACTATAATACAGCTAAGGCAGGCGTAATTATGCTTACAAAATCACTTGCAGTTGAATGGGCAAAATATAATATAAGGGTTAATGCTATTGCTCCTGGTTATATGGGAACTGAAATGGTTCAAAAAGCATTTCCAAAATACGGAGAAAAATGGCTTTTTCTCATACCAATGGGAAGAATAGGCAATCCTGAAGAAATAAAAGGACCTATAGTATTTTTATGTTCAAAAGCATCAAGTTATATAACTGGAAGTGTTCTTGTAATGGATGGTGGATATACTTGCTGGTAGTCAAATAAATTCTCTATCAAGGCATCTATATTGAATTGCTTCTGAAATATGATGTGGAAGAATTTTCTCAGATTCATCAAGATCTGCTATTGTTCTTGCTACTTTTCTTATTTTATCATATGCTCTTGCTGAAATTTTTAAATTTTCTATTGCATTTTTTAACAGTTCTTTTGCCTCATTGGTTAATATACAATATTTTTTTATTTGAGAAGAATTCATATGAGCATTGAAATATATATTTTCATTTTTAAACCTTTGCTTTTGTATTTCTCTTGCCCTTTCAACTCTTTTCCTTATACTTTCTGAGCTTTCTTCTTCATACTCTTCAAATAAAACATTTGCAGGTAAACTTGTTATTTCAATATGTATATCAATTCTATCAAGTAATGGTCCTGACAATTTCTTTCTATACTTTAAAATCTGTGATAAAGTACAGTGACATTCTCTCTGACTATCTCCATACCAACCACAAGGACATGGATTTGTTGCTGCTACAAGTAAAAATCTTGAAGGAAATTCAATGCGACCTTTTGCTCTTGAAATATTAACTTTCCCATCTTCAAGTGGTTGTCTCAATCCTTCAAGAACATCTCTGTGAAATTCTGCCATCTCATCAAGAAACAGGACACCATTATGTGCTAAACTAACTTCCCCTGGTTTTGGAACTGCTCCACCACCTATTAAAGCGATATCTGAAATTGTATGATGCGGACTTCTAAAAGGCCTTTCAAAAACAATAGGGTCTTTTAAAATACCACTAACTGAATGAATTTTTGTAATTTCTAACGCTTCCTGTAATGTTAAAGATGGTAAAATTGTTGGAATCCTTCTTGCTATCATTGTCTTTCCGCTGCCAGGAGAACCAATCATTAAAATATTATGTCCTCCACTTACAGCAACCTCAACTGCTCTTTTAACGTACTTCTGCCCTTTTACTTCTTTAAAATCAACATCATATTTGTTTCTTTTATTAAAAATTTCTTCAACATCTGACTTAACTGGTTTTATCTCTTTTTCTCCCATCAAAAATTCAACACATTCATTTAAATTTTTTACTGGATAAACATCAACTTCTTTTATAATTGATCCTTCAAGAGAATTCTCAAAAGGTATAATAAATTTCTTATTTCTTATTTCTTTTAACTTTAATACCATTGGTAAAATTCCAGGGACAGATCTTATTTCACCATTTAAAGCAAGTTCGCCAACAAAATAAAACTCATCAATCTTTGACTGTTTTATTTTACCACTTGCTGCAAGTATTCCGATTGCTATTGGTAAATCAAAATATGGTCCTTCTTTTCTTAAATCAGCAGGAGCAAGATTAACCGTGATTTTACCTGATGGAAATTCATATCCAGAGTTTTTAATTGCTGGTTTTATTCTGTCTTTACTTTCTTTAATTGCCTGGTCTGGAAGCCCAACTATTGAAATACCTGGAATACCTTTAGAAATATCAACTTCAATCTCAACAGAATATGCTTCAATTCCCCAAATTGTAAAAGAAGATATTTTTGAAATCATAATTTTAATCTACATTTTTTTAATTTTCCTGTCAACTCCCTTTAACACCTTAAGTATTATTAAGTTAAATTGAAAGGTGTAACTAAAGGTTGTTTCCTGTATAGATAAGTACTAAGAACATTTTATAAATGGACACACGATATGAATTGTTTGGGATAAGTGCTTGAGGAACAAATTTATAAAAGAAGATATAGTATAATTTTCGTCGTCCAGGTCAATCGCAACTATCTTACACCTATTGAGTTTTTATGTAAAAAAGAAAAATTTGATGGAAATGAAAAAATATGTAAAAATGTGTTTAAGAGAAAGTGTTACCTATGTACCCTATCTGTGCGTTGAATTGACATAACTTGTAAAATGAATATAAAATTAAACTATGGATAAAGGAAAAATAGGTTTGTCTGCATATTCTTTAAATATTTTTAGAGAATGCGAAAGATGTTTTTACCTTCAAGTAAAATATAATATTTCAAGACCAAAAGGCCCAATGCCTTCAATTGCATCAGGTATAGATTCTTTGATAAAAAAATATTTTGAATCATTCAGAGAAAAAGGAGAATTACCTCCTTTTCTTAAAGGGAAAGTTAATGGCAAATTAATTACAAATCTGAAAAAAACATATTACTATGACATAGAAACTAATAAAAACTATTATCTCTATGGACATCTTGATGAGGTAATTCAACTACCGAATGGTCTTTATATTCCACTTGATCATAAAACAAAAGCGAGTTTCCCAAAAGGAGAACCACACGATGCATATAAATTTCAATTATCAATCTATTCATTACTTTTAAAAAAAGAAAACGAAAAAATAAAAAAAGAAAACAAAAAAATAAAAAAAGAAAACAAAAAAAATGAAGTTGATTTCGGGTATCTTGTTTATTATTATCCAGAAAAAGGACTAATTGATTACAATGCCAATGAAATTAAAAATATAATAAATTTCAATTTTGAAGTAAAGGTAGTAAAATTGGATATAAATAAAACTAAAGAAATAATTGAAAGTGCTATAAGATGTATTGAAAATAGTAGACTTCCTGAAAAAGGGAAAGAATGTAAATACTGTGAATGGTTTGAGAAAGTAAAAATTTATTATATAGAAAATCCGGTTTATGAAGTGAAAATTAAAGAAGAAAAAGAAAACAGAAAAGTTGAAATAAAGAAAGAGGAATTTAAAGATACACTTTTTTAAATTTTCCTAATAGACCTTAAAAAACAATAAATAGTTATATAGATGATTGCACACCAAGAAATAATCATCATAATCCAACCACTAAGTTTCAAATCTTTCTCCTTTTTTACTCCATGAAATTTTAACAAGGATACATAAAGCAATAAAAAGAATAAAAAGTATTATACGAGTCATTAAGATAAATGGCAAATTTTCTTGAGAAATGTTTTTTAATAATAAAGTAGGGATTGCATACTGAACTGTCCAGAAAAAAAGAATGCACATTAAAAACAATGGTGTTATATACTTAATTATAAACTTGTAAAATCTCGGTAAAGTAATATCAGAACCTGAATGCATTTCCTCCCAGGCTTTTTCTATTCCAAATACCCATGAAAAAAGAATTGTCTCTACTGTTGCAAAAACTACAAGTGCAAAAGTTCCACCCCAAAAATCAAGTTCATCAACAACTCCTTTACTTAAAAATAAAACAGAAAGATGGGAAAGTAAAAAACAAATGATACCAAAAATTAAAACACTTTTTCTCTTTGATAAATTAAACTCATCTTCAAGAAAAGCAATCGCTGGTTGACAAAGAGAAATTGAAGAAGTAAGACCTGCAAGGAAAAGTAAAAAGAACCATAATATTTCAAAAATTTTACCAAATGGAAGAGATTTTAGGATTAAAGGCATTGTAACAAATCCAAGATTAAATGCTCCCTGATTTGCGACTTCTCTAATACCAATAGGACCAAAAAAAACAAAAGCAGCAGGAATAACTATACTACCACCAAGAATAACTTCAGCAAATTCATTTGTACTTGCACTTGTAAGTCCTGAAAGTAAAACATCATCTTCTTTTGTTAAATAACTTGCATAAGTAAGAATAACTCCAATTCCAACACTTAATGTAAAAAATATCTGTCCTGCTGCTGAAAGCCAGACCTTCGCATCTTTCAACGAAGAAAAGTCAGGATTCCATAAAAAGCCAAGTCCATTTAAAGGAGACCAATCTGGATTTGTTTCATTTTTTAATGTTAAAACTCTTATAACTAAAATTAAGGCAAAAATAAATAAAGTAGGCATTGCAAATTTACATACCCTTTCTATTCCCCTTTTTATTCCAAAATATATAATAAATAGATTAAGAGCAAAAGTTATTACAAAGAAAAAATAGGCAGGTAAAATTGAGGCAAAATACTCATTTTTAACAACTCCTTGATATCCTTGTAAAAATGCAACCATCTGTTCTTTTGTAGAGATTAAAGAAAAATCACTCCTTAAAGGAAAAAATGTATAGGCAAGTAACCATGATTCAATATATATATAATAAATAAAAATTGCTATCGGACCAAAAATCCCAATAACACCAAAATACTTGATAAATCTGTTTTTTCTCCATAATGATTGAAATATACCTGGAGCAGTTCCATGTCCAAATCCACCTCCAAACCTACCTATTGTCCATTCTATCCACATCAAAGGAATCCCAAGTAAAAAAAGAGAGATAAAGTAAGGAATTATAAAAGCACCACCACCATTTTTTACCGCCTGAACAGGAAATCTTAAAAAATTACCAAGACCAACAGCACTACCAGCAACTGCAAGAATAACTCCTAATCTACTTCCCCACTTTTCTCTTTCCATCTTTTATAATTTTAAATTTCTCAAAAACTCAACACACTTTTTATATCCAACTTCCTTATCATTCCCTTCGTATTCAACACACCAAACACCTTTATATTTATTCTCTATAAGTATTTTTATTGCATCAACAACAGGAATCTCTCCTTGCCCAAGAACTTTTCCAATATAATTTTCTCTGCTACCAACTCCATCTTTTATATGTGTATGTAAAGTATAAGGTGCAATTAATTTATATATTTCAACAAGTTTTTCAACAGGATATCCATACCATCTATAATTCATTGTATCAAGATTTGCTCCAAGAAATTTTGAATTAATCTTTTTAAATATCTCAATTTGAAACTCATAATCATTAGTTATTACACCATGATTATCAAGGGCAAGATATACATTTTCTTTCTCAGCAATCTCAATACTTCTTTCAATCCCCTCAATTATCAAATCTTTATAATCCTTAATGTTAACTCCTTCTTTAGGCCAACCACCATCAATTCTTATTATATTACACTCTAACTCTTTAACTTTTTTACACAACTGACCCACTTTTTCAACCTGATTTAGAAGTTCTTCTTTTGTCTTTTGAACAAAATCATTCCCTGCACTAACTTGTGAAATTTTTACATTATATTTATTCATTATTTTCTTTGCTTGTTCTAAATCTTTAGCAGAGATTTCAATAAATTCAACAAAATTCTCTTTGCACCATTTAAAAATATCTTCTATATCTTTAAAAGAGAAATTATATGCTATCACACCGAGTTTTTCCATTTTTTCTCCTTTTCTATCTTTTATTGTAATATATTTTTGGGAAAATTTGAAATTTAATGTATAATAATTGAATGTTGTATATAGTTGCAACTCCTATAGGAAATATTAAGGATATAACTTTAAGAGGTTTAGAAATTCTAAAAGAGGTAGATTTGATTTTGTGCGAGGATACAAGGGAAACGAGTAAACTTTTAAACCATTATAATATTAAAAAACCACTTTTGAGTTATTATAGAGAAATTGAAAAAAAGAAAGTTGCAAAGGTAATTGAATTATTAAAGGAGGGTAAAGATATAGCACTTGTATGTGATAGAGGAACACCTGGAATTTCAGACCCTGCTTATATACTTGTGAACGAAGCATATAAAAATAATATAAAAGTAATTCCAATTCCAGGACCATCTGCATTAACAGCAGCAATGAGTATTTCGGGTTTCCCTTTAAATAAAGTTTATTTTTTAGGATTTTTACCAAAGAAAGAAAATGAAAAAAGGAAAATTTTTAAAGAGTTAAAAGATGAAACAATTATATTTTTTGAATCTGTCCATAGAATTGAAAAAACAATGAATTTACTTTATGAAATTATGCCAGAAAAAGAAATCTTTATTGGAAGAGAATTGACAAAATTTTTTGAAGAAATAATAAGAGGAAAAGTTAAAGAAGTATATGAAATTTTTAAAAAAGCGAAGAAAAAAGGAGAATTTGTTATTATTATAAAAGGAGAAAAAAATGGCTCTTAAATTCTTTAGGAAAAGAAAAAATGTTAGAATTATTCTTTGGATTATAACAATTCTTATTATCCCTGGTTTTTTCTTATGGGGTGTCGGAATTGGTGAAAGTAAGAAATCTCAATATGCAGCAATTGTAAATAGAGAACCAATATACTTGAGAGATTTTTACGATCAGTTATATAAAGTTGAAGAAAGATATAAACAAATTTTTGGAGAAAATTATAATCAAATTAGAGACAAATTAAATATTGAGAAAAGTGTTTTAGAAAGTATGATTAGAGAAAAATTGTTATTCCAGCAAGCAAAAAAAAGAAGAATAAGAGTTTATAAAAATGAAATAGTGAGTGTGATAAAACAAGACCCTGTTTTCAAAAATGAAAAAGGAGAGTTTGACGAAGAAAAATTTAAGCAAATAATCAGTAATTATCCAGATGAAGAACTTGCCAAAATTGAAGAGGAAATAAAAAAAGAAATTTTATTACAAAAACTTAAGGAACAGGTTGTATCTGAAACAAATATAGATGTAAGTGAAAAAGAAATAGAAGATTATGCAAAATTTACAGGAAATGAAAAAATTGATAAAGAAAACATAAGAAAAATGATTTTATGGCAGAAGAAAGAAAAATATTTTGAGGACTGGTATAAAAAATTAAGAGAAAAATCAAAAGTAATTATCTACTTAAATTTTGAAAATAAAGCAGGAAAAAATGATTGAAATTAGACCATTTAAAGGATTTTTATATAATCTTGAGAAAATTAAAGATATTGGTAATGTTATTTCCCCGCCTTGGGATTTAGTAAATCAGGAATTGAAAGAAAAACTTTTGTCTGTCTGTGAATATAATATAGCAAAATTGATAACAGGTGAAAATAATCCCCAAGAGGTTTTAAATTGTTTTAACTTGTGGATAAAAAATAAAATTTTAATTCAAGATAAGAAAGAAAATTTTTATTTTTTAAAAACAACCTTTGAATATGAAAACAAAATTTATAAAAGGAGTGGGATAATTGGAATTTTAAAATTAGAAGATTTTCAGAAAGGAGAAATAATCCCACACGAAAAAATTTTTAAGAAATATTCAGATAATAGATATAAACTTATTGAAAAATGTAGAGCAAATTTCTGTCCTGTTTTTATGTTATATCAGGATAAAAATTTTCTAATTGAGCAAATAATTGAGAAAGAGAAAATTTACTCAAAATTTAAAATTAATAGCGAAAACTTTGAATTTGGGAAAGTTGAAGATGTGGATAATATAGAAATTGTAAAAAATTTTTTTAGAGATAAAAAAATTTTTATTGCTGATGGACATCATAGATATAATGCCTCACTTATGTTTTATAAAGATAATCCCAATCCTGAAAATGCTTATATCCTTGTTTATCTTGCAAATATTGAATCTGAAGGTGTCTTAATTCTTCCTACACATAGATACATTCCAGCAGATGTTGAAATAAATTTTAGCCATAACAACATTAAGATAATTGAAAAACCAGATTTTGAAAGTATGAGAGAGCAAATGAGAAAAGGACAAAGAGAAATAGGTATGTTCTATAATAGAAGATTTTACATACTTAATTTAAATGAGTATATAAAAAAAATTGATGCTGATACTGACTATAAAAATCTTGACACATTTATTGTTGACAACTACCTTCTGAAAGATTTTGTTAAGTTAAAAGAAGATGTTGAATTTCTTTACCATAGTTCAATAGATTATCTTTTTAAAGAATACGAAAAAAGAAAAAAAGGAGTTATTTTCTATTTAAATCCAGTTAAAAAAGATATATTTATTGAAATGTGTTTAAAAGAGAAAATTATGCCCCATAAATCAACTTTCTTCTTTCCAAAAGTTCCTTCTGGTCTTGTTATTTATAAATTTCCAAAATAGAGGAGAGATAATCAACAATTTTATAAGCATTTTTCTCTTTCACATAACCCATACCACATGAAGGAGTAAAAATCAATTGTTTTTGTATTTCTTCAATTTTATATCCCTTTTTTTTAAAATACTTAGAAATTGAATATAATTTTTCTTTTATCTCTTCTAAATCTATATTTTCAATCTCATCAGTAGATGGAATTATTCCCAATGCAATAATTTTTTCATTTTGTAAAAAATTTCTTATATCATCCCAATATACAAAGAAATTTTCGTAATAGGTAAAAGCATCAAAACTCAAAATGTCTATATCTAAATTTAAAAAAATATTCCAATCAGTATTACCACAACAATGAATCCCTATTAAAATATCATTATCCCTTTCCCTTAAAAATTTTATTAATCCTTCAAAAATATTTATTATTCTATTTTTATCAAGAGGAAAAAAGGCAGAACCAAAACTTGACATTACTGGTTCGTCATAAAAAATCACAGGGCTTTTTCCTTTTTCTTTTATTTTTTTGGCTAACCATAAGCCCTTCATTCCAAGAAATTTGACAAAAAGATCTTCAACAATTTCATTGAATATTAAAGGTTTCCCTTCTTTGTCTTTAACTGTTGATAAAAAAGTGATAGGTCCTGAAATTTGTCCTTTTAAGAAAAATCCTTCTAATTCAATATTTAGTAATTCGTAAATTCCAATTCCATAGTCCTTACTAATTTTAAAATATTCAATATCATTTTCTTCTATTTTCTGATAGGTATCTAAAATATCTTGTTCTGAATATGAAAAAATAATTTTCCTTTCTTCTAATCTGATACCTGGCATATTTTCAATTACTTGAATATTCATATCATCTTTAAAGTTTAATCTGGGCAATTGTGGTAAAAAAGGAATATCTTTGAAATTGTTTTTAATAAACTCAATACTTTCTTGCAAATCTCTGAAAGGTAAACTCCCAATCCCTGTAATTTTTTTTCCTACTTTTTTCAAAATTTCAATCATTTTTTATAACCTCATTTTTAAGAGGATATTTCCCACAACTAAATTTTTCTCCTTCAGGACAATAACCAAGATATTCACATTTTGGACCACTTTTTTCAAATACGGAAGGCAAATTTTCCTTGCATATTTTAAGCATTTCATAAGCAAGGGCTCTTATTTCCCACTGAGCACGGCTGCAGCATCTAACTCTAAAAAAATTAAGAAGTTCTCTACAGTTCATAGTAACAACAATTTTTGTTTCTGTCGCATTTGGCAATATATATCTTGCATCCTGATTTGCCATTTCCCCTTCAACACCCAGTTCTTTAAATCTTTCAATCAATTTTTTATATGCCTCTTTAATTTCATTTAGAATACTTTGATATATCTCTAATAAACTTCTATCGTTTTTTATAGACGGTGGAATAATATAATTAAAATTTTTCATATTTACATATCTTTGACTCTGCTGTGAATATGAAGCAATTCTGTGTCTGACAAGTTGATGTGTTAAAGCACGAGATACACCCGAAATTGCAAAAGTAAATTTTACATGTTCAAGAACACTTTCATGTCCTGATTTTACAATTTCATTTATAAATTTTCTTATTTTATCTTTTTTTATATTATTTGCTTCAATAAAAATCCCATAAGCATCTTTTTCTGAATAACATTGCCTTGCAGCAGAATAAATAATTTCTTCAGGATTTGCTGTCATTTCTAATAATTCTACTTTCATATTTACTCCTTTTTAAAATTTGACTTGAATTTTTTTTATATTATACTATAATTTTTAAAGTAGCACGAATTTTAAAAAAATAACACAAAAGGAGGTGAAAAAATGACAGGTAAAAGATGTGAAAAAATTGGAGGATTTTTGATTTTCTTCTTTGTTTTTTCATCTCTTCTTTATGCAGGAAGACCCTTAACAACAGATGATGCTTATACAGTTGAAAAAGGAAAGTTTGAACTTGAGATTGGATATGATTTTACAGAAAATAATGATAAAACAAAAAATCAAGAAATTGGAATCTCTTTAAAATATGGATTAACTGATTGGTTGGATTTTGGGATTTCTTCTCCTTTCTTAATTAAAGAAAGTGATTTAAAAGTAAATGAATGGAAAAGAATTGAGATAGGTGCTAAATTTTCTATTTTAAAGGAAAATGAAAAAACACCAGGAATTTCTTTTACAATTTCAGCAACACCAAATCCAAATGAAGGTGATACAGAATTTTCTCTAAACTCAATATTATCAAAAAACTTTGGAAAATTAATTTGGCACTTAAATTTAGGAACATATTTCCAAAAAACTTCTTCAAGCAGTGAACAATACTTTACTTATTCAACTGCTTTAGAATATCCAATCAGTGAAAAATTAAATTTTGTTAGTGAAATTGTTGGAAAAAATAATGATGAAAAACCTCTTGAAATTCTTATTGGTTTAAATTTTACACTAAATGATTATATAGTTTATGACTTTGGGTTTTCTAAAGGACTTAATAATGATGCATCTAATTGGAGGATAACTACAGGATTTACATTTAACTGGTAAAAAAGGAGGAAGATATGTTAAAAAAAATATTTTTCTTTCTGTTTGTATCAGTCGTTTTAAATTTATTTGCTCATTTTGGTATGATTATTCCTTCCTCTGATATAGTAGAGGAAAAAGAAAAAGCAACTATAAATTTAAAAATCCTTTTTGCACATCCTTTTGAAGGAAAAACTATGCCTATGGAAAAACCAGAAGATTTTGGACTACTTTTTAAAAAAGAAAAAATATCATTATTAAATCAGTTAAAGGAAGCAAATTTCAAATTCTATTCAGATGAAAAAGCAAATAAAGGGTGGATTTTAAGTTATAATTTAAAAAGGCCAGGTGATTATATTTTTTACTGTATTCCTAAACCATATTTTGAACCAGCAGAAGAAAAATATATAATCCATTATACAAAAGTTATTGTAAATGGATTTGGAATGGGAGAAGGATGGGACAAAGAAGTTGGATTAAAAGTTGAGATTATTCCGCTTGTAAGACCTTATGGACTTTATACAGGAAATACTTTTTATGGAATAGTCAAATTTAACGGAAAAGAAGTTCCTTTCTGCGATGTTGAGATTGAATATTTCAATGAAAAAGGAAATTTAAAGGCACCATATTCTCCTTTTATAACACAAGTCATAAAAACAGATAAAAATGGTGTATTTTATTATTCTTTCCCTAAAAGTGGATGGTATGGTTTTTCAGCAATTTGTACAGATGAAAAGAAAATAAATAACAAAGAAGTTGAAGTTGCAGGTGTTTTATGGATTAAAGTTTATGATATGAAATAAAATGCATATATCTGAAGGTATATTATCAGGTAAGGTTCTTGGTATAGGAGCAGGTATAACATTAGCAGGAACATTTATTGGAATTAAGGATTTAAAATTTGACGACTATCCAAAAGTTTCTCTATTAACAAGTGCTTTTTTTGTTGCATCACTGATTCATGTTCCTATTGGTCCAACAAGTACCCATCTTGTTTTAAATGGTTTATGTGGAATAATCCTTGGCTGGAAAACTTTTCCTTCTATTTTACTTGCTTTGTTTTTACAGGCAATTTTGTTTCAATTTGGTGGGCTAACTACTCTTGGTGTTAATACTACAAATATGGCAATTCCAGCAATAATTTCATATTATTTATTCAGACCATTCTTGAAAAAGAGTTATTTTATCACTGGTTTTTTTAGTGGCTTTTTCTCAATTGTCTTTTCATCTCTTCTGGTTTGTTTTTCCCTTTACTTTACAGAAAAGCATTTTTTAAACCTTGCAAAAACAATATTTATTGCTAATTTGCCTATTGCAATAATTGAAGGAATAATAACTGGCTTTATTTTAACTTTCTTAAGTAAAACAAAAAAAGAAATAATATGGGGTGAAAAATGAAAAAAATTATTCTTTCTTTGTTAATTTTAAATTTTTTTGCTTTCGCACACAAAATAAATATTTTTTCTTATAAAGAAGGAGAGAAAATTTTTGTTGAAGGATATTTTGCGGATGGAAAACCATGTAAAAATTCACAAGTTATTGTATATGATGAGAATCAAAAAGAAATACTTAAAGGGAAAACAAATGAAGAAGGAATTTTTTCTTTTGATATCCCAGAAACATCTAAAATAAAAGTAGTTTTAATTGCTGATGTGGGACACAAGGTAGAAACTGAGATGCAATTAAAAGAAAAAGAAACTGAAAAAAGAATAGTAAAAGAAGAAAAAAAAGCAGAACAAAAGCAAATTCAAATAAATATTGATGAAGAAAAGATAAGAAAAATTGTTGAAGAAAGTATAGAAAGAGAGATAAATAAAATCTTAAAAGAAATTGAAAAAGAAAAACAGAAAGTTAAAATTCAGGATATAATAGGAGGTTTTGGTTATATCTTAGGTATATTTGGTATTTTTCTTTATTTACGAAATCGCACATTAAAATGATAGATCCAAGATTAAGATTGATAATAGGATTTGTTTATTCAATATTTGTTGCACTTGAAAAAAATTTTTGTTTGTTCAGATATTATTCTATCTTACCTATATTTTTACTTTTTTTTATCACTGATTTTAAGAAATTTTTAAAGGGCTTTATTTCTGTTAATTTTTTTATAATTTTAATGTGGATTTTTCTACCTTTTAGTTTTTCTGGAAAAGAAGTTCTTAAAATTTTAAAATTTTCAGCAACTTATGAAGGGATAAGATATGCCACTTTAATAACGATAAAATCAAACTTAATTTTCATAACAAATTTTATTTTAATTTTTTCCTCCCATCCAATAATAACAATACATGCTCTTCATCATTTACATGTACCAAGAAAACTTGTCAATATCTTCTTTCTTTCAACAAGGTATATACCTGTTATTGAAGAAGAGAAAAATAGATTAGAAAGAGCAATGAAAATGAGATGTTTTAAGCCTAAAAACGACCTTCACACATATAAAACAATTGGAAACTTATTTGGTCTTATTGTTTTAAGAGCGTATGAAAAAAGTAAAACAATATATAAAGCAATGATTTTGAGAAACTTTTCAGGTATATTCTGGACATATCACCATTTTAAATGGGAAAAAAGAGACACTTTTTTCTGTCTTTGTGCTATAATTTATTTTTTATGGATAATTTACTTAAAACTCCATTAATTGAATTAAAAGAAATTAAAGTTTCATATCCTGAAACTGGAACAGTTTTAGATAATCTTTCCCTTATAATTTATAAAGATGATAGAATAGGTATAAAAGGAGCAAATGGTTCTGGAAAAACAACCTTACTTTATACAATTGTAGGACTTGTAAGACCGGAAAAGGGAGAAATAAAAATTTTTGGTAAAATAATGAAGAATGAAAAGGATTTTGTAGAAGTAAGGAAAAAAATAGGTTTCTTATTTCAAAATTCAGACGATCAATTATTTTCTCCAACTGTTGAAGAAGATATTGCATTTGGTCCATTAAATTTAAGATTACAAAAAGAAGTTGTAAAAAAAAGAGTGGAAGAAACAATTAAATTACTTGGGATTGAAAAATTAAGACATAGATTTCCTCAAAATCTATCTTATGGAGAAAAAAGAATTGTGGCAATATCAACAATTTTATCTATGAAACCAGATATATATTTACTTGATGAACCAACAACAGGACTTGATGAAAAAACAACTGAAAAAATAGAGAAATTTTTAATAGAAAATGATTTAACTTATTGTGTCGTCTCCCACGATTTATATTTTATAAAGAGTGTATGCAATAAAATTTATATCCTTGAAAAAGGGAAAATCTATCCTTTATAGTTTTTCCTGTTTGTGTTAAACTTATATTTATGATTAAAATTGCTCCTTCTTTATTAAGTGCTGATTTTGCATCTTTGGGAGAGGAAGTGAAAAAGGTAACATCTGCTGGTGCTGATTTAATTCATTTTGATGTTATGGATGGCCATTTTGTTCCAAATTTAACTTTTGGACCAATGGTCCTTGCTGCAATAAGAAAATACTCACATTTACCTTTTGAAGCACATTTAATGATAACAAATCCTGAAAAATACTGGAAAAATTTTGCAGATTCAGGAGCAGATATTATAGGTATACATATAGAATGCGAAATTGACCATATATCAATAATTAAAGAAATACAGAAATATGGAAAGAAGGTATGTATAGTTATAAATCCTCCGACTCCTGTTGAAAAGATATACCCTTTTTTAGAAATAGTTGATATGGTTCTGGTTATGACAGTCAATCCTGGTTTTGGTGGTCAGAAATTTATATATGAGATGGTGGAAAAAATAAGAAAAATCAATAAAATTAGAAAAGAGAAAAATTTAAACTTTGAAATAGAGGTTGATGGTGGAATAAATGAAAAAACAAGTAAGATTGTAATTGAAAATGGGGTTGATATTCTTGTTGCAGGGAATTATATTTTTTCTGGGAAAAATTACAAAGAAAGGATTGAGAGTTTAAGATGGAAAAAATAGATTTTGAAGGTTTGAAAAAAATATTAAAAAGAGAGCAAGAGAATATTGAAAATGATGTTAGAGAAATAATAGAAAAAATAAGAAAAGAAAAGGATAAAGCAATATTTTATTTTACAGAAAAGTTTGATAAAGTTAAACTTGAAAAACTGAAGATTACACAAAAGGAAATTCAAGAAAGTAAAAGATATTTAAAAGGTGAAGTTTTTGATTATATTAAAAAAGCGAAAGAAAGGATAGAAAGATACCATAAAAAACAACTACCGAAAGGATTCAAAATAAAGGAAAAGGATATTGAGATTGAATTTAAATATTCACCAATTGAAAAAGTTGGTATATATATTCCTGGTGGACAGGCACCTTTAATATCAACTATTTTAATGACTGTAATACCAGCAAAAATTGCAGGTGTTAAAGAGATATATATTTGTTCACCACCTTCTTATAATGGAAATATACACCCTTTAATTATTGCTACATCAGATTATTTTGGAATTAAAAATATTTTTTCAATTGGTGGGGTCTGTGCAATAAGTGCATTTGCTTTTGGGACAGAAACAGTCCCAAAAGTTGACTTGGTGTGTGGACCTGGAAATAAATATGTAAATTGTGCAAAAAAGTTATTATATGGACAAGTTGGCATTGATTTACCAGCAGGACCAAGTGAAGTTGTTATTTTTTCAGATGATTCTGGTAAAATTGATTTTATTGAATATGACCTTAAAGCACAAATGGAACATACAGATGGACTTGGAATTTTTATTACAACAGATCAAAAACTTGGAAATTTATTATCGGAAAAAGTTGAAAATGGATATTGTATAATTGTTAAAAATGAAAAGGAAGCAATTGAAATGATAAATTATATATGTCCTGAACATTTACAGGTATTTTCTAAAAAACCAAACCTCTTTAAAAATTGTAAAGCAGGAGCAATATTTATAGGCGATTATTCTCCTGCAACAATTGGTGATTATTTTGCCGGTCCATCCCATGTTCTACCAACTGGACAAACAGCAAGATTTTCCTCTGGAATTTCTGTTTTAACTTTTTTGAGAAGTTATGCAATTGTTAAATGTAAAGAAAAATTTATAAAAAAATTTGGAAAACAAATAGAAAAAATAGCAGAAATAGAAGGACTTTTAAACCATAAAACCACAATAAAAATTAGAAATTTATAGTTTTAAAGGTTTTCCTTCTTTTGCTGATTGATCTGCTTTAAAAATAATTCTATGGACAATTGCAGCATCTTCAATATCAGGGAAAGGTTTTTTATCGTTCAAAATACAATCAACAAAATGATTAACTTCTCCTTCAAATGGATGGTGTCTCACATCTCCACTATCTGGCAAAATTGTTGGAATTGTTATATAACCAATTTGGCCTGGAAATCTTTCAGGAGCATAAATATTATTATTTCTTATTGTTTTGTTCCTTTTGAACCAAATAATTCAATATTAAAAATATATGGTGTCTTACAATCAAGAGAAGAAGCAACCTTACCAATTGAATTATCCTCAAATCTTATTAAAGTTACGCTTGTTGGGTCATATTCATATTCTTTAAAATCTTGATTTTTGCTTCTTGTTGAAAAAGAAAATACCTCAACTGCTTTTTTATTCATAAACCATAATAAAGCATCTAAGGCATGACATCCAGCAGAAAGTAAGGAACTTCCTCCAACATCCTTTTTTATATTCCACCAATATTGCTTATACCATGGACCTATTCCATGAAAATAATCTACTTCTGCATAATAAATTTCTCCAATTGTATTATCCTTTAAAAGTTTATCAATTGTCATTAAAAGAGGATTCCAATGTAAAACAAAACTCACAAGTGTCTTAACTCTATTTTTTCTAACAACTTTAAGCATCCTATTCAAATCATCTTCATTTAAAGCAATAGGTTTTTCAATCAAAATATGCTTTTTATATTCAGCAGCAATAATTGTTTGTTCTGGATGTAAATTATTTGGAGTACATATTGAAACAATATCTATCTCTTCTTTCTTTAACATTTCTTCATAATCAGTATAAATTTTTGCAGAGAAACCATATTCCTTTAATTTTTTTTCAGCAGATTCTTTTGTCCTTCCACAAACAGCAACAAGTTCACAATTTGGATTCTGAACAAAAGCAGACATATGCTCACCTGAAACCCATCCAGTCCCAACTATTCCAACTTTCAATTTTATCATTTTAACTCTCCTATTTGTTTTAGTTAAATTTTTCTCTCTTGTCTATATAATAATACTATTTTTGACAAAACAGGCAATTTGAGTTAATTTTTAAAACATAAAAATGAGAAAAAAACCAGTAATTTGTGTAGTTGGTTCTTCAAATGTTGATTTAGTTGTAAAAACTTCTACTTATCCTTCTGGGGGCGAAACAGTTATTGGAGATAAATTTTTTATTTGTCCTGGTGGAAAAGGAGCAAATCAGGCAGTAGTGGCTTCAAGATTAGGGGCTAAAGTAAATTTTATTTCCTGTATTGGAAATGATTTTTTTGGTGATTTAATTCTTAACAATTTAAGAAAAGAAAAAATAGAAACTAATTCTATCATTCGTAAACCTAAAATTTCTTCAGGCGTAGCATTAATTATTGTGGATAAAAAAGGTGAAAATGCCATTGTTGTTAGTCCTGGTGCAAATTATAAATTAAATAAAAAAGATATTGAAAAAAATAAAAAATATATTCAATCAGCAGATATACTTGTTCTTCAATTAGAAATTCCTATATCTACTGTTCAATATGCTATAAAAATTGCAAAAGAAAAAGATATACCGGTTATTCTAAATCCAGCACCAGCAAGAAGAATTACTGATAGTTTATTAAAAGAAGTAGATATTCTTACTCCAAATCAAAATGAACTGGAAAAATTAACTGACGAAAAATTAAACTCAATAGAATCAATAAAAAAAGCATCTTATAAATTAATAAATAAAGGAATAAAGGTAGTTGTGGTTACATTAGGAGAAAAAGGAGCATTATTGACTACAAAAGATTTATGTGAGTTGGTCCCTTCTATAAAAGTAAAAACAGTAGATACAACAGGTGCAGGAGATGCTTTTAATGGAGCCCTTTCTTTTGCAATTGCCAAACAGATGGATTTGAAAAAAGCAGTATATTTTGCAAATATTGTTGCTGCTTTATCAGTTAAAAAATTTGGAGCACAATCATCTCCAACAATTTCAGAAGTTAAAAAGTTTTTGAAAAATTTAAAATTGACATTAAAAGAAAAAATAAATAAAATTTTACTTTAAATTTATAAAAATGAAAAAGAAAATTTCAGGATTTACATTGATTGAATTGCTTGTTGTAATTGGAATAGTTGCAATTCTTGCTGGTATACTTTTACCTGCACTAAATAAAGCAAGAGAAAAAGCAAGACAGGCAACTTGTACAAATAATTTAAAACAAATATATATTGCTCTTGAAATCTATGCAAATGATAATGAAGATTTCTATCCATTTTGTCAGGGAACTTGTTTCTGGCAAACAGGAAATATAAATCCTCCATATCCTGGATATCCTGGGTGGACAGAACAGTTATACCCATATGTAAAAAATAAAAAGATATATAGATGTCCTACCTATCCAGTTAAAAATGATGAGTTTTCATATTTTTTGAGTGCAAGAGCAGCATATATTGATGCAGGAAATCAAAGAGCAGCAACTAACAGAAAAAAGATAAGATTTCCAAGTGCCTTTGTTCTTGCAGGAGATAATCAATATAAAAATTTCAGTGTTAATGATAATGATAAAGATGATTACTCACAAAACTGTTTAAGTTGGATAGAAACACAATCTCACTGGAAACCATATCATCTTGGAGGATTAAATGTTCTATTTGCTGATGGCCATGTTATTTGGATAAAAGAATATGACAGTCAAAAAATAACATTCAGATATTATGAATTTTCAAATTGGTAGAATATGTTAATATATTTATATGAAAAGAAAAGGAATTTTTAAAAGGAAAACAAAAGAAACAGAAATTGAAATAGAAATTAATCTTGATGGACAAGGAGATTATAATATTACTACTCCTATTGGTTTTTTAAATCATATGCTTGAGTTATTTTCAAAATTTTCGTCTTTTGATTTAAAAATTAAAGTCAAAGGAGATATTGAAGTTGATACACATCATATTATTGAAGATACTGGAATATGTCTTGGCTCTGTTATAAAAGAAGCATTGAGAGATAAAAAGGGGATAAAAAGATTTGGTTTTTCTTCAACTCCTATGGATGAGGTTTTAGTTAATATTTCACTTGATATCTCAGGAAGACCTTATCTTGTTTTTAATGTTCCTTTTATAAAAGGAAGAGAAGGAAGTTTTGAAATAGAAGATGCGAAAGAATTTTTGAAAGGTTTTGTTAATCATCTTGGACTTACTTTACATATAAATCTTGTTTATGGAGAAAATTTACATCATATATTTGAAGCAATTTTTAAAGGTCTTGGACTTGCTTTGAAGGAAGCAGTAAAAATAGAAGGGAAAAAACTACCATCAACAAAAGGAAAAATTGACTGAAATGGAAAGAAAGGATTTACCAAATCCAAGAATTGCCGCATTACTTTCCTTTGTTTTTAATGGACTTGGACAGATTTATAATGGAGAGATAAAAAAGGGCCTTTCTTTAATATTTCTTTCTGGGGTTTCTCTTTTAATTTTAATTATAGGGGCTATTTTTATTTTCTATTTTATAAAAACCCTTCCACCAATAAGTTTCTTAATATGGGGTGTATGTCTCTTTTTCTTTGGTCTAACAGGAATGATAATTATTGGAATTTATAGTATTTCCGATGCATATAATACTGCAAGAAAAATAAGCCAAGAGAATGAAAGACAAACTTAAAAAATTTATTGATTATCTTGCAAACCAAAAAAATTACTCAAAACATACATTAAAAGGATATAAAAAAGATATAAGTCAGTTTATTGAATTTTTAAGACAAAAGAAGATTTCTGATTTTGAAAAAGTTGAATATGAAGACCTTATAAGTTTTATAAGCAAATTGAAAAATTCTGGTTTAAAAGAAAAAACAATTGGAAGAAAAGTTGCTTCTTTAAAATCGTTCTATAAATTTCTTGTCAGTAAAAAATTTATAAAGAAAAATCCAGCACTTTTAATTCAATCACCGAAAATCCCTGAAAAATTACCAAATTTTTTGACTTATAATGAAGTTATAAATCTTCTTGAAACACCTTTTAATAAAAAAAACTGGCAATCTTTAAGAGATAAAGCAATACTTGAAGTTTTATATTCAACAGGGATAAGAGTAGGAGAACTTGTAAATTTAAAAATAGAGGATATTAATTTTGCAGATGAGGTAATAAAAGTAAAAGGGAAAGGAAAAAAAGAAAGGATTGTTCCAATTGGTAAGACAGCCCTTAATTGTTTAATTGAATATATTGAAAAAAGACCGAATAAAAAAGAAAGATTTGTTTTTTTGAATAAATATGGAAAAAAGATTACCGAAAGGAGTGTTGAAAGAATTGTAAAGAAATATATGTTAATTTCCAAAATCAATAAAAACATTACTCCTCATACCTTAAGACATACATTTGCAACACATCTTCTTGATAGAGGAGCAGATTTAAGAACTGTTCAGGAATTGCTTGGACACGAAAGAATAACAACAACTCAAATTTATACACATCTAACTATAGAAAAACTAAAGCAATTATATGAAAAATTTCATCCAAGAGGTAAATAATTTTTTAGAACTTTTCTTACTTCTTTTTCTTCTGGCTTTACTTCTCCAACTTCAATAAGATTCCATATTTCTTTATATTCAATTTTACTTTGTGGTTCAACAATTTTAAGTGGACTTAATGTCTCAAGTTCTAAAAATTTTGAATTTGTGTATACTTCAACATTACAACCAAAATCAGGATATTCTCCTTCTTCAGTTTCAAAACTTTTAACAAATAAAAATCCATCAATATAATAAGCAACCCAGTTTTCATTTACATTTATACCTATTTTAAATGGTTCTTCAATCCCAATATCCTGTTTAACAAAAATAAAATTTTTATTCAAAATCAATCTTTTATCTGAAATATCTGTATATTGCCACAGTGAAATATGTCTATCAGGTAGAAGTCCATGCTTATCAACTTTTTTAGGTATCATTGGTATAATTGCAAATCCTCCTTTTTTCATAACAGATAAACACCATGCTGAAAGTTTTATAGGCCATCTTCCAATATTTTTTATTATATGATTTACTTCAAGCATCTGCCCTATTTTTTTTATCACTATTTGCTTTTCAACAGAATTCTGTATTTCTGGATTGCCATAAATCTTTATTAATTCATCCAGTTGTTCAATTTTTACAGGTTTATCATCCAGAGAATAAGAACGTGGCTTGTCTTCAGGAGATGTCCACAATCTATGTCCACCATATATATGCCATTTTCCCTCTTCTGTATCAATTGTTAAATCAGGAAGAATTTCAAAAACATTCTTGTCAGGATATTTTTTTAAAGAAAAATGAATAATTCTTGGACCTATATCTTCTGGTATGCCTACAATAAAATTACCGATTTGAAATTCTCTTATCTTCATTTCCCCTCCTATTTTAGATTTAAAAATTATACCCTATTCCAATTAGAAAAATTCTTGAATTAATACCTTCATTTGGCAATTTTATACCAGCATTTGAAACATGTCTAAATCTTCCTTCTGTATAAATTGAAAGTTTTTTAAGTTTAAATTTAAAACCAAGACCAATTGAAGTAGCAAAATTAAAATGTGTTGCTTGTTCTATAAAATCAGTTGAAAGATAAATTATTCCAGTTCCTATTTTTATATATGGTTGAAAATTGCTTTCAGAAAAACTATAAAGGGCAAAAAGCAAAATCCCAACTTCAAAATTATCAGAAGGACTTGATACATAAGCAATTGATGGTTCTATTTGAAAGAAAAAATTTTTAAAACCTTCTACTGGCTTTGTGAAATCAACTACAAATGTATTAAATCTATAACTTTTAGGATCTTGAATTTTAGTAAATCCATATCCTGTAAAAAAAGATGTGTTATAATTATCTGCAAAGCAACATAAACACAAAAAAAGGAAAATCTTTAAAATCAGTTTTTTCATCTTTTTTTTAAATATATAATTCCCATTATAAATCTTTTCAAAATTTGATAAAACTCTTTTTAAGAGGGAGATTTTCTATTCATAAGGAGATAAATAACAGGGACTAAAACCAAAGTGATAATCCATGATACTAAAAATCCACCAATTGCAGTTATACCAAAACCACGCCACATTTCTCCCCCTGTTCCTCTACCAAGAGCAAGAGGTAATATTCCAAAAATTGTTGATAAAGAAGTCATCATAATTGGTCTTAATCTTGTTCTTCCACCCTCAATTATTGCCTCAACTAAATTTAATCCTCTTTTCCTTAAAGTATTTATATAGTCAACAAGAACAATAGCATTATTAACAACAACTCCCATAAGCATTATCATTCCCATAAATGAGACAATTGAAAAATTAACTCCTGTTAAAAATGTAAACCATATAACTCCAATAAATGTAAATGGAATGGAGAAAAATATAATAAATGGTGTTTTAAATGATTCGTAAAGTCCAACCATAACCATATAAACAAGAATAATACCTAAAATTAAAAGAATTCTTAAATCAGCAAAACTTTCTCTCTGCTGTTTCACCATTCCACCAAATTTTATTTTTATATCAGATGGTATATTTAAATTCTTGATTTCCTCTTCTATGTCCTTAAAGACTTCACTCATTGCTCTTTGATAAGTATCACATCCAACTTTAATAATTCTTTCCCTATTTTTTCTATTTATCTCTATTGGACCTGTTGCAAGTTCAATTTCTGCAATATCTTTCAATTTAATTACTTTGCCCATCTGTGTAAAAATAGGTAACTGCCCAAAATTTTCAATATTATATCTCTGACTTTCTTCAAGTTGCATAAAAATATCAAAATCTTCTCCAGTTTCCCTATATTTAGTTGGAGTAAAACCATAAATGTATCCTCTTATTGTTTGAGAAACTTGAGCAGTTGAAATACCAAGTGTTTTTGCCTTTTCTTTATCAATTTTAATATGAAATTCAAGACGCTCTCCTTTATATGATGTTTTTATATTAATTGCTCCAGGTATTTTTTTAATCCTTTCTTTTAAAATTTCTGCATAATGAATAAGTTTTTCAATATCAGAACTATAAAGTTCAATCTCTATTTGACTGGACGAGCCTGTAAAAATTGCTTCCATTCCACTTCCAGTTGAAATAGTAAATCTTTCTATTCCAGGGATTTCTTTTATTCTTTTTCTTAAAATTTCAGCAATTTCTTTATCAGACCTTTTCCTTTCTTCTCTCCAAACAAGCATTGTTGAAACCTCTCCTGAATAAGGGCCTTCTTCTCTTCCCATTACAGCACTAAAACCAGTTCCAGATTCTCCTAAGTTTGCATACCAAAATCTTCTTTCAGGTATTTCTTTTTCAAAGATTTTACCAATTTTTTTTGCAATTTTATCTGTTTGTTCAATTCGTGAAGAAGGGTTTAATGCAAAACTTACCTCTATTCTTCCCATATCATATTGAGGAAAAAATTCAGTTCCAATAAATTTAGTCAAAGAAAAGGAAAAAAGAAAAATTAAAGAAATAAAAGATAGAAATTTACCAGGATTATCAAGGCAAAATTTGAGAATTTTAGAGTATATTTCATCAATTTTCTTAAGAAAATTTTCTCCCATTTTGTAAAACTTTGTTTGTGGTCTTTCTGTTGGTCTTATTAATTTTGAACAAAGCATAGGAACAAGTGTTAAAGCAATAACCATAGACATAAAAATTGTAGTAGTTATAATAAATGCAAGTTGTTTAAACATTATACCTATAAAACCTCTAATTAAAACCAATGGGAAAAATACAACAATTGTTGTTAAAGAAGAGGCAACTATCGCAGTTGCTATTTCTTCTGCTCCAAAAATACTTGCTTTTTTAATATCCTGGCCTTTTTCAAAATTTCTTACAATATTTTCAAGAATAACAATTGAATTATCAACAACCATCCCTATTACAACAGTTAAACTCATTAAAGAAATAACATTTATGGTAAAACCACCAAGGTAAAGAAAAAGGAAAGCACATATTAATGAAAATGGAATTGAAGTCGCAACAATCAAACTTAAATTTAACTTTCTTAAAAATAAAATCGTAATAAGTATAACAAGAATTCCAGCAGTAATAGCAGTATTGATAAGGTTTTTTATTGTTCTTATAATTATTTCAGAAGAATCAAAAACAATTTGAATGTCTATATCTTTCGGAATATAATTTTTGATTTCTTCTATTTTCTTTTTTATATTATTTGCAACAATCACAGTATTTCTGCCTGACTGCTTCTGAACAACAAGAACAATTGCATCTTTCCCATTAAGATAACCTTTGGATTTCTCTTCTTCAAAATGGTCTTCAATCTTAGCAATATCTTTCAAATAAATATTTTTACCTGAAACACTTAATATTAAAATATTATTTATTTCATCTGGATTTCTGAATCTTCCTGTAACCCTTAAAAAATAATTTCTTCTTCCTGTTTTTATCTCTCCAATTGGAAAATCAATATTTTCTTCTTTTAATCTTTGATATATTAACTCTATTGGAATTCCATATCCTTTTATTTTTTCCCAATCGAGATAAATTTTTATTTGTCTTTTAAGACCACCAAAAAGCATAACACTACCAACTCCCTCTGTTTTTTTTAATTGGTCTGAAATCTGTTTATCTGTAATATAATAAAGGTCTTTCCATAATGAATCAGAAGAAACAGAAATTATAACAACAGGAGTCATTGCTGTTGAAAACTTAAAAATAAGTGGTTCTTCTGCATCAGGAGCATGTTGGTATATTTCGGTTTTTGCAAGGTCAACTTTATCTCTTATATCATTTGTTGCAGAATCAAGATTTTTACCCCATTTAAATTTACAAGTTACAATTGAAATATTATCTTTTGAAATTGAATTTATTTCATCAAGATCTTCAACTGTAATAAGTTGGTCTTCAAGATATTTTGTAATATCATTTTCAACATCAGAAGCACTCGCACCAGGATAAGGGACTATAACTGTTATAGCTGGCACTTCAATATTTGGCATTAAATCAATTGGAATTTTAGGGATTGTAATTAAAGATATTAACAAAATTGCTAAAAAAAACATCAAAATTGTATACGGTCTTCTTACTGAAATTTCTGGTAATGTCATTTTTACTCCTTTATTACTTTAACTTTTTTACCTGTATCAAGGATTCCTTGTGATGTAACTATTACTATATCATCTTTATTTAATCCATCTTTTATTTCTACATAATTTTCGCCAATCTTTCCAACTTTAATATAAACTTTTTCAGCAGAATTATCTTTTATCCTGAAACAATAATAATTTCCACTTGCTGGTAATTTCATAATTGCATCCAAAGGAACAATAAGTGCTTTTTTTTCTCCTGTTATAATTGTCCCTTTACAGAACATTCCTGGTTTTATAATAAATGAACTATTTTCAAGTATAACTTCTACATTAACAGTTCTTGTCTTTTCATCAACAAATGGATAAATTCTTGAAACTTTGCCATAAAAAGCTTTATCTGGGAAACTTTCAGTCTTTATTAAAACACTCTGTCCTTTTTTAACCTTCCCAATATTTTCAGCAGAAATAGGCAAATTAACCTTAACTTTACTTATATCAATGATAGAAACAATTGGGACAGATCTCATCATAGAACTTTCTGTTATAAACTCTCCTTCATCAACAAATTTTTCTGCAATAAATCCATTAATAGGAGAGTAAATGAATGCTTCATTTAATCTTATTTTTGTAAGTTCAAATTGTTTTTTAAGTGCTTCTACCTGATGAGAAACAACCTCATACTGTGTTTTTATATCGTCAAGTTTTTTTTCAGAAATTACTCCTTCTTTAAATAGATTTGTAAACCTTTCGTAGTCCTTTTTTATATTTTCAAGATTTATCATTGCTGCTTTAAGTTGATTTTCTACATTTTCATAATCAATCTTTCTTTTTTTATAATCAATCTGGGCAATAAAATCACCCTTTTTAACATAGTCACCCTCTTTAACATTTAGTTTTTCAATAAGGCCGCTTACTTCTGAATAAATCACAACTTTCTGATATGGCTCAATTTCACCTAATGCTTCAATTTCATCCTTCAAAATAACTTCCTGAACTTTTACAACTTCAACAGGAATTTCTTCCTCTACAAAAACTTCTTTTGCCTTTTCTTGATTTTTCTTTTTGTGTAATTGTAAGAAAACTATTGTTATAATTATAAAAACAACTATAAAACCAGTAATATTCTTTTTTTTCATTTTTCCTCCAATTTTAAAATTCCACATGCTTTTTCAAGTTCAGCATAAGCAATTTTATATTCATAGAGAGCATTGTGAAAGTTGTTTTTTGCCTCTGTTAATGAGGTTATTGCATCAATTACATCTAATGTTGTTGACAATCCTTCCCTATAAAGAATTTCTGCAACTCTTAAATTTTCTTCTGCTACCTCTATCTGTTTTTTACTTTCTTCTATTTTATCCTTACTTGCTATAAAGTTTAAATAAGCATTTTTTATTTCAATTTCTATTGAATTTTTTAAAAGTTTATATTGATTTTCAATTTCCTCTTTTTCTTTTTCTGTCTTTTTTATTTTATCCTTTGTTTGTCCCCAGTTCCATATATCATAAGAAAGCAAAATTCCTGTATTCCAGTTTGTATCCCATTTTCCAAAAGATGCTTGTGTTCCTCTTTCTATATTGTAATTGAAGAAAAAATAAATTTGTGGATATAAATTACTTTTTTCAATCTCTATGTTTTTCTGATAAATTGAAATAAGCTTCTGAAAACTTTTTATTTCTTTTCTTTCTTTGAGTCCTGTTTCAATCCACCATCTATAATCTTTTATATCTTCTTCTTTGATTTCAAGTATATCCTCAACTTCAAATTCATAATCAGGACTTCTGTTTAAAATAAAGTTTAGATTTGCTTTAGCAAGTTTTAAATAATTTTCACTCTCTATAATTTTTGTCTCAACATTTTTTAAAGCAACTTCTGTTTTTAAAATATCAAGTTTTGTTACAATCCCTTGTTCAAATAACTTTTTTGCATCTATTAGGTGTTTTTCAAGATTTTCTTTATATTTTTTGCTTGTTTCAACAAATCTTTTTGCTTTCAAAATATTAAAATAACCCTTTTTAACAGCCAATATTAAATCTGATAGTTCTTTTTCATAATCAATCTCTGATTTTTCATAACTTTCTTTTGCGATTTGATATGCTTTTTCAATTTTTTTCCCTGTAAATAAAGGTTGTTTTAAAGTAAATGTAAAAGTATAAAGATTGTCTTCTGTAAATTTTATAGGACCAAATCCAACAAAATTTATTCCTTCATTATCTCCAAGATATGTATAGTTGAAAGAAAGGGATAAAGATGGTAAGAGATATTTTCTTACAATTTCTTTCTGATAAAATGACTGCTCTATTTTGTTTTTTGCAATTTTTATTTTCAAATTATTCTCAATAGCAATTTTAACACAATCATCAAGTTTAAGTATCTCTTCTGTAAAAGAGAGAGAAAAAATAATCAAAAATATTATCAAAATTTTTTTCATCTTTTTATCCCCTCTGTAAAAATTTTAAAAATTACATCTTTCTTTTTGGCAAGAGAATAACTTCTTCCATCTATTATCCATTTGTGGATATTCCCATGTAATATCCCTATCAGTGAATAAATTATGTCATCCAAATTAAGTCTTTTTATTTTGTACCTTTTTATCTCTTTTTTAAAACCCTTTTTCATAAAATCTCCCCATTTTTCAAAAAATTCCTTCCACAAATTTTCAAAACTTTTTCCTCTAATAAATGGCTTTTCCTGAAGTAGAATTTTGAAAAAATCATAATTTTTTTCAAAATAATTAAGGTATATTTCAATTCCTTTTTTCAATCTTTCAAAAAAATCGTCTATATCATTGACTTCTTCTTTAATTTTTAACATAAGATTTTCAAACTCTTCCTTAATAATAGAGGAAAACAAATCACTTTTATCTTTAAAATAAAGATAAAAAGTCCCTTTCCCTATACCTGCTTTTTTTGTAATCTCATCAACCGTTGTCTTTGAATAACCTTTCTTACTTATCAATTTTTCAGCAACTTTTATAATTAGATATTTTTTGTTTTCCATTTGACTGACCAGTCAGTCATCATTTTATTTTAAAAATTTTATTTTGTCAAGTATTTTTTTAACCCTTGATATTTCTTTATTTCAAAAGATACAAACAGAAAACAAAAAGAAAAAATCTATCTTTATTTGACAAAGAACAAATAATGATTTAAAAAATAAAAAAGAAAGGAGGTGAAAAAAGTGGCAAAAAAAGCAGCAAAAAAAACAGCAAAAAAGACAGCAAAAAAAAGTAGCAAAAAATGTAAATAAAAAATGAGAAGGAAAAAAAGAAAACTTAGATGGAGAAGTAAAAAAGCACTCCACAGAAAGAAACCTACAATGGGTTAAATAAAAAGTTTACTCACAGTTGTTTCAAGATGTATACTTTTAATTGCTTCTCCAAGTAATTCAGAGACAGAAAGAAGAGTAAATTTTTTCGGTAAAGAAGGATGGGGAATTGTATCAGTTATAATAATTTCTTTAAAAGGGGAATTTTCAATTTTTGCAATTGCATCTCCTGCTAAAACTGCATGTGTACAAGAACCATAAATTTCAGAAGCGCCATTTTTTAATAATGCATATCCTGCCTCAATTAAAGTATTCCCTGTTGAAATTAAATCATCCACAATAATAGCCTGGCAGTTTTTTACATCACCTATAACATGTACCATTTCAACTTTATCAGGTGAATCCCTCCTTTTATCAACTATCGCTAAATTACCGGGTAATCTTTTTGCAAATGCTCTCGCCAACTTCACACTACCAACATCAGGTGCAACAATAACTGGATTTTTAAAATTTTTTTCTCTTAAATATTTTATTATTACAGGAGCAGCAAAAAGATGGTCAACAGGAATATCAAAAAAGCCCTGAATTTGTGGAGCATGAAGATCCATAGTTAGAATTCTATTTGCTCCTGCTGTTACAAGAAGATTTGCAACAAGTTTTGCTGTTATAGGAACTCTTGGTTGATCTTTCCTATCCTGTCTTGCATAACCATAATAAGGAATTACTGCTGTGATTCTTCTTGGAGATGCTCTTCTTAAAGCATCAAGAATTACAAGTAATTCCATTAAATTTTCGTTTACTGGTGGACAGGTTGACTGAATTATAAAAACATCCTTTCCTCTTATATTTTCTTCAATCTTTACACATATTTCTCCATCCGGGAATCTATATATTTTTATAGGACTTAATTCTTTTTGTAAATACGCAGCAATTTTTTTTGATAATTCTAAATTAGAATTTCCAGAAAAAATCAAACAACTATCCATTTTCTCTCCTTTCTCTCAAATATTGTTCTGCCTTTTCCAGATCAGACAAAGTATTTATCCCAATTGTTTCAAACCAATCTTGTGTTGTATAAGTTGAAATTTTTTTATTTTCAGATCTATAAATCTTAATTATATCTGTGAGATAATATTCTCCTTTTTTTGGATTTGGTTCTATCTTCCTTAAACTTGAAAATAGACCTTCTGATTTAAAAATATAAACACCAGCATTAACTTCTTTTATCTTTTTTTGTTCTTCGTTTGCATCTGTTTCTTCTATTATACTTATTACTTCTTCATTTTCATCTCTAAAAACTCTTCCATAGTTGGTTGGATCATCAAGTTTTACTGTTAAAAAAGTACAATAATTTTTCTCTTCTCTATGTTTTTTTAGAAGAGCACTTATCGTTTTATCAGAAATAAATGGTGTATCTCCATTAAGAACAATTATATCTCCTTGAAAGTTATTCAAAACTTTTTCTATCTGTAAAACTGCATGTCCTGTTCCTTTTAATTCATTTTGTTCCACATATTCCACATTTTCACCTTCAAGTTCTTTAAAAACTTCCTCTTTTTTAAAACCGACAACTATGATTATTTTTGCTGGGTTAAATTTTTTCACTGTTTCAAGTAAATATTTTAACATTGGTTTCCCAAGGATTTTTGTTATTGTTTTTTGATTTTTACTACCCAGGCGTTTACCCATTCCAGCAGCCAGAATTACAAAACATAAACTTTCCATTTTTTTTCTATCCTGCCCGGCAAGGACTCGAACCTTGATCCTCGGCTCCAAAGGCCGGTGTGTTACCAATTACACTACCGGGCAAAACTTCTGTGGAATTTAAAATTTATTGTTCGGAAAGATTTTTATCAGTATCCTTTTTTACTTTTTCATATTCTTCAAGAACTTTTTTCTGAATATATTCTCTGAAATCTGTTTTTATAGGATGAGCAAGATCCCTATGCAGTTGAGAAGGAGAAAGTCGCTGTTGATTAACAGGATTCAAAGAGACACCGCAAGAACCACAAAATTTATGACTTATAGGATTTTTAAATCCACATCTTGAACAAGGTCTTTGCATTTTTTTACTTGGCATAGCAACAAAAAGCCCTCTTTTCCCTTCTATAATTCTTACATCCCTTACTACAAAAGAATTATCAAAAGTAATAGATGCATAAGCCCTTAACCTACTATTAGGTCTTCCGACGAGAGAAACTCTAACTTCAGTAATTTCCATCTTTTCCTCCTTTTACAAAAATATACTTTCAACTTCAACTTTTTCCCAACCTTCTAAATAAATAAAATTTTTTACTTTTGAAACTTCCTCCTTCTCTTTAAACAAACTGTACAATACACCTCCACTTCCACTCAAAAAAAATCTCTTCCCTGTTTTTTTCTCTACATCAATTTTCACCTCCTTTATCTCATTATTTAATTCAAAACACGGTCTTTCAAGGCGATTAAACATACTTTCTTCAATTTTATTAATATCAAACTCTTCTATTTTTCTAATAAGAATTTTAACCCTTTTTAAAGCATAAGTCAAATTACCAAAATCTCCAAGTTGGTCAAGTTTATTATAAACATCTTTTGTATTAACAGAAAATTGAGGGATTAAAAGTAAATAATAAAATTTAAAATCCTTACAAACTTTAACTTTTTCTCCAAAATTTTCTATTAAGCATCTTTTGCGATAGAGAAATAATGGAACATCAGAACCAATCTTTTTCCCAATCTCTACCATATCTTCAATCTTTAAACCAAAATTAAATATTTCATTTAAATAAAGTAATAAATATGCAGCGTTAGAACTTGCACCTCCAAGACCTGTTCCAGGGGGTATTTTTTTTTCAATTTTTATATCCACATCAAACTTAAACATTTTTTTCAAAATAGAAATCAATCTTACAACTGTATTATCTTCAGGGATTTCCCATTTTGAGATAAAATTTATATCGGTTTTCCCCGATGGCTTTAAGTATATATAATCATATAAGGAAACTATATCTATAAGGGAAACTATCGGATGAAGTGAATTATGCCTTTGCCCAACTTCAAGAAAAAGATTAATTTTTGCTGGTGCTTCTATCTTCCACATTATTCTTACTCTTTTTCTTTGCAACCTTTACCATTGATGGTCTAATAACCTTGTCCTTATACATATAACCACTTTTATCTTCTTCTATAATTATACCATCATCAACTTCTTCTGTCTCTATAATTCCTACTGCTTCATGAAGATTTGGATCAAATTTTTCTCCCTTTGCTATTATTTTTTTAACTCCTTGACTTTCAAGAAATTTTTCAAATTCTTTTTTTAATAATTCAAGTCCTTTTTTGATAACTTCTGATGAAGAATTTTCATCTATCATTTTTAGAACATTTTCAAAAATTTCGTCAAATGGAATAAGTTGTAAAATAAGATTTTCGTTCCCATATTTAATTAAATCTCTTTTTTCTTTTTCAATCCTTTTTCTATAGTTGTCAAATTCAGCAAGAGTTCGTAAATATTTATCGTTCAATTCTTCTATTTTTTTATCCAATTTTTCCTTTTCTTTTTCAAGCTCTTTAAATTTTTTAGCAATCTCCCTTAAATTTTTTAAGTCATCTTCTTTTATAAAATATATCTTTTCACTCTTTTTTTTATTCATTTTATTAACCCCATTCTCCATGGTGGCCAGTAAATAAATAAAGCCTTACCTATTAAATTTTTTTTAGGGACAAAACCCCAATCTCTGCTATCTGAACTGTTAATACTATTGTCACCCAAAACATAATATGAATTTTCTGGAACTTCTATTTCATTTTCAACTCCATAAGTCCCTATGCTGTAATAATATCTACAATTTATTTTAGGATCATTTACTGGTTCCCCATTTATATATATTTTACCTTCCTTTATCAAAACTCTTTCTCCACCAAATGCAATTAACCTTTTAACAAAATCCCTTTTAGGATCATGTGGTGGTTTAAAAATAACAACCTCTCCCCTTTTCGGTTCTCTAATTTTATAGATTATATTATTTGAAAGGAGTCTATCTCCCACTTTTAATGTTGGAACCATAGAAGTTGTTGGGATTTTAAAGTTCCCAACAAAAAATGTCCTAATAAACAAAGCAATAATAAAAGCCCAAAAAAGAGATTTAAACCAGTTAAAAGTTTCTTTTTTAAAATCTCTTTTTTTTTCCATATTTAAAGATAAAATTTTAACATTTTAATTTTTTTCTATCAACTTTATTATATATAGATGCATATGCTTTTACCATTTCTTCAAAACAAAAATCTTTTTTGACCTTCTCTCTTGCTTTTTGTCCAATTTTTTCTCGTAAACTCTTATTCTCTATCAATTCTATAATCTTCTCTGCTATTTTTTTATAATCACCTTTTTTTACTATATATCCTGTTTGACCATTTTCAATAATATAAGGAACATCACCAACATCAGTTGCAATAGATGCTATACCATATCCCATACTTTCAAGTAAACTAACAGGACAACCTTCCCATAAAGAAGGAAGGACAAAAATATCAAAGATTTTAAGGTAATCGTAAATGTCTTCAACATATCCTGTTAATACGAAATATTGTTCAAGTCCATTCTCTTTAATCTTTTTTAAAATTTCCTGTTTTAATTCACCATCTCCTAAAATATAAAATCTGACATTTTTATATTTTTCTATAACTATTTTAGATGCCTCAATTAAATAAAAATAACCTTTTGCTTTTTTTAAATTTCCAATGCTCCCTACAACTATATAATCCTTCTTTTCAATCTTTTCTATTTTTTCAGGTATTTCTATCCCATTTGGTATAACTTTTATTTTTTTTCTTGGAATTTTTCCTTTCTTTATTAAAATTTCTCTTGCAGAATAAGAATTTGAGATAATTAAATTAACCCATCTTAAAGTTATTCTTTCCAAAAACCAGTGATACCATTTTCTCCATGGGTCTGTACTTCTTTGAGATGAAATTATAAGTTTTATTTTAAGAATCCTCCCATAAATCCTTCCAAGTATGTTTGCAACAAAAAGAAATGATTGAAGAATATCTAAATTTTCTTTTTTAATAAGAAAAAAAAGGGTTATAAAAGAAAATGGATTTTTTTTTAGATTGACGACATAAACTTTAAAATTTTCATTCCTTAACTTTTTTGTAAATTTGCCTTCACCTTTAATACAAAAGAAGATTACTTCAAATGTATCCTTATTTAGATTCTTTGCAAGAGTTAATATCATTTTTTCAGTTCCTCCAATCTCAGAACTTCCGATTAAATAACCAATTTTAATTTTATTTCCCATATATTGGCTCTACGGGAAGAGAAGGAATTTTTCTTTTTATTTTTTGATAAGCAACTAATCCATTTAATGATGCTCTTGGATATGACAAAAAATAAATTGACTTTAATTTTTCTAACTTTTTAAATTCACCTAAATTTATTAATCCAGGACCAATTAAAATATACTCATTTTTTTTAACAATTGAAAGAAGTTCTCTCAAAGAAATTTTCCTTATTTTGTACAATTTTTTATAATTAAACCTACCACCAATAAATTCTGAACAATAAAAATCCTCTTTTGAACAATAAACTATGCCTAAAAATTTTGCCTTAATATCTTTAACAGAATAAAAGATTGAATCAAATACATTAACAACATATATTTTATCTATATCTCCTAAAACCAGTCCTTTTGCAAAACTCATACCTATACGAATACCAGTCCATGAACCTGGTCCAGATGAAACAACAACATAATCAAATTCATCATAAACAAAGTTAAGTTTTTCAACAAGTTCACCGGCAAGATCAGAACTTTCAAAAAAAATTTCCCTTTTTATAATATCATCTTCAAGAATTGCTATACTTCCGAAATTTGTTGTTGTTTCTATAGAAAGGATTTTCATTTAAATATTTTAATCTATTTTTCTACATTCTTCAACAAATGCTTCTATATTTTCAATTGGAACATCTGGTTCAAGAATATGAGTTGGAGATAAAATTAAAGCGCCATCATAACCAATTTTTCTTTTTCTTTCTCTAACAACCATCCTAACTTCATCTGGTGTTCCAAAAGGCATGGTAGATTGTGTTCCAATTGTTCCATCAAAAACAATATATCTACCAAATTCTTTTTTAATTTTATAAATATCCATACATTCTGGTTGAATAGGATTTAAAATTGTTACTCCTATATCTATTAATTCTCCTATTATTTGTTCAATATTCCCATCACTATGATACCATATTTGAATATCTGGCTTTATACTTTTTGCTTTTTCATATACCTTTTTCCACCTTGATTTTATAAACTTTCTCCACATATCTATTGAAAACATAAGTGTCCTTTGATTTGCAACATCATCTCCTGTCATTATCATATCAACTCCTACTTTTGCTGCAAGTTCAGTTACTTTGATATTTCTTTCTGTAAACTTATCAAGTATATATTCAGCCAAGGAAGGATTTTCTATCATATCTATCAAAAATTGTTCATATCCTCTTACTTGCCAAGAATTTTCATACATATGACCAACCCAACAAACACAAACTTTATTTTCTTTATGTGCATTTTCAACTTTTTCTTTCATTCCTTCTGGATTTAAATTTTCACTCTCTGGGAAAGGGAATTCCTCAATATCTTTTATTGACTTTGCATTTCTTAATGGACTTATATAACCAGTAAAATGATAGTATTTTGCAGGGATTTCAAGAACTCCAAGCCAATTTATAAAAGCACCTTCTGGTATATCCATATCCTTATAATATTTAGAAAAATCAACTTCTTTCTTTTCTTCATATGGCTGGACACTTACAGGACTAAAAAAACCAAAAAAACTATATATATTCTCTTCTTTTATATTAAATTTTTCACATATTCTTTTTTTTAAATCCGGAGTAAAATTTGCATAATAAAGAAATTGATTATGTAATTCATGATTGATTGTCTTTCTAAATATTTCAAATTGATTCATTTTTATCTCCTTTTCTAAACTTTAAATTCTAAGTTTTAAGCAAATTCAATTTTCTTATTTATAAAAAAACCATAAAAGTAAAGTTGCTCCTGAAACACTAATTATACTAAAAGGAAATCCAATTTTTACAAAATCAAAAAAATTAACTTTATAGCCATTTTTCCTAAGTATTCCTACACTTACAACATTACAACTTGCACCAATAGGAGTTATATTGCCACCAACACATGTTCCAATTAAAAGGCCAAAAAGAAAAACATAAGGATTTGTTCCTAAATTTTCGCATAAGATTTTTATTCCTGAAATCATAGCCATAGTATATGGAATATTATCAACAAAAGCAGAAATAAAAACACTTATCCAAACAATCAACAAAAATATTTTAAATTCACTTTTGCCTGTTTTTAACAAGAAATTTGCGATATCTTCAATAAATCCAACTTTCTTCAATGACCCAACAAGTATAAAAATTCCGATCAGTAAAAAAAAACTATGCCAATCAATCTCTTTAATACTTATTTTTTCTGTCTTTTTAATTAATAACCAGAATATTCCAATAAAACCATATGCAAGGCAGATAACAGCAGGAAAATATGAAAATTTATCATTTAAAAAAGATGTTATAGCAAGAGTGAAAATCAATAGAATAAGTAAAACTGTTGGGAAAAATGAAATTATTTTAAGTCTTTCATGAAAATCAAGATGAATTGCTTTTTCTTTTTTAAAAAATTGATAAAGAACAAAAAAACCCAAAATTGCTCCAAATTGAACAAAGAAAAATATACCAGGTTTCCCTAAATTTAATCCAAGTTTATACCCTGGCATATAAAAAAAATCATTGAAATTTAAATTTGATTCCATTGCAAGAATTATACTTGGACTATCACCAACCATTGTAGCGCAACCTTGTAAATTTGAGCTTATTGCCATACCAACAAAAAGAGGAACTGGATTTATCTTATATTTTTTTGTAAATTCTAAGGCAACAGGAGCCATTATCATAATTGTAGCAATATTTTCAACAAAGGCAGAAATAAAACCTGTAATAATACATATCAATAAAAATATAATACCTGTTGGATATCTCTTTTCTGCAATTTTATCTACTATATAGGATGGAACTTTTGAATAAGCAAATAGATAAGATAAAATACTTGTTCCAAGAAAAATACCCAGGACATTATAGTTTATAAAATTTGGTATTTCTCTAAACTCAATTATTTTTAAAACTAAAAGCAAAAAAACAGATCCAAAAACAAAATATAATGCCTTATCCCTCTTTATAACAATCCCAATATATGCAATAAGAAAAATAATAAGTGCTAAAATCTTCATTTTTCTCAATCCCTTAGAAAGTTAAGTCCCATTCTTCATAAAGTTCTGGAGAGATTTCTTCAATAAATATTGATTTTTTTAAAGGTGTATATCGGAAATTATCATAAGAATAGTAAGTTATATAAAGGTCTTCTTTTGCTCTTGTTATCCCAACATAAAAAATTCTTCTTTCTTCCTCAAGTGCAAGAGGATCTTTTACCGAATAAGGATGAGGAAAATGGTTATCACAAACACCTATTATAAAAACGATCTTCCATTCAAGCCCTTTTGCCTGATGAATTGTTGAAAGAATAACTGCATTTTTTATATTTGGACTTTCTCCTTTAGAATATTCTTGTAACGATGCTTCAGATAAAAAATCAGAAATATTTGAATAAAAAGATGCGATTTCTTTCAAAGTTTTTATATCTTCCAACCTTTCTATATCATCTTTGTATTTTCTGCTTATATATCTTGAATATCCAGAATTTAAAATTAACTCAATCCCTTCTGGAAATGATAGATTTTTTATTTTTTCAATAATTTCAACCTGTTTTTCTAAACTTTCTTTCCCTTTTTTTGTTAACATTAAATTCTCCATTTTATCTTTAAACTCATCAAGATTTTCAGATTTTAAAATTAAATCTACCAATCTTTCAATTCCTTTTTTCCCTATACCTTCACTTATATTGAATATCCTTCTCCAGGATAAAATGTCTTTAAAATTTTCACCAACTCTATAGTATGCAACAATATCTTTTATATGTGCCTGTTCAAAAAATTTTAGCCCTCCTCTTATTATGTATGGTATTTTTAGTTTTGATAGTTCAATTTCAAGTTCTCCTGCCTGATATCTTGAACGAAACAACACTCCTATTTCTTTTGGTTCTATACCAATTTCAATTAACTTATTTATTCTTTGTGAAACAAAAACTCCTTCTTCTTTCATATTCCTGCATTTTACTATAACTGGTTTCACTCCATTTTCCCTTATACTTACAAGATTTTTAGGAAATTGAATTTTGTTATGAGATATTACATTGTTTGCAAAATTTAAAATTTGTGGAGTACTTCTATAATTTATATCAAGATAAAATATCTTTGCTTCTGGATATATTTTAGGAAATTCTATTATATTTGCAACTGTCGCACCTCTAAATGAATAAATACTTTGAGCATCATCTCCGACAGCCATTATATTTTTGTGTTTAATTGACAGTAGATATAAAATTTTTGCCTGTAATTTACTTGTATCGTGATATTCATCAACAAGTATATATTTAAAACGGGTAGAAATTCTGTCTCCTACCACTTCATTTCTCATAAGTTTAAGCCAGTAAACAAGTAAATCATCATAATCAAGTTGATTCAAATTTCTTTTAACTCTCTGATATTCTTTATAAATTTTTTCTACATCTGAAATTAAATAAGCATATTCAGGAAAAAAGTTATTTATTGTTTCTTTTAAATTCTCACAAGTATTAATAGATAAACTTATAAATTCTTTTATTTTTGAAGGGTGAGGGTAATCCTCCTTTTTTTTTGTTTTTTCTATTATCTCTTTAATTATTGAGGCTGAATCTTCTTCATCAATAATTGTGAAATTTGAATTTATATTTATCTCCTTTCCATATATTCTTAATAGTAAATTCGCAACATGATGAAAAGTTCCTCCAATAAGTCCTTTTGGATAAAAACCTAAAATCTTTTCAACCCTTGTAAGCATTTCTTTTGCTGCTTTATTTGTAAAAGTAAGAAGGAGAATATTGGATGGACTAACACCTTTCTCTATAAGGTAACATACTCTATAAACTAAAACTCTTGTCTTTCCACTCCCTGCTCCAGCAATAACAAGACAAGGACCTTCTGTATTTTTCACTATTTCAAGTTGCTGTTGATTTAGTTCTTTTTCATATGAAATAACAGGTGTAAGTTTTAAACTCATATTTTTCTTCCTATTGTAAGATATAAGACAGCCATCCTAACTGCAATCCCATTTGTTACCTGCTCAAGAATTAAAGATTTATCTTTCTCAGCAACATCTGAGTAAATTTCTATTCCCCTATTCATTGGACCCGGATGCATTATAAAAGTTTTTTCTTTTAATTTCTCATATTTTTTCTTATCCAATCCATAAAGAAAACTATATTCTTTTAAAGAAGGAAGAAAATTTTCTTTCTGCCTTTCTCTCTGGAGTCGTAAAAGATAAATTATATCTGCATCTTCTATCGCTTCGTCTAAATTATATGTTACCTTTATGCCCAAATTCTCAATTCCTTTTGGGATTAAAGGTGGTGGCCCACAAACCCATACATTTGCCCCAAGTTTTTTAAATCCCCAGATATTTGACCTTGCGACTCTACTATGTAAGATATCTCCAATTATTGAAATCTTTAGATCTTTAATTTTCCCAAATTTTTCTTTGACAGTAAATAAATCTAAAAGCGCTTGTGTTGGATGTTCATGACAACCGTCTCCTGCATTTATAACAGAAGCAGAAACATTCTTGCTTATAACTTCTGGTGCTCCAGAAATAGAATGCCTTACAATAAAACAATCAACCTTCATCGCTTCTATATTTTTCGCAGTATCAACAATTGTCTCTCCCTTTGAAACAGAAGATGAACTAACATCAAAACTTAAAACATCAGCACTTAATCTTTTTGCAGCAAGTTCAAAAGAAGTCCTTGTTCTTGTACTTGGTTCAAAAAAAAGATTTACAACAGTTTTGCCTCTTAAAGCAGGAACTTTCTTAACAGAACGAGTACTAACATCTTTAAAACTATTTGCCAGTTCTAAAATTGTCTCAATTTCTTCTTTTTTTAAATCTTCAAGGCCTATGAGATCTTTTCTTTTCCATTCCATTTTTTACTATAATTACTTCATCTTTTCCATCAATCTCCTTCAATTTTACTTCAACCATTTCGTCCTTCCTAATATCAACTTTTTTCCCAACAAAATCAGGAGAAATAGGGAGTTCTCTATGTCCTCTATCAACAAGAACGAAGAGTTTAACAAATTCTGGTCTTCCAAGGTCAATTAAAGCATCAAGTGCTGCTCTTACTGTTCTGCCTGTATATAAAACATCATCAATTAGAATAATTTTTTTATCATCTATATCAAACAGAATTTCTGTTGTACCAACTATAGGATGAGCCCCAATTTTACTGAAATCGTCTCTATAAAATGTTATATCAAGATATCCAACAGGTAATTGTTTTGGCAAAAGTTTATTAATTCTATCAGCCAATATTGCTCCTCTTCTTTTTATCCCTATAATGACAAGATTCTCTAAATCAACAAATTCATCTCCAATTTTCTCTGCCATCTTTTTTAAAATTTCTTCTATTTCTTTCCCATCCATAATTTTTCTTTCCATATCTTTATTATACCATAGAATTACAAAATAAAGATCTAAAAAATAAGAAATTGAGGATTTAAATTTATATAAGGAGGAAATTTTAATCTAATTTTTTCCACCTTGTTCCATAAGGAGTATCTTCAAGCATTATCTTTTTTTGTTTTAAAATTTCTCTTATTTTATCCGCTTTCTCAAAATCCTTATTCTTTCTTGCTTTCTCCCTTTCTTTTATTAAATTTACAATCTCCTCTGGTAAAAATTCTTCTTTTTTTTCAATTATACATAGAACCCTGTCAATATCTTCAATAAAATTCTTAACCTCTTTTACATTCTCTTTACCAAAATCTCCTTTTGAAAAGAAGATATTTACAGTTTTTATAAAATTGAAAACACTTGATAAAGAAGGAGAAATATTTAAATCATCACTTAATCCTTCAATAAACCCCTTTTTTGCTTTTTCTATTTCTTTTTTTATTTCTGGATTATATTTTTCTAAGGCACATATATTTAAACCTTGATAAAACTCGTTATAATTTCTAACTGTATTTTCTGCTTGTTTTAATGATTGTTCTGTAAAGTTTAAAGGGTCCCTGTAATGAGTAGAAAGAAGAAGATATCTGATAGCAATAGGATTGTAATTTTTCTTTAGAAGATCCCTTAAAGTATAAAAATTGCCTTTTGATTTTGACATTTTTTCACCATTTACAAGTAAATGAGCACAATGAAGCCAATAGTTTACAAACTTTTTACCTGTTGCACATTCACTTTGAGCAATTTCATTTTCATGATGAGGAAAAATATTATCAACTCCACCTGTATGGATATCAAATGTCTCTCCGAGATATTTCATACTCATTGCAGAACATTCTATATGCCAACCAGGTCTACCTTTTCCTATTTCTGTCTCCCAGTATACACCCTCTTCTTCCTTTGCCTTTTTCCACAGAACAAAATCCTTCACATCTTCTTTTTCATATTCATCTGCGTCAATCCTGGCACCAATCTTTATCTGAGACAAATCAATCCCTGATAGTTTCCCATAAGAGGGGAATTTAGAAATACTAAAATAAATTGAACCATCTTTATAATATGCATATCCTTTGTCTAATAATTTTTTTATAAGTTCAACCATCTCTTTTATATGTTCAGTTGCTCTTGGTAAAAAATCAGGTTTTTTCAATCTCAATGTCTCAATGTCTTCTAAAAAATATTTTATGTATATATCTGTATATTCTTTCAAACTCATTCCCTCCCTTTTTGCTCCTTTTATTGTTTTATCATCTACATCTGTGATATTCATAACTCTTATTACCTTATACCCAATATATTCAAGAAATCTATGAAGTAAATCTTCAAATACATATGCACGAAAATTCCCAATATGAGCAAAATCATAAACAGTAGGACCACAAGTATACATCCTTACTACTTTATCCTCAATTGGATAAAAATCTTCCTTTTTCCTTGTAAGAGTGTTATAAAACTTAATCATATCAATTCTTCCTCCACAGATTTTACATATATTTTACCATATTTGAATACAAATTTTGACAAAATGAAAAAAAAGAATAAAATTTTATAAAAAGGGGATAAAGTTATGGAAAAAATAAAGGTTTTGATAACTGAGCCATTTGAAGAAGAAGGTAAGGAAATTCTGGTTAAAGAAGGATTTGAAATAAATGAAATAGGAAAAGTATCTACTGAAGAACTTAAAAATATTATCCCTGCCTATGATGTATTAATTGTAAGAAGTGGGACAAAAGTAACAAGGGAGGTAATAGAAAAAGGAGAAAATCTTAAAATAATAGGAAGAGCAGGTGTTGGACTTGATAATATAGATATAGAGGCAGCAACATTAAACGGTGTAATTGTTATGAATGCCCCTGAAGGAAACACAATTTCTGCCGCAGAACATACAATAGGACTTATTTTTTCTCTTGCAAGAAATATACCTATTGCAAACCAGACATTAAAAAACGGGAAATGGGAAAAGAAGAAATTTTTAGGAACTGAACTATATAATAAAACTTTGGGAGTTGTCGGTCTTGGAAGGATTGGAAAAAGAGTTGCAAGTATTGCAAAATGCATAGGGATGAAGGTTATTGGATATGATCCTTATGTTAAAGAAGAAGAAATAAGAGAACTTGGAATTACAATAGTAAATTTTGATGGACTTCTTAAACAATCAGATTTTATTACATTCCATCTACCGCTTACAAATGAAACATATCATTTAATAAGTGATAGAGAATTTGAAAAGATGAAAGACGGGGTTATGATTATTAATTGTGCAAGAGGTGGGATTATAGACGAACAAGCACTTGTAAGATATCTTAAGAATGGAAAGGTAAAAGGTGCTGCTTTGGATGTATTTGAAAATGAACCAATTGAAAGTTCTCCTCTTTTTGAATTTGAAAATGTTGTAGTCACACCACATCTTGGTGCTTCTACAAAAGAAGCCCAAGTTAGTGTTGCATGCCAACTTGCAACCCAAATAGTTGACGCTATAAAAAATAAAATTGTTAAAAATGCTGTAAACTACCCTGCTCTTGATGAGAAGACATATGAAAAATTAAGGGGGTATCTTTCACTTGGTGAAAAAATGGGATTATTTTTAAGGCAGATGTTTGATGGCGATTTAAAAAGCGTTGAGATTAAATATTCAGGTGAAATAGTAGATTATGACCTTTCCATTTTAAGAGCCAGTATCCTTGTTGGACTTTTAAAGGAAGAAAGGAAGGTAAATCCTATAAATGTTTTATTAATAATGAAAGAAAAAGGAATTAAATTAATTGAAAAAAGGGAAAAAATACCATCTGAGTTCACAAATTTGATAACAGTTGAAGTAAAAAATTCAAAAACTGTATCTTTATCAGGAACGATGGTTGGAAACGAAGGGAAAATTGTTAAAATTGATGGATTTTCTGTTGAAGCAGTTCCTCAAGGTATTTTACTTGTCTGTTATAATGAAGATAAACCCGGAATTATGGGGCATATTGGCACAGTTCTTGGACAGAAAGGTATAAATATTGCTTCAATGACCCTTGGTAGGAAGAAAAAAGGAGGACCAGCAATAACTGTTTTAAATCTTGACCAGGAAGTTGATAAAGAGGTATTATTAAAAATAAAGGAGTTTCCAGCAATAAAATCAGTCAGACTGGTAAGGATATAAAAAATGGAAACAAAAATTAGAATAGATAAAAAACATAGAAACAAATTTATAAAGGGGAACTTTTTTAAATTCCTTCCTGTCTGTCGTGCTGGATAACTCCTTTACTTTTTGTTTTTTAAAGTAAAGGAGGCAAAAATGCTAAATTCAATAAATACTTTAAAACTTGTTATTCCATGGTTTATTCTTTGGGGTGCAATTTCAATACTTTTTGGATACTTATGGAGAAAATATGTTGGTGAAAGAACTATTAAATCGGCAGAAAAGAGAGCAAGAGAAATTATACAGGAAGCAGAAGATATAGCATTAAAGAAAAAAAGAGAAATAGATATTGAAGCAAAAGAATTGATTTATAAATTAAGAAGTGATTTTGAAAAAGAGACAAAAAATAAAAGAAAAGAATTACAGTTCCAAGAAAAAAGATTGCAGCAAAAAGAATTGGCAATTGAAAGAAAAGCAGAAATTATAGAAATTAAAGAAGAAGAACTATCAAAAAAAGAAAAAGAATTACAGAAAAAAGCAGAGGAAATTAAAAATAAGGAACTGGAATATGAAAAACTTATAGAAGAAGAAAAAAGAAAACTTGAAATAATTAGTGGTATTTCAAGAGAAGAAGCAAAAAATCTACTTTTGAAATTGATGGAAGAGGAAGCGAGAAAAGAAGGGATAAAATTACAGCAAAAAATTGAAAACGAAGCAAGAGAAAATGCTGAAAAGAAAGCAAGAGAAATTTTATTAACAACAATGCAAAGACTTGCACCTGAAGAAGCGACTGAAAGTGTTATATCTGTTGTAAGTTTACCATCAGATGAAATTAAAGGAAGAATTATAGGAAGAGAAGGAAGAAATATTAAGGTTTTTGAAGCACTAACAGGCGTAGATCTGATAGTTGATGATACACCTGAAGCAGTTACAATTTCCTGTTTTAATCTTTACAGAAGAGAGCTTGCAAGGCTGGCACTTGAAAAATTAATTGCTGATGGAAGAATACATCCTGCAAGAATTGAAGAAATAGTTGAAAAAACAAAAAAGCAACTTGAAGAACAGATTGTTGAAGATGGGAATAGAGTATTATTTGAAATAGGAATAGAAAATGTTCATCCAGAACTTGTAAAATTGCTTGGTAAATTGAAATACAGAACAAGTTATGGTCAGAATCTTTTAATACATAGTAAAGAATGTGCATTGATGGCAGGAATTATTGCTTCTGAACTTGGGTATAACCCCAAAATTGCAAAAAGAGCAGCACTTTTTCATGATATAGGAAAAGCATTAGACCAAGAAGTTGAAGGTGCTCATCCTGAAATAGGGGGAGAAATTCTTAAAAAATATGAAGAATCTGAAGAAGTTGTAAATGCTGCACTATATCATCACAATGATATTTCAGTTAATACACCATATACACTTATAACCCAAATAGCAGATGCTCTTTCTGCTACAAGAACAGGAGCCAGAAGAGATACTCTTGAAAAATATTTAAGAAGAATAGAAGAACTTGAAAAAATTGCATCTTCTTTTAAAGGGGTTGACTCTGCATATGCAATTTCTGCTGGAAGAGAAGTGAGAGTGATTGTCAAACCAGAAGAAATTACAGATGATGATGCAAAAATTCTTGCAAAAGAGATTGCGAAAAAAATTGAGGAGAATATGGAATATATAGGTCAAGTAAAGGTCACTGTTATAAGAGAAAAAAGAGAAATTGAGTTTGCTAAATAATGAAAGTAAGAAGATTGCATAGATGGGATGTTGATAAAGACCAAGCAGAGAAAATACAGGAAGAGTTAAAAAATAAGATTATAATAAAACCAATTTCAAAACAGATAAATATCATATGTGGGATTGATAGCAGTTATAAAGATGATGAAATAATTTCATGTGCAGTTTTATGTAAATACCCTGAATTTGAAGTTTTAGATATTATCAAAATAAAAGGAAAAACAAATTTTCCATATATACCTGGACTACTTGCATTTAGAGAGGGTGAAAATATAACTAAACTAATTGAAAAGATTGAAAAAGATGTTGATTGTTTTATTTTAAATGGTCATGGGATTGCTCACCCTAAGAAATTTGGACTTGCTTCTCATATAGGATTATTAATCGAAAAATCAACAATTGGATGTGCTAAATCACTTTTATATGGAAATTATTTTGAACCACCTTCTTTCCCACTTTCTTCAACATTTATAAAAGATACAAATGGAGAAATTATAGGACATGCTTTAAGAAATTATAATAATGGAATACTCTTTATTTCACCTGGCCATTTAATTGATTTTAAAGATACATTAAGCATTACTATCAACTGTATGAAAAAAGAATTTGCTTTACCTTTCCCTTTATATCTTGCTCACATAAATTCAAAATTAACTGACTAATATCTTCTGTTTCTTTATATTTTCAATTATTTTTTTGTTTAAAATACATCCTGGATCTGGTGCTGTAAAATCACCAAAATATGCATAACTTCTTGCAACACATCCACCACAGACAGAAAAATATTTTCCTTTACAACCATGATTCTCTGGATGGTTTAATCTATCTCTTATTATATTTAAGACATCTGATTTTTCCCATATCTCAATTAAATTTTCCTTTCTTATTTCTCCATCTTTTTTCATATTACCTATATTTACATTTGGCATAAAAACACAAGGAGTAACAGTGCCATCTGGCTGAATTGATATATATGCTCTTCCTGCTCCACATCCGCCTATAAGTTCAACTAAATTTTTAAGTTTTTTTGCGTTTCCTGAAGTAAAATGACCGATTACAGTAAATTCTCCATTACCTAATTCATACATTTGTTTACAAAATCTTCCAAATTGAGGTGCTGTTGATAAAAGAGATTCTTTACCTTTACTTAAATCCTGATAAAATAATTCAAATAGTTTTTCTCTCTCTTCACAAGTTAAATCATTATCAAAATCACCCCTTCCACAAGGGATATAATTATATAGAACAACTTTTCTTATCCCAAGTTCATCTCTTAATTTAATCATTTCAGGTATTTGATTTTTAATAATTGCATTCTCTTTTGCAACTGTGAATGAAATACAAACTTTATCTCCTTCTCCTACTTCAACCAAGTTTTTTATACCATTTAATGCTCTTTCAAAAGAACCTTTAACTCCTCTAAATTCATCATGAATATAACTTTTTGCTCCATCTAAACTTATCCCATAATATGCAAAACCTATTTCTTTCAATTTTTCTGCTACATCTTTTGTTATTAAGGTTCCATTTGTATTTATTGACATATATAGTCCTGCTTCTTTACCAATTTTTGCAAGTTCCCAAAAAGTAGGGTCCATCAATGGTTCACCGCCGGCAAAGGCAAAAGTTGGAATATTCAGTTTTGTTATTTCTTCCATAATTTTTATTTTTTCTTCTTTTGATAATTCTGTTGGAAGACCTTTTGAAAGAACACCGGCATCTTCATAACAGTGCTTACATCTTAAATTACATTTTCCTGTAATATTCCAAACAACCATAAGTGGTTCAGCAAAAATAAGTGGTTCTCTCACTCCAAATTTTACAATTGTTTCCGCAATATTGAAGATTGACTTTTTTATTATTGGATTCTTTATTACATCTTTTAATTTACCTCTTTCAATATCAAAAATTTTACATATATGGTCAAAAATTATATATGGAACAATTGTCTCTCTCTCTTTAAAAATTCTTTCCAAAATACCCCTGTTATCAGTACTAAATTTTTCAATAAATTCCTCTAATTTTGCAATTCCTTGACTATTTTCGTTAAGATAGCTCTGAATAATTTTTTTTGTAAGTGAGTTGTTCAATATCTTATAAAGGGTTCCATTTTTTAAATTTTCTGAGAGTTTTTCAGGTTGAAAAGGGAACTTGTTCAAATTCCAAAGTCCCATTTTTCACCTCCTTAATTTTCTTCATAAACCATTTTTTTTAAATCTACATTTGCCTCCTTTAATATTCTTCTTATTGTTTCATGACTTATTTTCTCAACAATCTTTTTTTCTTCAAGAAATTTTTTAAGTTTATAAAGTGTCCAGTTCGTAAATAAAAGGCCAAGTTTTCTTGGAGGAATATATACAGTTTTTATTATTTTCTCTTTTATATCGTGGCCAAAATTTTTCTTCCTTCCCTTTTCTGGAGATTGAAGAATTGCATTTAAGCCTTCCCTATTATATCTATGAATCCATTTCCTTAAATGGTTTGGATGAATTTTAACAATTTTTGAAATTTCAGAAACTCTATATTTATGAATTCCAGAAAGAATTATAAGTTGAACTCTTTTTCTTATATAATCTTTTTCGCTCTTCAAAAATTCAAATAAATTTTTGACATCTTCTTTTTTGATATTAGCAAATAATAATTTTGCCACTTTACCCCCTTTTTTGAAATTATTATACCCTTTTTTTTGAAAATTTGTAAATAAATGTTAATTATGCTAAAATTTTTTTTGTGAATGATCTTGAACTTGTTGAAAAAGCAAAAGCAGGAGATAATAAGGCATTTGAAGAACTTGTTAGAAAAACGCAGGATAAAATATATAATCTTGGACTTAAAATTCTTGGTAATAAAGAAGATGCTGCAGATCTTCTTCAAGAAACATATATAAAAGCATATGAAAGTTTACCAAAGTTTGAAGGGAAATCATCTTTTTATACCTGGCTTTACAGAATTGCTACAAATTTTGCTCTTATGAAGTTAAGAAAAGAAAAATATAAAAAAATATCTATTGATGAAATAAAACAAATGTCAAATGGAACCTATAAATTAGAAATCTCTGACTGGTCTAATAATCCTCAAATTCAATATAGAAATGAGGAACTAAAAGAAATCTTAAATGAAGCAATAAATTCTTTACCACCAAAATATAAAACAATTTTTATATTACATGACATAGAAGGACTTTCATTATCAGAAATATCAGAAATTCTCTCACTATCAATATCAACTATAAAAACGAGAATTCATAGGAGTAGACTGTATTTAAGAGAAAAACTGTCAGAATATTTTAAGAAAAAAGGAAATTAAAATGGATTGTAGAAAAATAATAAAACTTTTGTCGGACTACATAGACAGAGAAATAGAAGAAGTAAAAAGAGAAATGATAGAAGAACATATTAAAATATGTAAAAGATGTGAATCAATTTTAAACACTACTGAAAAAACAATAAAATTATCAAAAACAATCTTCAAAAATAAAAAAGTCCCCAAAAAAATTGAGAGAATCCTTTATTACCAAATAAGAATAAAATATAAAAAGTGAAACCTCCCGTTTTTTTTTTCATCTAATAAAAATGAAAAAAACAAAAGAAAGGAGGTGATAAATATGGCAAAATTAGCAAGATGGAATCCCTTAAGAGAAATGTTAGATATAAAAGACGATTTTGATAGATTGATTGATAGATTTTTCTCAAAAGATTTTGAGATTTGGGAAGGACCAAAAGCATTTGATGTTGACATCTACGAAGATGAAGACAATATAGTTTTAAAAGCAGAAATCCCGGGTGTAAACAAAGAAGACATCTCTGTTTCTCTAACTGAAGATACAGTTACTATATCCGGGAGAAAAGAAGAAGAAAAAAAGATAGAAAAAGAAAACTACTTCAGAAAAGAAATTCGCACAGGAACTTTTTCCAGAAGTTTCACTCTTCCATGCAGTGTGGATAGAGAAAAAGTTAAAGCATCTTATAAAAATGGTGTACTTGAGATAGTCCTTCCCAAATCAGAAAAAGAGAAAGAAAAAGAAGTTAAAATTAAAATTGAATAATTAAATCACAAAAAAGGGGGGATAACCCCCCCTTTTTCTTTTTTAAAAGGGAGAAAATTTGGAAAAAGTAATAATTATAGGTGGTGGAGCAGCGGGATTATCTGCTGGTATTTTTTTATCAAGAGACAAAATTCCAACTCTTATTATTGAAAAATTTAGTTGTGGTGGAAATATGTTACTAACCGAGATTATAGAAAATTATCCTGGATTTCCAGATGGTATTAGTGGTTTTGAATTATCTGAAAATATGAAAAAACAGTTTATTAAATTTGGCGGAGAAATAAAAAATGAAGAAGTAGAAAAAATTGAATTGCTAAATAATAAAAAAATAGTAAAACTGAAAAATGGAGAAGAAATTATTACAGATGTTATTATAATTGCTTCTGGCTCCTCAAGGAAAAAATTAAATGTAAAAGGTGAAAAAGAATTTACTGGTAAAGGAGTTTCTTACTGTGCTATATGTGATGGTGCATTTTTTAAAGAGAAAGATGTTGCTGTTATTGGTGGAGGGGATTCTGCGGTTGAAGAAGCAATTTATTTAACAAGGTTTGCAAATACAGTTTATCTTATTCATAGAAGGGAAAGTTTAAGAGCGAAAAAATATTTACAAAAAGAAGCGAAAAATAACGAAAAAATCAAATTTATCCTTCCTTATATTGTAAAAGAAATAAAGGGGAAAGACAAAGTTGAATACTTAATTTTACAAAATTTATCAAATCAAAATATTACAGAATTAAAAATAGATGGTATCTTCATATCAGTAGGTCAACTTCCAAATACAGAATTTTTGAAAGGGATTTTAAAAACTGACGAAAATGGATTTATAATTGTTAACGAAAAGATGGAAACAAATATTCCTGGGATTTACGCATGTGGAGATGTAATAAAAAAATCATTATATCAGATAATAACAGCTTGCAGCGAAGGAATGACTGCTGCCTATTTTGCAGAAAAGTATCTTGAAGGCTTAGGGAAATTATAAATTTTCATAAAATTCTTCTGGTTTAAGTGAATCAAATTTAAACCCATTATTAATCAAAAATTTTCTTATATCAAGACAGAGATGACATTTATTGATATAACCATCTTTCCTTTTATATCCAAGTTTTTCAGCCCATAAAAGAAATTGATAGATGTCACTCACAAGAAAATTTAAAACTTTGTCATTCATAATAATACCTTTTTCTAAAATATTTTTATAATTTCCAAGTGTAATACCTGAACAAAAACTTGGGATATAATTACCATAAAGGTCAATATGAATGTGATGTGGATTTAAAAATTCAGCAAGACAATTTGCTCCTTTAAATTTTTCAGGACTATACTTATAAAACCATTTCTCTAAAGTATATAAACATTTGCCCTTAGGAACAAGATAATTGCCTAAAAAATTCAAAAATTTTTCTCTTCCAATTATATTAATTGCCTTTTCAAAGTCAATACATTCACTAATCCCACTTTCTTTAATTATTCTATAAGCATTGATTGTATAAAAACTAACATTTTCGCGACCAAAAACTTTAAAACTTATTTCCATTGCATTTTCAAAATTCCCAACAGGGACTTTATAAAGATAAAATATTGAATAGCTCAACATAATAGAACTTAGTCCAGATTCTTTCAATCTTATTAATATCTTCTCTGCCATTTCTTTATTTTTTGCCCAATAACAATTTGTCTCAACGAAAAATGGTATTTCAAGATCTTTACAAATTCTTATTGCTTCAATTAAAATTGGTAAATTGATAAAAGGTTCTCCTCCAGTTAAATGTAATGAAACAAAATTGGAATTTTTTTTTAATGTCTTTAAAATATCTACAATCTTTTCAATTTTTATCCAACCCTTCCAGTCCCCTCTACAATTATATAAACAGTGGATACATGATAGATTACATTGATATGAAAGTATTAAACCACCAGAATAAGGTAAAGGGACTTTCATTTTATTTTAAGGAAATTTCTAAGAATTTTTTTACCTTCTTTTGTAAGTATTGATTCAGGATGAAATTGAACACCAAAAATTTTATATTCTTTATGTCTTATTCCCATTATTTCATCATCTTCTGTCCATGCATTTATCTCAAGACACTTAGGTAAACTTTCCTTTTCTATAACAAGTGAATGGTATCTTGTAGCAACAAATGGGTTTTCTATTCCTTCAAATATTTCTTTACCATTATGATAGATTAAAGATGTCTTCCCATGCATAATTTTTTTAGCATAAGTAATCTTTCCTCCAAAAACATATCCAATACATTGATGCCCAAGACACACACCAAGTATAGGGACCTTGTCCTTAAATCTTTCAATTATTTCACAGGAAATTCCAGAATCTTCAGGTCTCTTTGGACCTGGAGAAATAACAATTCTATCAAACTTCAATTTTTCCACTCTTTTAATTGTCAATTTATCATTTCTGTAAACAACAACCTTTTCCCCAAGTTCTCCAAAATACTGAACAAGATTATATACAAAAGAATCATAGTTATCTATCATAAGTATCATTTTTATATCCTTTTTGATAATTTATATGCTTCAATAAGTGCCTTTGCTTTATTTTTTGTTTCCTTATACTCATTTTTGGGAACTGAATCTGCAACAATTCCTGCTCCTGCCTGAATATATATCTTCTTATCCTTAACTATAAATGTTCTTATAGTTATACAAAAATCCATACTCTTATCTAAACTAAAATAACCAACAGCACCTGCATAAGGACCCCTTTTTACTTTTTCTATTTCTTCTATAATCTCCATCGCTCTTATTTTTGGTGCTCCTGTAACTGTTCCTGCTGGAAAAGTTGAACAAAATAAATCTATGGCAGTTTTATTTTTCATTAATTTCCCTTTTACATTTGAAACAAGATGCATAACATGTGAATATTTTTCTATTTTCATTAATTCAGTAACTTCAACAGTTCCTGGATAACAAACTCTTCCAAGGTCGTTTCTTGCAAGATCTACAAGCATAATATGTTCTGCTTTTTCTTTTTCATCATTTAATAGTTGCTGTTCAAATTTTTTCTCTTCTTTTTCATCTCTTCCTTTTGGTCTTGTCCCAGCAATTGGTCTTACAGTTGCAATTTTTCCTTCAAGTTTAACCAGAATTTCAGGAGAAGAACCAATTAACTTTAATTCACCCAATTCAAGATAGAACATATAAGGAGATGGATTTAAACTTCTTAAACCTCTATAAATTTTAAATGGCTCAACATCTAACTCTTTTTCCCATCTTTGAGAAATAACTGCCTGAATTATATCTCCTTCATATATATATTTTTTAACTTTTTCAACACTATTTACAAATTCTTTCTTTTTAAAATTACTTATAAAATTCTCCTGATTGTTTTCATATTTCCTTTCAACTGGTTTTAGAGGCTTTAAAAACTCATTTATAAAACTTAATAATCCCTCTTTTCCCTTATTGTAAATCTCTTTTAATGATTTTTCTTTATCAACAAATACATTCATAATTAAAAAAAGTTTTCTTTTAAAATGATCAAAAATTATCAATTTTCTTGGGAAGAAAAAAATAAAATCTGGAAGAAAAAGATCATCTTTACTTATGTCAGGTAACCTTTCTATATTTCTTACATAATCATAAGAAACAAAACCGACAAATCCACTTGTAAAAGAGGGAAGAGACTTAATTTTAACAGTTTTATATTTATTCAAAAAAATTTCCAATATTTTTAAAGAACCCTTTTTCTCTAATTTTTCAACTTTTTCTTTTGTATAATCCATTATTTCAACTTTTTCATTTTTTCCTTTAATTATTATCTCTGGATATGTTCCAATAAAAGAATATCTTCCTACTTTTTCTTCCTGTTCAGCACTCTCTAAAAGAAAATTGTAACTACCTTTAGCAACTTTTAAAAAAGATGAAACAGGTGTTTCAAAGTCAGCAACAAATTCTATATAAAAAGGCACAACATTTACTTTTTTACTTAAATTTTTAAATTGTTCAAAATCAGGATATATTTCCATTTTTATAATACCTGTTCATAAATTATTTTCCAATTTCCATTTCTTTTCACAAAATAAAGAATTTTTCTTGTTTTTGATGAGAAATTATCTGAAGTATAATTCTGTTTGAAAAAAGCGATTGCAAGCTCCCCAATTTTCTTTTCTCCATAAGGTAAAATCTGCAAATCAGATAATTCAATTTTTATATATTTTTTACTTTTATTTATCCTTTCCTTATACAACTTCCATTGATTTCTATCTTTTCCATCAGATAAAAATTCTTGGTCATAAAATTTTATATATTCATCTATATTCTTACTTTCCCATGCAATTTTCCATCTGTCAACAGTTTCCTTAATCTTTTTCAAATCTTTAAATTCTGCAAATTCTCTGTTTTTCCCTATATAAATAAAAGTTTCTCCTATCTTAACATATGGCATTATCTCTTTCATATCTTTATCATTAACAACAATACATCCCTCACTATTGTAAGGAGGTCTCTCTATAGGTGTAGCATGAAACCATATTCCATTTCCATCTTTTTTTAACCTTATATCTATTGGATTAGGATAATTAAGAGGATACGCACAGATTCCATATTTTGAAGGTAATTGTGGTCCTTCTAACTTTGAAATTAAAAGATATGCACCTTCAGGCGTCCTTTTGTCTCCTCTTTTCTCTTTGTCTCCCTTTTCTTCTCCTGTAGTGCATTTATATTCTTTCAATATATTAAAACCAACGCCATCAAATGAAACAATAAATAACTTTTGTTGTTCTTTTGAAACAGCAAGAAAGGTATAAGGATTTAAACCCTCTATTTTCTCTTTCTTTACAATTTTTTCAACCTTTTCTTCTTTCTCAATCTTTCTTACTTCTTTTTTTGCAATTAAATCTTTTATTTTTTCTCTTTCTATATTAGCCATTTCTTTATTATTCTCAGCAAGAAATATTTTTAAAAGAATTTTATGAAGAGTTATGTCATCTGAAATTTTAAGTCCTTCATCAATATACTGTTTTGCTTTTTTATAATCACCTTTATTAAATGAATAAGTTGAAAGATAATAAAAAAGCGATATATCCTTTAAATTATAATTATATGCTTTTTCAAGTGCCAAAATTCCTTCTTCTTGTTTGTTAATTCCTAATAGTAATTTTCCAAGATTATACCAGTAAACAGGATTTTGGGGTGAAATTTCTGTCGCAAGATAATAAAGATTAATTTTTTCTTTAATATCCAAACTTTTTTCTATTTTCTTTTCTATATAAGAAAGTGCCTTTTCTCTATCTGTTAAAGAGATATCAAGTAATAATTCATATACTTTCGGTTTTAAATTTATTTCCTGAAAAATTAAAGCAAGTTCAATCTTGGCTTCTGTTTTTCCTAAGGTACTTTCTAAAATTTTCTTGTATTCCTCTATTATCTCGTAATTATTCGGATCTTGTTTTATTGCTTTCTTATATTCTTCAAGAGACAATTTAAAATATCTTCTTGCTCTTTCTATTGGTTTTGATATTAGAAAAGGTTCAGATTCTTTAACAATAAAAAAGAAAAAAATGATAAAGAAAAAGAATTTTGTTTTCCTCATCAAAACTTTTTCATTCAATAATTATTGCTTCAACAGGACAACTTTCAGCTGCTTCTTTTACTTTTTCTTCTAATTCAGAAGGAATATTATTAAGTTTAACTTTTGAAACTGTCTCACCCATTTCAAAAACTTCAGAACAAATATCTACACATAATCCACATCCTGTGCAAAGGTTTTCATCAATTCTTACCTTCATATTTCCTCCTTCTTTTTTAAAGATATTAATTTTATCTTTTTCAATAATCTTGTCAAATTTGCTGGGGGAATAGGACTCGAACCTATACACCGGGATCCAGAGTCCCGCGTCCTACCATTAGACGATCCCCCAGTTTAATCTTTCTTTCTCAAAACAATTCTATAATCTTTATCTTTTTTATTCAGAATGATATGACCTTCTCTTGCAAGCCAACCCAATCCCATTATAAGTAAATCTCTATCTCTCCCAGTTATTTCAATCAATTTTTCCAATGTAGTTTCATTATATTTTTCAAGATAGCCCCATATTTCTCCTGCTACAATCCCAATTTCTGTTATCATCTTACCTCCTTTGCTTATTTTATATTATCATTTTTCTCCCTTTTTGTGAAGTGTTTTACATCTTGGACATCTACTTATATCTCTACTTTTACTATCAATATATTCATAAAAACATAAAGGACAGTTCCATAATGTATCCTCTCTTTTTGTTTCTAAATATCTTTTCCTTTTTTCTAAAATAAACCACATAACTAAAATAAAGACACTTATAATCAGATAAATACTTGCTGCAAGGTCAATAGGTATTTTAATCATTTAAGTTTAAAAATTAATGTTATAATTCCCCAAACTTCTTTTTCTGTTTGAACTGATTCAAATAACCAATTTTTAAATTTTCTCTCTGCATAAAAATCAATTTCAGGACTTCCAGAAGAAAAAATTATCTCTGTATTTGAAATTTTACCATCAGGATTAACCCAGAATTTTATTTTAACTTTCCCCTCTATTCCTTTTTTTTGTGCTGATAAAGGATAATCAATCTTTTCCTTATATAAAATTTTTCTTGTTCCTGCTGGACCTTCAATAAATTCATTTAATGATTCTTCTTTAACAATATTTAAAATAGGAAGTGCTATAGATTCTATCTCTGCCTCTTGAGTTTTTTCAATATCAAGATCAAGTTTAACAGGTGTTATATATTTTTCTTGAGAAATTGCTTCTTTTGAGGTAATATTTAAAGAAACAATTTCTTGTACAGGTTGAATTTTTTGCATCCCTATATTTTCTGTAATTTTTTTTGAAATTAAGATATCCTTTTTTTGAATTTTTTTTGTTTCTGATGAAGAATAAAGGATAACATCTATGGGTTTTACTCTTTTTAATGGAAAAGGTACAATAATAGAAAAGATGGATAACCCACAAATATGAAAAAATAAACTTGCCAAAATTGCTTTTAAAAAAATATAATTCATTTTCATCTTAAAATTCTGGTAATGTTGCTACTGCAATCCGCTCTATTCCACATTTTCTCGCTTTATCCATAACACTTACAACCACTCCATGTTTTGCATCTTTATCCGCCTTTACTATAAGAACAATGTTTTCTTTTCTATCCTTTATCTCTTCTTTTAAACTTCTTTCAAAATCTGTCAAATTTACAATTTTACCTTTGAAATAAATTTTCCCTTCCTCTGTAATATTAACAAAAATCTCTTTCTGCTTAATTATATCTGTTGTCTCTGCCTTTGGTAACTTTATCTTTATCCCAGGTTGCATAATAAAACTTGAACTCAACATAAAAAATATAATTAATTGAAAAATAACATCAACCATTGGAGTAAGATTTATCTCTCCCTTTATAATCTCTCGATGCCTTTTGAAGACCATATTTTAATTTTACTTTCTATCTATTCTTACATCAAGTTTAAAATGATAAAATAAAACTATGGAAAAATATATATGTGGTATTGATGAAAATGGATTTGGGCCTATTTTAGGTCCACTTATAATTACTGGGATCTTGACAACTGAAAATATAAAGATTCCTGTCTATATAAAGGATAGCAAAATTTTTTACAAAAATAGGAATGATTTTAAGAAGTTGGAGGAAATTGCAATCGTTCTTTTTTACCTAATTGAAAATAAATTGCCGAATTCTCCTTATCAGATATTTAAGAAATTTACTCATTTTATCTGCAATTTTAAAGAAAATATTTGTCAAAAAAATATTCCTACACATTTTGAAAATGAAAATTTAGAAAAGATTAAAAGCAAATATGAAAATATTTTAAAAGAGAAAAGTAAAATCAAAAAAATAATTGTAAAAACTATTTGTCCTCATTTTTTTAATGATTTTATTAGGAAAAAAAATTCAAAATTTTTGTTAAATTTATTCAAATTCTTTGAGATTATAAAAGAAACAGAAAAATTTAAATTTATCAAATTTTACTGTGGCAAAATCGGCTCAACAATATATTACACAAATTATTTTAAATTTTTTTTTCCTGACTATCAAGTTAAAACTGTTTGTGAAGATAAAGAAATTTCAGAATATCTACTTTCAAAAAATGATATCTTTTTTGAAGTCGGTTTTTATAAAGATGTTGAAAATATATCGCCAGTTGCCTGTCTTTCATCTATAATTGGGAAATACATAAGAGAAATCATTATGGTAAGTTTGAGGAAAAGTTTAAATATAGAAGAAAATATTTCAGGATACAGAGATGAAAAAACAAAAAAAACTATAGAAAAAATTGATTTCTCAAAATATAGGAAAAACTGTATAATCCGCATTTCGTAAAACCACAATTATCAACAATTCCCCCCTTTCACCTCGTAGGTGTTAGATGGTATTGACAAGTTTATTAAGGAGGGGTAATATACTACTAATGAATAAAATTGTAGAATTTTACAGGAATTTAAATAAGCAAAAAAGAATAATATTTTGGATTTGTATTGGCGTAATATTTCTTACAATTATCCGTGTTTCTGTTTGGAGTACAAAGAGAAACAAAGCCCCTACTACAAAAACATTTATAAAGCAGTTAAGAAGTCAAAATAAAAATGAAAAAATTTATGGGATTTATAATGTTGGTAATCTTAAAATAAAAGAGGCATTACCTGAAATTGAAGATATTTTCCAAAAAGAAAATGATGAAGAAATAAAAAGAGTTTGTGCATGGAGTATAGGACAGATTGATTTTAATAAACTACTTACCTATCTTGACAGTCCAGATAAAAAAACAAAAGAGATAACATTTGAAACAATATTGAAAATTGACAAAAAAAATATTGATTATTTGATAAATAGATTTGATAAGGAAGACACAGAAACAAAATTTAAAATACTTGATTATATGAACTCTCCTTCATATCAGGATAAATTAATGAAAATTGTAGAAAATGAAAAAGAAGAAATTCCTGTTAGAAAAAAAGCACTTGATATATTGAAAGAAAAAGCAAAAGTAGAAGAAATTGAAACTTCTTTATGGGCACTCTATTATAGAGAACAAAATGACGAAATGAAAAATTATGTTTACCATGTTATTAACGAGATGAAAAAAAGGAGATAAAAATGAAAGATAGAAAACTTGGTTTTACCCTAATTGAACTTTTAGTTGTTATTACAATAATTTCAATGCTTGCTGGTCAGATTTTACCATCACTTTCAACTGCAAGAGAAAAAGGTAGACAGGCAAATTGTGTAAACAATTTACATCAAATTGGACTTGCAATTGAAATGTATTACCAAGATTATGAAGATTATCCTACATGGCTTTCAATTCTATGCAAAGGGACATCAGGAATTGGTATGAATTATCTTGGAACAGGAAAAATTTTTTTATGTTTAACTGACTTAAATAAAGGCAATAAAGGACATGGTAATCCATCTTTCCCTGAAATCTGTGATATACCTTTATCTAAAGTCCAGAATAGTTATCCTTCATATAGTCCAAGTGCTTTTGACCAAAATGCTTATACTTATAGAAATCCTTCTGTTGAAAGTTGTTCATACTCTTATGAATTTGCACCAACTCATTGTAAATGGTTTGAAAGTTCAAGAAATCCAACAGAAATAGCACAGGCAGATTCAAACAGTGATGGAATAGTTACATGGAAAGAAGCAAAAATATGGCAATCAATGCATGGATATGGAGGACAAGTTCCAATAGTAAGATGTTTCTGGCATTATTATAATCATAAACAGAAGGTTTTAAATCTTGCTTTCAGAGATTATAATGTTTTTATTAGTGATCCTGAATGGGAATCTTCATCTTATTAAAATTTTAGATATTTGAACAAAACCACTCAATTGTCTTTTCAATTCCTTGTTCAATATTAAATTTAGGCGACCATCCTGTTTGTTTCTTTATTTTTTCAATTGATAAGCAACTTCTTTTCAATTCTCCTTTTCTCTCTTTTTCATAAATTTTCTTACAATCTTTTCCAATCTTTTTCTTTATTATCTCAAAAATACTATTTACACTTGTCTCAATACCTGTCCCAACATTGAAAATACCTGTTATATCATTATTCATAAATAAAATATTTGCAGCAACCACATCTTCAATATAAATAAAATCTCTTGTTTGATTCCCATCGCCAAAAATAATACATTCTTTTCCACAAAGTACTCTTGATATAAAAATTGCAATAACACCTGCTTCTGAAAGATAATTTTGTCTTGGACCATAAACATTACCATATCTTAATCCAACATAATTTATTCCATATTTTTTCCAATAAGCATAAAGCAATTTTTCACAGGTTAATTTTGATATTCCATAAATACATATTGGAAATGGTTCAACTGTCTCAGGAGTAGGGAAAACATCTGACAGTCCATAAATAGCTCCACCACTTGAAGAAAATATTATTTTTTTCGGTGGTTTTTCTTTTACACATTCAAGAAGATTTATAATTCCTCCAATATTAACATCAACATCAAAAAATGGATCTTCTTCTCCTTTTCTCACATTTATCTGACCTGCAAAATGAAATATATAATCAAAATAATTTTCTTTGAAAATCTCCTTTAATCTTTTTTTATCTCTTATATCTACATTGTAAAAAATTGCTCTTTTATTTAAATTCTCAATAAAACCTGTTGAAAGATTATCAATAACTACAACTTGGCAATTTTCTTCTATCAACTTATCAACTGTATGACTTCCTATAAAACCACATCCGCCTGTAACAAGAACTTTCTTCAATTTTCAATCCTTTAAAACTATATCTTTAAGCCAGTTACTATTTTCAATATGCCAGTTAATTGTTCTTTCAAGTCCTTGATAAATATCTATTTTTGGTTCCCAATTTAATAAATTTTTTGCCTTACTTATATCAGCGTATGTTGCTTTAATATCTGCTTTATGAAATGGTTTGTAGATAATTTTTGCTTTTTTATTCAATTTCTGCTCAATAATTTTTATAACTTCATTCACTGAATGTGGATTGCTATTTCCAAGATTTATTATATGAAAACCTGATAAAGAAATACCCCTAATTGTCCCTTCAGCAATATCATCAACATAAGTAAAGTCCCTGCTTTGAGTTCCATCACCATAAACAATTATCTCTTTTTCTTCATAAATCAATTTTATAAACTTAAAAATACTCATATCAGGTCTTCCACATGGTCCATAAACTGTAAAATATCTGAAAATAACAACATCTATTCCAAAAAGATAATGATATGTATAACAAGTAATTTCTGCTGCTTTTTTACTTGCTGCGTATGGAGAAATAGGATTATTAACAGGCAGGTCTTCTTTAAATGGCATCTCACATCCAGCATATAGAGAAGAGGTTGAAGCAAGAATATATTTTTTTATACCAAAATCTTTTGCACATTCAAGCAAATTTAAATTCCCTATAACATTTGTCTGATAATAAATTTCTGGATACTCAATACTTGCTCTTACTCCTGCACGAGCAGCAAGATTTATAATTACATCTGGTTTTGCTTCCTTTACAACATATTTAATATTCTCTTTTGAAATATCAAGTTTTACAAATGCAAAATTTTTATTTTTCTCCAATCTATCCAATCTATATTTTTTCAATTTTACATCATAATAGTCATTTAAATCATCAATACCTAAAACTTCCTCTCCCTTTTCAAGCAACTTTTCACAAACATTTGCACCTATAAAACCACATGCTCCAGTAACAAGAATTTTTCCCATACCATAAAATTATATCACAAATTTAAAATATCAAATTAATTTAATCCCCAAAAGTTATCCATGTAAAAATTATCCTTCAATTCTACATACAAAATCTTAAAAAGAGTAATCCTGTAAAGCCTCTATTATCAACAATTCCCAGCTAACACCTCGTAGGTGAAGGGGGACTTGACAAAAATAATATTTTACTAATAATATTAATTTTGTCAAATTCGAATAAAAAGGTGAATGGTTAAAAATCTCTCTTTTATAAATTATGAAAAATTTTGTTTTTTTCTGATTGAATGCAAATCTTAACTATTATTCCATAAGATTTTTTAGGGCGACGGCTTCTTTCAGAAATTCTTCAATACTCATCTCTTTTATAAAATTCACACCTCTACTTGCTCTAATCCTCGCATATTTACTTGCCCCAAAAAAGTCCCTACCAAGAACCCTCTTTATAATACCTCCCTGTTCCACCAATATCTTTACAGTAAGTTCAGAAAAAGGGCCATCATACTCATAACTTGGGAAAGATGCACTTGTCTGTGAAGCAAAGCATATATTAAACGCACTTTTCATTATTGCAATAGAATTCATTGAAACAGGGACATATATATTCGCTTCAGAAGGATGAAATCTATACCAAATATTTCTGTATCCCCAAACAACCATCTTTTTCTTTATTTTTTCTCTATAAATCCTTAATGCATCAGCAATTATTTGAACAACTTTATAGTGTGTATCAGGTCCAGTTCCCTCTGGGTCAAAAGCAACTGTTATAATATCAGGTTTTATCCTTTCTAAAACTGAAACAAAAGGCTTCACATCTCTTTCAATCTCTGGTTCGGGAGTAAATATATCACCTGTATAAAATCCAAGCCGTAGATGGAAAATATTATCACAACTAAATCCTAAATGTGCCCACAGAAGTTCCTCTTCCCACTCTCTAATCATACCTTTAAATTTCTGAACATCTGGCACATCCTTTTTCCCTGGATAAGCAGATTCTAATTCTTTTTTCAATAACTCCATTTTTTTAATTATAATTTTTTCTTCTAAACTACCTACCAGTTCGGATATATTTCTATATGTCCTTCTTGCTTCTGCTTCCTTTTTTATCTCTTCTCTACCAGCAGCAACACCATCAAGGTATCTGTATATATCTCTGTTTCTACCGACAACATTATCTGGTTTAAAATAATCCCTTTCTTTCATCAATCTTTTCAGTTTATTCTCTTTTAAATGTTTTTCAAGATTTTCCAACTGGTAAAGTGCATATCTATTTGTAATTGAAGTAAAACCACTTGTAAGTGTTGCAAAATAGTGGTGATTTGTTGGTTTTCTTACAAGATGAAGTATATATGGAAGATAACCTAACATAATATCATCATGATGAGGGGCAGTATGAAGAAAAACCGTATTTTCTATTTCTTCCATACCTCTTTCAACTCTTTTTCTGAATTCTCTATCTATCCTATTAAGAAAAATTTTCATATCTTTATAATCTTCTTTTTTTAAAAGAAGTTTGCCGTAAATGTCATTTTTAATATCTTTTAGAGATAAATTTTTAACCTTCTTATTAATTTTATTAGAAATATCCACTAAAATTTTTTCTTTTTCATTTTCAGGGATTTTCTCCACCTTATCTAATCTATCAAGCCGTCTTCCTGTAAGTAAAGAACCTGCCCCACTTGTTATATAGAATCTTGCACCTTCTATCTTTTGTAAGACAGTAGCAGGATAAAGTATATCAGGCATATTTTCTATTGCATCCTTTACTACCTTTGCTTTACTTTCTCCTGCTGCCATAATAATAGCAGTAAGTGTTTTATTTTTAGTAATTGTAGCAAGCCCTATAGTAATTACTGCTTTATCCCGTGAGTTTTCAATCCCTCCAAGGTCAACAGCAGAAGCAGCAGCGGTCTCATAATTTATTTTAAGAACTCTTGTTGTAGAGTTATGATCAGAACCCCTGATATTAAAAGCAATATGCCCATCAGGTCCTATACCTCCAAGGAAAAAGCCAATACCTCCTAATTCTTCTATCATTTCTTCATACTCCATTGCAAATCTATCAATTGCATATATCGCCTTCTGCTGTCTTTCTTCTTCAAAATTTTTAGGACTTCTATATCTAAGAGAAAGGTCAACTTTACCGTCAGGAAAAATAGAACCAAGATTTTGTCCTTTTTCACAACCTGTAAACCATGTATCCATCAAAATAGTTTTCTTTGGATCAAGACCAAATTTATCTATATAAAATCTTTTTATATAATAATTGAAACTATTTTCTCTTTTAGGATCCATAGGGTAAAACTCATCCATTTGAACAAACCAATAGTTTTTCATATTCGGTTTATTTTTTGGATTTATACTCCAAGATATAAATTCATCTTTTACCTCTTTGCTTTCCCAGTTTTTCAGATAAAATTCTGTCCACTTAATAAAATATTCAGGTGTTTTTCCAGTAGGAAGAGAAATCACTCCATTAGGGTTTAATTGAAGCCACTCAATAAATCTTAAAGAGACAAGTTTACCAAGAGAAGGAAAATTAGGGACTTCTAATGTTTTTATCCTTTCATAAGGATATAAAAGTGGCTTTTTAAATCTTTCAACTGCTATCTCCTCTACTTTTGAATAGTTATTGTATTTCTTAATATTCATTTTTCCACTTTCTAAAATAAACACTAATTTATTTCATTATATCACAACATCAAAAGTCAAAGAATAAAGATTGAAAACTTAAAAAAATTGACAAAAATCAAGAAAAAGGGTAAACTTATTATGTGAAAAGAACAAAAAATAAAGGGGTGGCTTTAATAGCAGTAATTGTAATGATAGTTCTTTTTTCCTCTCTTATTATGGTTATTGTCCTTTCAGCAACAACTTCAATAAAAAGAGCATATTATTTCCATGATAAACTCAAAGCACTTGAAATAGCAGAAAATGCAATTCAAGATGTATTTAATTGGATGAATTATCGTGCTTATGAGGAAGAACATTACCCATCTTTTTATGCAAATAATGATGTGCCAAATGCTCCTACAAAAGTTTATTTTACAGGAACAACTTTTACTGCTACTCCTACAAAACTTATTGCTCCTTATATTCCAGAAAAAGGTGAATGTATTTTAGAATTTTTAGATGATAATGGAGAAAACAAAGATACAATAACTGCTATAGGTAAATATAGAGGAAAGACAGCAAAAATAACTGTAAATATAAGAGGAAAAAATGGATATGATAATAATAATCATAAAAATTGTTCATTAAGATTGTCTGGTAATGAACAATTTCAAATTAAAATAAACTTTGAACCAATTGGTGCAAATCCTTCAATTCAGTATCCAGACAAAGGAGAAGTTTTTGGAGATAGAGGAAATGGTTATAAATATGGTTGGGACCAAGATAGAACAAGTTATGCCTATGATAGAGACCTTGTTTATACAGGAACACCTCCAAAAAATAGACCTGAGGATCAAAGATTTGATACCTTAATAATTATGAATGGTGCATATTGGGAAATTGAAGTTCCTAACTGGTATTATCAAGTTATTGTATATTGCGGAGACCCTCTTGATCCAGAATGTGATGACTATAACCATGATTTACTTATTGAGGGACAATTAAGTCAAGTTCCAGCACCTAATCATTCAATTTCTTTCCCTACTCTTGGAGAAACATATAAATATAAAAGACATATTAAAAATGTCACAGTTACAGATGGAAGATTAACAATTCAACCAGCATCTGGAAGTGATCCAAGAATATGTTATCTTGAAATACATCCTTTATCAGGCGCAAATTGGGCAATACCTGAAGCATTCAATAAACATCTTGCATACACAGGAAATGTCTCTGGTTCAGGAAC
>JBKBIN010000003.1:0-74654 GCA_046296715.1 Candidatus Ratteibacteria bacterium
TGTATATTTGCCAATCACTGGTGACATTAACAGGATTTAATTTTTCTTTGAATTTTTCACCAAGTTTTCTTAGATAAAGAAGTATGGGGAAATACCAAAAATTTATAAACAACAAGAAGAGATTTTATCCCACAAAGAGTGTCTGGCACTGGTTGGGAAAATAGACAATCAATTATTAAAAGAAATATAATAAAAAATATTCTTTTTAAAAAAAATCTTTCTCTCATTTTACTCTTCAGTTATAAAAACTATTTAGGCACGGTAAAAGAAACATCTGTTCTTTCATCATGAACTTCAGTTCCTGGTTCGAAAATAAGGTCAAATTCTTTATCTTCTAAACCCTGATTAATCTTTATATCTCTGTATTCTATCACTGTTTTCGTTCCTTCTTTAGCAATAGGAAAGTAAATTATTGTTTTAGTTGGGAACCATATATTTTCTCCAAAATTTTTCAACTCAATTAAGCCAAATACTACAAATGGTTCATTTATTTTTTTACTTGACCATACTTCTATTCTCTTAGGGAAAAATCCTTTTTCTTTTGCTATCCAAATTTTGTATCCAGAACCATATCGCCATTTTTTTGGAAGATCTTTTTCCGAAAATGTTGAGAACTTTGGAAGGTATATAACAAAACATTCATCCCCATCTACAAACTCTTTTTCAGAGATTATTTTTGAATTAGGATCAGATAAAATTTCTTCTATAGTAACTCCTGGCCAAAGAAGCCAAAATAAAGAAGAAGGTGGAATTTTTGTAATACTTCTATTTGTAAATCTCCATATGTTTTCATTTTCCAAAATTGTCCCTTCAGGTCGATTAGGTAGTCCCTTTCCTTCGAAAATAGCAATAGTAACACCTTCCTGGAGAAGATAATCAAGAGAAGCTTTTAGTATTTTTTTATTTCCAGAAGATTCGTCTGTCATAAAAATCTCCATATACTCTTTTCCTTTGTTTGGTTTATATTTCCATTTTATCTCTGCTATCATTCTCTCTTGAGAAGTGCTTCCTACTATTGAAGTATATGTAACTTGAACATCTTTGATGAAAGAAAGATGATATTTTAACCCTTTAAGTATAAATTCTTTTTTAGAAATATTGTCTTCCGGAAATACAATTCGAAAAAGTATTAAACTATAGAATATAATCAGTTTTCCTAATTTTATTCTTTTTTTCTTTCTCATTTTTTCCTCCTTTTTCCTCAAATTTTTTAGAAATTTTATTCATTTTTACATTGACCCCAATTTCTACATCTTTTCAAATGTTGAATCTTTATATTAGTTGCTATACAAATACTATTATAGCAATATCTCCAAAAGTATCCATTTCATACAGTTTATACTTCGTTCCTCCTTTTTTACTTTACTACATGTATATCCTTGTTCCTAATTACAATATTTAGAACTCACAGAACCATGAAAACTGCCACAACCATATAGAGATATATATACTCTCACCTCTTTTATATATCGCATTTTTATCAAGGTTCTTTCCCAAATGAATAATCAATAATTTTTGTATTAGGTAAAAGTTTTATAATGAATTCTTCATCATTTACTGGTCTCAATTCATATTTCTCTACTATATGTAAAGTTTGGTCAACAGTTCTATCTGAATGAATACAAGCAATAGAAGAAAAACAGGGAAGATGAACTATATTGTTAATAAGAGAATATCCTCCAAATATCCTTTCATCTATAATCTTTCCATCCTTAAAACTCACTACTTCAATACACCCTCCAGAAAGAGAAGAATCAAAAACCATCCTACCACCACTTTCCCATGCAAAGATGACCTTATTGTTTTCGTATATAAACTTATAATTCTTTGATATTTTAGGAAGGTTTTCTATAAAAGCAAAAGAATAATCAATATCCCACAATTTAAAGTAAGATGCTGTTTTTTTGTCATCTGGAATAATTGTCAAAGTATTTTCTTCATTAGATTCTTCTGGATAAATTTCATATTCTTTATAAACTGTGCCATCCCAAGAATATTCAGTTTTAATAGGATATTTAATTACAATATTTTTATGTTTCCTCTTTATTTCTTCAAAAAAATTTTTTAATTTTTCTAAAGGTGGTTCCATTATTAAATGTTCTCTTTTATAAGGATTTCTATCTATTCCTTCAAAGTAATATGTGATATTTTCCCATAGAGAAGGCTAATTTGGTTGTACAGGTAATGTTTCAACTTTTTTAGAAAACCATTCTTTAAATTTTTCTGGAGAAGTTTTAGTAAAAACTTTTAGTTCTTCTGCAAATTTTTTATATTCATCTTCGTTTTTCCATTTTATATGGTAAACTTTCATAGTTATTTGCCCAGAAGATATAAGTTCTCTTTTCTTTTTTAAAAATTGATAAAATTCATTTTCTGTGAGAGAATAAACAATTTGACCCGAGTATAAAAAAATCGATAAAATCGGCAACCAGAGAAATTCTTTTCTTATTTTAAGACCAATTCTTTTCATATTTATCCTCCTTCTTATCTTTTTTATAATGCCTTCTCAATCTATTTTAAAAATTCATTTATTATTTCTAAATATATTCCTTCTGGATATTTCTTTACCAAAGGAAAGCAAATTTCTTCGGCATAACTTGACTTTGGATATTTTTTTATCACTTCTTCATATTCTCTTATTGTCTGATTTACTGCTTCTTGTTTATTTTCTTCCTCTTCTATAATTTGAGCTATCTGGAAACAAACTCCTGCAGCAATTTGAGTATCTGGATATTCTTTTGCTATTAACCGATAGAGAACAATTGCTTCTGATATTTCTCCTTTTTCTTTTAGTTTATCTATTTTTTGTTTTATTATTTGTGCTTGTTTTTCTTTTTCTTCTGGGTATAAGAATTCTGCATATTTTTTAGTGTTTTTCGGAATAAACTAAGTATACATTGTAAATTTAACTTCTTAAATAACCATAAAGTTGATTATCTTTAAATGTTGATTTTGCCCCTATATGTGTTATACTTCCATCTACAAACAAGACATTTAAACAACTACCGTCTTTATGACAACCATGGCGAAAATCAATACAAAATTTATAATTATTTTTAGTAAAAAATGGACTAATATCAGGTTTTCCATCCATTATAAGAAAAGAATCTTCAGGATGCTTAAAGTCAGAAATTTTTCTATTTTCATAATGACCATTGTATATATAATTTGTTCCTTTCCATATATGATTTTTATTAGAAGGACAGATAGTTATTTTGCTTTTTGTTAAATCAGAGGACATTTCATTAAAATAAGGTTCTAAAAATTCAAACCAATATTTTTTTTGATAATATAGTGGTGGAAGCAAATCATCATTATCTTCAGCATATGCCCGTATAGCCATCCCTATGACTTTTAAGTTTGTTGCACTGATTCCCTTTCTTTTACATTCTTGTGCAGATATTATTGGTAGTAAAAATATGAATAATAAGAAAATTATCACTACTATTCCTACTAATAAAATTCGTTTACGAACATTTCCCATTTTAGTTATTTATGTTACTATTTTACCATTTTTAAACTCAATATTCACTATTCCTTCACCCAAACCCTTTTCTTTCATCTTTCTCTTTATAACTTCTGGAGGTGCAGTTTTCCCTTTTTGTTATATTCATGTATGTTTGCACAAGTTAAAAAAAGTGGTATAATAAAAGAAGGAGGGATTTATGCCAACATATGAATATGAATGTGTAAACTGTGGATATAAATTTGAGAAATTTCAAAAAATGACTGATAAACCTGTTTCAGAATGTCCGAAATGTAAAGGTAATGTAAAACGACTTATTGGGTTTGGTAGTGGTATAATAATTAAAGGTTCAACCAGTTCTACAAGTAAAAATATTTCCTCATGTTCAACCTGTTCTGCAACCTCATGTTCAAGTTGTGGAAAATAAAATTTAACTATCTAAGTTACAAGATCATATCTCTTGAAAATTTTATAGGAAATTAAACTTTTTCATCAGTTCTATGTTCTCCTCTATCATTCCTTTTTTCTTTTCATCGTAAATTCCTATACAGACCATATCGTTTTCTCTTGCATTTTTGCTTAAGAAAGTAATTGCTTCTTCTGGTTTTTTTCTGCCTGCAGCAAAAATTTTGTAGTGAATTACTGGTTTTTTAACTTTTTTTATAACTTCTACCATTTTGTCTCTATCTGTATCTGAAAACCTTTCTTTATCAGAAAAACCTCTTTCTGGTCTTTCTTTTCTACTTATTGGATTATAATAACTGCACATATAAAAATCTACATCAATATTTTCTTCTGCCCATAAAAAAACTTCAGGGATATGACCTGCTATACCTGATAAAATACCATAACTTTTAATTCTTTCTACTAAAGGAATAATCAAATCAATTTTATTGTTTAAAAACAGATAGTCAGCATATCCTCCATGTATATAACATCCTACAGGTTCTCCACTCATTGCCATATCAATACTTAATTCTTGTGTTTTAATTTCTGGACAGGTCTGGGCAATCCATTGTATCTTTCCACCTTCTTCCTTATATTCTAAAAGAACTCTCAATATGAAATTATCTGCTCTTCCTATAAAAGTGTTAATCCCATTTTTTTCTGCACTTTTTAAAGTTTTTTTAATTCTCTCTGTAGTAAAATATTTTTTCATTTTAATATCCATTTCTCTATTTTGATGAGAAAAACCGCTAAAAGGATTCCCTCCTAAAATAAAACGACTTATTTTAATTCCTTTTAAATTGATATATTTCATCTATCTTTCCTTTTTGCTGTCAAATTATATTTTAAAACTTTAATTTGATAATATCAAAATTTGAGTTAAAATAAAAATATGGGTTTAATTGTTTTTATTCTCGGTCTTTTTTTTGGAAGTTTTGCCAATGTATGTATTTATAGATTACCAAAAGGAAAATCTATTATCTATCCAGGATCATTCTGCCCGCACTGCAATAAGCCAATAAAATGGTATGATAATATTCCAGTTTTAAGTTACATATTTCTTAAAGGTAAATGTAGAAATTGTCAAAAAACTATTTCGCCAAGATATCCAGCAGTAGAGTTGTTGACAGGGATTTTATTTTTACTTATTTTTAAAAAATTTGGACTTTCTGTTTCCACACTAATTTATATTTTTTTGACTCTTTGTCTTATTATAATAAGTTTCATTGATATAGATACTTTTTTAATTTCAGATGTAATAGTAATTCCTGGTATATTTATAGGTCTTTTGATATCTTTCTTATTTCCTCAAATTCATAATATGGATAGAATAAATGGATTTTTGTATTCATTTACAGGAACTATTTTGGGTGGTGGAATTTTGATTTTTTTAGGGATTATTGGAAAAATTCTTTTTAAAAAAGATGCGATGGGTGGAGGAGATGTAAAATTATTGGGAATGATAGGTGCTTTTCTTGGATGGAAATCTGTTTTTTTAACTTTGTTCTTTGGTTCACTTTTTGGAACTTTAATCAGTTTAATTTTAATCCTTTTAGGAAAAAAGAAGATTGAAGACCTTGTTCCTTTTGGACCCTATCTTGCAATTGGTGCATTTATATCAATCTTCTTTAAAAATAACTATTTTTTGGGTATTATTTTAATAAACTAAAATGAGTATTCCGGCATTGGAAATTGTTAAGGAGTTTTTTATAATAAATAATTTCTATGTGAATTTAAAGGATGGATTTTTAATTGTTAAAAATTCAGAGAAATTACATAAAGAAGTCAATGATTTTGTAATTGAAAAAGAAAAAATTATTTTTATAGATAAATGTATTGTTAAAGTTATATCGTGGCACACTTTAAAACTTACACCATCTGTAATTAAAAAATTCTCTTCGGAAATTTTTGAAATTACAGAAAAATTCTGTAAGGAAAATGTTATTTTTGATAAAGAAAAGTATAAAAAAATTCTTGTTATACCAGGGTTACCTGCAACAGAGTCGCTAAAAAATGAATCTATAAAGATGTTGAAAGAAAAGGGGATAGATCATGTAATTTTTTTTCATACAATTATATCTGATTTGATTAACAAAATTGATGAAAGAAAATTATATCAATCTCATACATTAGAAATTATCAGGATTCTAAAATTTTATAAATTTCTATCAGATAAGAGTTCTGAAACATTTCTATTTGATGAAAAATGAAAGTTGGTTTGAACACTCCTTTAAGTCAAATAAAAGGGATAGGAAAAGAAAGAGAAAAAATCTTTAAAAAACTTGGAATAGAAAAAATTGAGGACATCCTTTTCTATTTTCCAAGAAAATATCTTAATCTTAAAAAAATAACTAAAATAGGCGATTTGAAAGAAGAACAGATATGTACAATAAAAGCATCAATTCTTGCGAAAGAAGAAAGAAAAACACATGGAAGAACAGATTATTTAAAACTTGCAGTAACAGATGGAACAGGGATTTTATATGTTATTTTTTTCAACCAAACATATTTAAAAAAATTTTTTCAAATTGGCAAAAATTTTATATTTTATGGGAAAGTTGAATATTTCAATAAAGAATTTGAAATGATAAATCCGTTTTATGAACAATATGACGGTAAAAAGATTGATTGGATTTTACCAGTTTATCCTTTGACAAAAGGAATAACACAAAGGTATATAAGAAAGATTGTAAAAGAAGTTTTAAAAAATCTTTCTGAATTTCCTGAGGAAATTCTACCTGTTGAAAGACGTCTTGCTATTGGGATTTCAAATATTAAACATGCAATTTTAAATATCCATTTTCCTATCTCTGAAGTAAACCTTGAAAAAGCAAGAAATTATTTAATTTTCAGAGAGTTCTTTATTTTACAATTAAATTTACTATGGAAAAAACATATTGAACAAAAAACAGAAGAAAAAATTGATATTGACTTAAAACTTATTGAAGAATTTGAAAAATGTTTACCTTTCAAACTTACAAAAAATCAGAAAGAAGTAATGGAAGAGATAATAAAAGATATAAAAAATGGAAAAATTATAAGAAGATTAATTTATGGAGAAGTTGGTTCTGGCAAAACAACAATAGCAATCTTTGTATTATGGTTATTCGCAAAAATTGGTTGTCAAGGAATTTTTTTCTGTCCAACTGAAGTTCTTGCACAACAACATTATATAAACTGGAATGCCTTCTTTCTAAATCAAAATATTCCAGTTTTTCTTCTAATAGGAAGCTTAAACGAAAAAGAGAAAAATAAATTGAGGGAAGAAATAGAAAAAGGAAAGGCAAGTGTGATTATTGGAACTCATGCTGTCTTAAATGAAAAGATAAATTTTAAAAATCTTAAAATTGTAATTATAGATGAACAACATAAATTTGGTGTAAAACAACAGGAAGCTCTAAAAGAGAAAAGCAAAAATCTTCATTTTATTTCAATGAGTGCAACTCCCATTCCAAGAACAATTGCATTAACATTATATGGAAATATGGACTTCTCAGTACTTGGAGAAACACCAAAAGGAAAAAGACAAGTTATAACTTATTTATTTTCATATAAGGATAAAGAAAAGATTTATTCTTTTGTTAAATATCAGGTATCTCAGGGTAAAATAGGTTTTGTTGTAACTCCTGCGATAAAAGAAAATGAGAACATAGAATCAGCAGAAGAGAAGTTTAAAGAAATATCTGAAAATTTACCTGATATAGAAGTTGGACTTTTGCATGGAAAAATAGAAAGAGAAAAACAAGAAGAAGTTTTAAAAAAATTCAGAAATAAAGAAATAAAATTACTTGTAGCAACAACAATTATTGAATCGGGAATAGATATACCACATGCTTCTTTCATAATAATTGAACAAGCAGAAAGATTTGGACTTGCACAATTACATCAATTAAGAGGAAGAGTTGGAAGAAGTGGAGAAATTGGATATTGTTTTTTAATAATTTATAATGATGATGAGGAAATAAATAAAAGACTTTCAAATTTTGTTGAAAAAGAAACAGGTTTTGATATTGCTGAGCTTGATTTTAATTTAAGAGGTCCAGGTGATATACTTGGAACAAGACAACATGGAATATTACCGCTTAAAATAGGTGACATAAAAAGAGATATTGAAATTTTAAAAATTGCAAGGAATGAAGTTGAAAGAATTTTAAAAATTGATCCGAATTTAGAAAAACTAAGCCATTTAAAAAAATTAATAAAATGATTGAAGACATTCTTGTTATTATTCCAGTGTATAATGAAGAGAAAGCGATTGGACAACTCTTGAAAAACCTTAAAAATTATTTTAAACACATATTAGTTGTTGATGATGGATCTAAAGACAGAACAAAAGAGATTTCAGAAAAAGAAAATGTAATTGTTATTTCTCATAATATTAATAAAGGAAAAGGGGAAGCAATAAAAACTGGTTTTAAATATGCAATAGAAAAAAATTTCCCTGCAATAATTACAATGGATGGAGATGGACAACACTTTACTGAAGATGCAATAAAATTTGTTGAAAAATATAGAAAAAACCCGAAAGTTGGAATGTGGATTGGAAAAAGAGACCTTTTTTCGCAAAATATGCCATTTATAAGAAAAATAACAAATCTCTCTATGTCCTTTTTAATTTCATTGCTATCTTTTCAATGGATTCCTGATACTCAATGTGGTTTAAGATTGATAAAAACAGATATTCTTAAAAAAATTAGATTATGTACTTCCCATTATGAAACCGAATCAGAAATTCTGATAAAGTTAGGTTGGCAAGGAATAAAAATAAAATCATTACCTATTAAAACTTTTTATGGCGATAAAAAAAGCAAGATTAAACCTACCAAGGATACAATAAGATTTTTCAAGATGCTTTTTTTAATCATTTTTTATAATTTTAAAAAATATGAAAATAGATTTTGAAAAATTAAGAAGAGAAATGGTTGAAAATCAAATTATAAAAAGAGGAATTAGTGACAAAAAAGTTATTTTAGCTTTTCTAAAAGTTCCAAGAGAAGAATTTGTTCCTGAAAATCTTAAAGAATCTGCATATGATGACACACCTTTGCCAATTGGAGAAGGACAAACAATAAGTCAACCATATATAGTTGCATTAATGACAGAATCTTTAACATTAAAAGAGAATGAAAAAGTCCTTGAAATTGGAACAGGAAGTGGTTATCAGTCAGCAATTCTTGCTGAAATTGGTTGTGAAGTTTATTCTGTTGAGAGAATTGAAGCACTTGCAAAAAGAGCAGAAAAAATTTTAAAAAAACTTGGTTATAATGTTAAAATAAAAATTGGTGATGGTACTTTAGGATGGGAAGAATTTAGCCCATATGATAAAATAATTGTTACTGCTGCAAGTCCAAAAATTCCTGAAACTTTACTTTCGCAATTAAGCAAGAATGAAGGTAAACTAATTATACCAATTGGAGACAGATTTTCTCAGGATTTAATACTTTTTATAAAGAAAGGTGAAAAAGTAGAAAAAATTAATCTTGGTGGTTGTCAATTTGTTCCATTAATTGGAAAGGAAGGATGGGAAGAATGAAAGATATTTTAATAACTCTTGGACTTTCAATGCTACCAATTTCAGAACTAAGAGGAGCGATCCCTTATGGTTTAAGTAAATCAATTCCATTCAATACTGTATTTCTAATTTCTGTACTTGGAAACCTTTTGCCTGTAATTCCACTCTATTTTTTCCTTGAAAATTTATTAAAATTCTTTGAAAAATTTAATTGGGGAGTTAAATTTAATAATTGGTTAATAAGTAGGACAAAAAGTAAATCCCAAATTATAGAAATTTATAAAACGATTGGTCTTTTAATTTTTGTTGGAATTCCACTTCCAATGACAGGTGCCTGGACTGGTACAATTGCGTCAATTATTTTCCAGTTAAAATTCAAAAATTTTCTAATAGGTATTATTGGAGGAGTTTTAATTGCAGCGATTATTGTCTCTTCAATTACACTTGGAGTTAGAAATTTTTTACTTTAATTCTACTTTCTCCAATTCTTCAATTTCAAATATTTTTTCAAAAATTTTATTTATATTTTGAAATGATTTATATCTAATTGTGTAAGTCAATCTGACTTTCCCTTCTATTTTATTTTTTTCTATCTCATAAGAGATTATTTTAAAATTATTTTCTTCAATTATCTTTTCTATACTTTCTTTTAATTTCTGGTCGTCTTTGCCAATTATGTTGATAATATTATATTTATCAATCGGAATCTTTTTTTCAAAAATTTTCAAAAAGTAAAGAATCACCAATGCAATGAAAGTTAAAAAAAATGAAAAAATATAAAGGTCAACACCAACTGCAAGCCCAATAGATGTAACAAACCATAAACATGCAGCAGTAGTTAAACCTCTTATCCTTTTTTTGTCTTTTATAATAACTCCTGCTCCAAGAAATCCCATTCCTGTAACAACTCCATAAGCAATCCTTGCTGGATCAATTCTCAAAATTGGATTTTGTAAATTTGAAAAAATATAATATACCTGAAAAGAAGAAATTAAAATTGCAGTTGTTCCCATACCAACCAATATCATTGTTCTTAAACCTGCTTCTCTACCATGTTTTTCCCTTTCAAATCCAATAATTCCACTTAAAAAACCCGAAATTAAAACTTTTTTAATCAATTCAAATTCGTCCATTCTTCCCCTTTTTTATATAATTTAGCATAATTTTTTGATAATTTAAAAATCTTCTTTTTTCTTCTTCCCCAATGAGATCAACATCTTGTTTAATGTCTCTTCACTTATGATATGTTCAATTTTACAGGCATCATTTTTTGCTGTATCTTCTGAAACATTTAAGACATTCATTAAAAATTTCATCACTATTCTATGCTTATTTAATATCTTTGTTGCTTCCTTATCACCTATTTTTGTCAATTCAATATAACCATATTTTTCCTGCTTTATATATCCTTTCGCTTTCAGGATATTCAAAGCGTTTACAACAGAAGAACTTCTTACATCAAGAAATTCACTTATTTCCTTAACCCTTGTTACTTTTTTATCAATAGTTAATATTTTTATTGCTTCAAGATAGTCCTCTAAACTATTTGTCAACAAACTACCCTCCTTTTAAAAATGAAAAAAATTGATAGAAAATAGTTGAAAATAACCATCCAATAAATAATGACCAAAAGAGAGAAAGAAGAGCCCATTTAATTCCAATCTCTTTTTTCAAAACTAAAAATGTAGCAAGACAAGGCATATATAATAAACTCATAATCATAAATGAATATGCAGATATAGGTGTAAAATAGTTAGAAAGTATATTTTGTAAATCCCCGGATCCAAATAAAGTACCAAAAGTTCCAACAACAAGTTCTTTTGCATAAATTCCAAAAATAAGTGCAACTCCTGCCTGCCAGAAACCAAAACCAGAAAATTTAAACAAAGGTGAAAGAAATTTTCCTATTTTTCCAATAAAATTAAATTCTGTTCCATAATTATAAGGGTCAGGGAAATAACTTAAAATCCACAAAATTAAAGTTCCTAAAAATATTATAGTTCCAGCTTTTTTTAAAAAACTTTTTGTTCTTATCCAACTCTCAATCAATATATTTTTCCAATAAGGAAATCTGAAAGGGGGTAATTCTATTATCAATGGAAACGACTCACCTTTTAAAAAAACAGAACCAAAAAATTTAACACTTAAAATCCCGACAAAAATTCCTAATAAATATAATGAGAACACTATAATTCCCTGATTTTCTTTAAAAAAAATCCCTGTAAACAAAAAATAAACAGGGATTCTTGCTGAACAACTCATAAATGGTATTGAAAGTGAAGTTAAAATTTTATCTCTTTTATCTTCTAAAATTCTTGTACCCATTATTGCTGGAACATTACAGCCAAAACCTAAAATCATAGGGATAGCGCTTTTCCCATGAAGACCAATTTTATGCATCAACCTATCAGAAACTATTGATGCTCTTGCCATATAGCCAGTATCTTCAAGAATAGAAAATAAGAAAAAGAAAATAAAAATATTTGGAATAAATAATAATACTGAACCAACTCCTGAAATTATTCCATCATTGATTAAAGAAGTTAACCACAAAGGTAATCTAAAATTTATAAAAGTTATTTTTACTCTTTCAAGAATTAGTTCTAAAAAATTAACAAAAGGTTTCCCACAAAAAAAGACAAGATTAAAAATAAAAAAAATAACTGCCAAAAAAATTAAAGGTCCCAAAAAATTGTCAGTTAAAATTTTATCAATTTTCTCAGTAATCTGCAGTTTTAACTCACTTTTTTTCTCTATAATAGATTCCTTTACAATTCCATGAATAATTCCGTATCTTTTTTCTATTAATACCCTTTCCATAGGTTTATTATAAATCTTTTCCAGTTTCTTTATTAAATTATTTATCTTCTCACAATCAATCTTATTGCTCAATAAATTTATAAAATACTCATCTTTTTCTAAAATTTTTAAAGAAACAAATTTCGTTGGGTATGGTAAATTTAATTTATTAATAATATCCATAATTTCAACAAGAATTTTTTCAATTTCATCACCGTAAGTAAATGCAAAAAATTCTGAAACTGGTTCTTTAGACCTTTTATATATTTCTTCTTTCAAATTTTCTATTCCAATGTTTTTATTTGCAATTGTTTTTACAAATTTAACCTTAAGTAATTTTTCTAAATGTTTAATATCATAATCAATCCCCTCTTTTTCTGCTAAATCTATCATATTCAAATCAACTATAATATTTTTGTGAAGTTCTGAAAGTAAAATTAAAAAGTGTAAACTTCTTTCAAGTTGTAAAGCATTTGCAACTAATACTAATACATCTACTTTATTTTGTATAAGAAAATCTATTGCTATTTTTTGATCTTCGCTTTCACCTGTTAGAGTATATGTTCCAGGTAGGTCAATTAAATTAAACTTTATTCCCTTGTAAATATAATAACCCTCCTTTTTCTCAACAGTTACACCTGGCCAGTTTCCAATCTGTTGTCGTGTTTCTGTCAAACAATTAAATATTGTTGTCTTACCAGTATTTGGATTTCCTGCAATTGCAATTATTTTTTCTTCCATTTAATCTACTTTCTCAACTATTATATCAGATGCAATCCCATAACCAATTCCAACTGTTATATTGCCTTTTTTTATTATTATAGGACCTGGTGCTGATTTAATAACTTCAACAGTATCTCCAATAAAGATACCCATATTATAAATTTTTCTCAACTTTCCAGGTTTTATTATATCAACTACTTTGTATTTCCCTTCTTCAACTTCAGACAATTTTTCCATTTTGTTAGTCAAAACTAAAAAAGTTTGTTTAAACTAATTTTATAGTTATTTTAAAATAAAAATTTGACAATGTCAAAATTTTTGTTAAAATATTTTTCATGAGAAAAAAGAAGGAAGTATTTAAAGTTATTTTACAAAAGAATTATCTAAGAGATTTTCTCTTCTGGCGTTAGTCAATTTTTTCTCTCGTCTTAATACCATCAACTAATAACCTCTATATTTTTCAAAGGAGGGAAAAATGGAAAAGATATTTAAAAAACTTCTTGAAAACAAAAATCTAACAGAAAATGAAACATATGATATTTTTAACCAAATTATGGAGGGAAAAATTTCACCTGTTAAAACAGGTGTTTTTTTAACTTTATTAAGAGTTAAAGGTGAAAGTGCTGAAGAAGTTACAGGAGCTGTAAAATTATTAAGAGACAAAATGATAAAGATAAAGTTAAAAAAGACAAAAATTTGTGATACATGCGGAACAGGTGGTGACTATTCGCAAACTTTCAACATCTCTACAATTTGTGCAATAGTTTCTTCTTGTCTTGGACTTACTATTGCAAAACATGGAAATAGATCCCAAACAAGTTTATGTGGTAGTGCAGATGTTCTTGAATATCTTGGATACAAAATAGATATTGAACCAGAAAAAAGTAAAAAATTACTTGAAAAATTTGGTTTTGCTTTTTTATTCGCTCCATTATACCATAAAACAATGAAAAATGTTGTTGAAATTAGAAAAGAACTTGGTTTTAAAACAATATTTAACATTATAGGTCCTTTATCTAATCCTGCTTTAGCAAATTATCAAATTATGGGAGTAAATGAATATAATTTATTAAAAATTATTCCTTATGTTTTTAAGAATTTAGGTATTAAAGGATATGTTTTTCATTCAGAAGATGGACTTGATGAGATTACTTTAACAGGAAAGACATATATAGTAGAAATTAATGAAGAAATAAATGAATTTGAGATATCACCTGAGGACTTTAATTTAAAAAGATGTAAACTCCAAGATATAAAAGGTGGAAGTGTGAAAGAAAACGCAGAGATTTTGTTGAATATAATTAAAGGAAAAGAAAAGGGACCTAAAAAAGATATAGTTTGTTTGAATACTGCCTTTTTACTTAAAGCAACAGGAAGAGTAAAAAAAATTGAAGAAGGAATTGAATTATCTAAGGAAATTTTGACAAAAGGAATACCTTATAACAAATTTAATGAGATAGTTGAATATATAAGAAAATGAAAAAATTTTTTGTTTTTTTACTTTTTTTAAGTTTAATAGTTTCTGGACAGGATATTGATATTGAATTAAAAAAACAAGCAGCAATTGATTTGTGCAATTTCCCTAATTTAACAGAAGGGATTGTAGATATACTATATCTTACTATTGACAATTACTGGCATTCAGGAAAATATTCAAAAATCTTTCCAATTTTTTATTTAATCACAAAAATTTTACCTGAAGATATTAATGCTTATCTAATTGGTGGGTGGTTTCTTATAAATGGAATTGCTCCAAAATATTTAGGAGAAGAAAAAGAAAAAATAAAAAATTATGCAATTGAATTTATGAAAAAGGGGATTGAAAAAAAACCAGAAGATTATAGATTGTATTTTGAAATTGCTTGGTTTTATTATAATGAAAAAAAATTTAAAGATGCTATTGAATATCTTGAAAAAGCAGAAAAATATGAGCATACCTTTTATGTTGAAAATTTAAAGGCACATATATATGTAAGAATCAACGAAAAAGATAAAGCAATAAAAGAATGGGAGAAAATCAAAGAAAAGTATCCCGAAAGGAAAGAAATTGCAGAAAAATTCATTATGTTATTAAAAGAAGACAAATGAACATACTTTCTGAAATAATAAAAATTAAAAAAAATATCATTGAAGAAAAAAAGAAAAAAGTTCCTCTTGAAAATTTATTAAAAAAAGTTGAGAAAGTTAAAAATCTAAGTATATATGAAAGTTTAAAAAGGGAGTTTGGTATAATTGCAGAATTAAAAAGAGCTTCTCCTTCAACTGGTTTAATTAACCAGAATTTAGATTTCAAAAAGATCGCCTTAATTTATCAAAATTCTGGGATTAGTGGCATTTCTGTTTTAACCTGTGAACCATATTTTTTTGGTTCTGTTGAAGATCTGAAAACAGTAAGAAAAGTAGTTAAACTTCCAATTTTAATGAAGGACTTCATCATAGATGAATATCAAATTTATGAAGGCAAATATCATGGTGCAGATTTTATTCTTTTAGTAGTAAGAATACTCGACGACAAACAAATAAAAAATTTTATAAAAATTTGTGAAAAAGTTTCAATTGAAATCTTAATTGAAATATTTAATATTGAAGATTTAAGAAGGATTTTTAAATTAGTTGACAATTGGGAAAATAAGATTCTTGGTATAAATAACAGAGATTTAAAAACCCTCAAAGTTGATATAAATAATACATTAAATTTGATTAAACATATTCCAGTTGATAAAATAATTGTCATAAGTGAAAGTGGTATAAAAGAAAAAAAGGAAATTTCACTTCTCAGAGACTCGGGAATAAAAGGTGTTTTAATAGGTGAAAGCATTTTAAAAAGTAAAAATATAGAAGAAAAAATAAAAGAGTTAAAAAATTAAAAATAGGAGGGTAAAATGGAAGAAAATAAAATTTATTTATCTGAAAAAGAAATGCCTCAAGTTTGGTATAATATTTTGCCTGATTTACCTGAACCTCTTCCACCTGTAATTCATCCAAAAACAAAACAACCAGTAAAACCCGAGGATTTAGCGCCAATTTTCCCAATGTCACTTATTATGCAAGAATTCTCACCAGAAAGATGGATTGAAATACCTGATGAAGTTTTAAGAGCATATAAAATTTATAGACCAACTCCCTTACACAGAGCAAGAAATCTTGAAAAGGCATTAAAAACAAAGGCAAGAATTTATTTTAAAAATGAATCTGTATCTCCTCCTGGTTCTCATAAACCAAATACTGCGATTGCTCAAGCATATTATAACAAAATAGAAGGAGTAAAAAGATTAACAACTGAAACTGGTGCAGGTCAATGGGGAAGTGCGCTTGCTTTTGCCTGTAAACTTTTTGATCTTGAATGTGTAATCTTTATGGTTAAAGTTTCATATTTTCAAAAACCATATAGAAGATTACTTGCTCAGTCATGGGGAGCAACTATGTATCCCTCCCCTTCAGATAAGACAGAATTTGGAAGAAAAGTATTGGAAAAAGATCCTAACTCTCCGGGTAGTTTAGGTATAGCAATATCGGAAGCAATAGAAGAAGCAGTAAAAAGAGAAGATACAAAATATTCTCTTGGAAGTGTATTAAATCATGTTTTACTTCATCAAACAATTGTAGGGCTTGAAACAAAAAAACAACTTGAAATGATTGGAGAAAAACCAGATGTTATGATTGGATGTGTTGGTGGAGGAAGTAATTTCGGTGGTTTTATTATGCCATTTGTTCCAGATAAACTTAAGGGTGAAAATATAAGATTTGTTGCGGTTGAACCAAAGGCATGTCCAACATTAACAAAAGGATTGTATAGATACGATTATGGTGACACTGCCTGTACAACTCCTCTTCTTAAGATGTATACACTTGGACATAGTTTTGTTCCACCTGGGATTCACGCGGGAGGATTAAGATACCATGGAGATGCTCCTTTGCTTTGTCATCTATACAAACTTGGGATTGTTGAAGCAGTTGCATATCATCAAACAGAATGTTTTCAAGCAGGAGTCCTTTTTGCTCAAACAGAAGGATTTTTACCTGCACCTGAAACAACTCATGCTATAAAAGCAGTTATTGATGAAGCAAAAGATGCTCCAGAAGGAAAAGTTATTGTATATAATCATTCAGGGCATGGGCATTTTGATCTTTCTGCTTATGAAGCATATTTTGAAGGGAAACTTGAAGATTTTGAATATCCTGAAGAAAAAATAAAAGAAGCATTAAAAGATTTACCCGAAATCTAATGGTTGAGATAAAAATCTGTGGTTTTAAAAGGAGAAAAGATATTATTGATGCAATAAACTTGGGAATTAAATGGATTGGTTTAAATTTTTATGAAAAGAGCCCAAGATATATTGAGTTAAATGAAGCAAAAAAACTGGTTGAAAATTTACCTCTGGATGTTAAAAAAATCGGTGTTTTTGTAAATCCTGATGAAAAAAAATTATATAAAATTGTGAAAATAGTTAAATTGGAAGGAATTCAACTTCATGGTAATGAACCTCCTGGCCTTATTGAAAGATTTAAAAAAAATTTTTCTGAAAAGATTATTATTAAGACAATAAGAGTCAAAACATCGGAAGAAGTTTTTAGAAAAATAAAACATTATAAAATTGCAGATTTTTTTCTACTTGATACTTATATAGAAGATAAATTTGGAGGAACAGGAAAATTGATAGACGAAAGTAAAATTGAAAAAGATAAATTACCATTTAACAAAATTTTTATTGCTGGTGGAATAACACCTGAGAATGTGAAAGATATAATAAAAAAATATAAACCCTTTGGAATAGATGTTGCTTCAGGAGTTGAAATTGCACCTGGAATAAAAGATATTGAAAAAATTAGAAAACTTATTGAAGAGGTTAAAAATGTTCCCGAATAAGAAAGGAAAGTTTGGGATATTTGGTGGTAAATTTGCTCCAGAGACGCTAATTGAACCTCTTGAACAACTTGAAAATGCATACAAAAAAATATCCAAAACTAAAGAATTTAAAGAAAAATTAAATTATTTGTTAAAGGACTATGCAGGAAGACCAACTCCTTTATATTATGCAGAAAATTTTAGTAAGTTTCTTGGATTTAAAGTTTATCTTAAAAGAGAAGATCTTGCATTTACAGGTGCTCATAAAATAAACAATACACTTGGTCAAGTTCTTCTTGCAAAAATGATGGGTAAAAAAAGAATAATTGCAGAGACAGGAGCAGGTCAGCATGGTGTTGCAACTGCAACTGCTTGTGCTTTACTGGAAATGAAATGTGAAATTTATATGGGCGAAATTGATGTTGAAAGACAGAAGTTGAATGTTTATAGAATGAAACTTCTTGGAGCAAAGGTAATTCCTGTAAATTCTGGAAGCAAAACATTAAAGGATGCTATAAATGAAGCAATGAGAGATTGGATTGCAAACTTTAAAACTACTCACTATGTTATAGGTTCGGTTGTTGGTCCTCATCCTTATCCAATGATAGTTAGAAATTTTCAGTCAGTTATAGGAAAAGAAACAAGAAGACAGATTATTGAAAAAGAAGGAAGATTTCCGGATTTTCTATTGGCATGTGTCGGTGGCGGAAGTAATAGTATTGGTTTATTTCATCCATTTTTCAAATATAAAAATGTTAGATTTATTGGAATTGAAGCAGGAGGAATTGGAATAAATACAGAAAAGCATGCTGCAACTCTTTCAAAAGGAGAAAAAGGAGTTTTACATGGAAGTTTTTCATATGTTTTACAGGACAATTATGGTCAGATAAAAACGACTCATTCAATTTCTGCAGGACTTGATTATCCGGGAGTTGGTCCGGAACATTCTTTTTATAAAGAAATAAAAAGGGCTGAATATTATCCAGTAAGCGATGAAATTGCGTTAAAAGGATTCCATATTTTAAGTGAACTTGAAGGAATTATCCCAGCTTTAGAGTCAGCACATGCTATTGGTTGGTTAATAGAGAATAAGGAAAAATTTAAAAAAAATGATATAGTTGTCGTCTGTCTTTCAGGAAGAGGTGATAAAGATGTAATTGAAGTTGCAAAAATAGAGGGAGAATTATGACTGAAATTGAAAAAAAATTCATTGAATTAGAAAAGAAGAGAGAGAAAGCATTGATTTTATATTTCACAGCAGGTTTTCCTTCTTTTGAAGAATCAATAAATATAATTAAAAAAAGTGCTGAAAAAGGAGCAGATTTAATTGAAATCGGAATACCTTTTTCTGACCCAATTGCTGATGGACCGATAATTCAGTATACATCAACTAAAGCCCTTGAAAATGGAATAAATACTGATAAATGTTTTAAACTTGCTTTCTTACTGAAAAAATCAATAAAGATACCATATTTATTTATGACTTATTTTAATCCTGTTTATAAATATGGAATAGAAAAATTTGCTGATAGATGTGTTGAGTGTGGAGTTAGTGGCTTAATAATTCCTGATCTTCCATATGAAGAAAGTTTTGAAATAAGAAAAATTTTAAAGGAAAGGAATATTAATTTAATCTATTTTTTGACACCTTTTACATCAGAACAAAGAGCCAAAAAAATTATAAAAATGGCAAATGGTTTCATTTATTTTATAAGTATTGCAGGAACGACAGGACCCAAAGAAGATATAAGTTTAGAAACAATAAGTTCAATAAAAAGAATAAAGAAAATTACAAAAATACCTGTTGCTCTTGGTTTTGGGATATCAAATAAAAAGCAGATTAAAAAAGTGAAGCGGTATGTTGACGGAATAATAATTGGAAGTTTTCTGTTAAAAAAAATAATAGATGGAAAAGTGAAAGAGATAGAACAATTTATAGTTGAATTTAAAAAAGAGTTAAAAACTTAAAATTACCACTTAATTTTTAATTTTTCATATTTGAAAAATTAATTGAAATTTCAAAACATAGAAGGTAAAATTAATCAGAAGGAGAAAATAAAATGAAAAAATTAATGAAAACGATAAAAAAAGTTTTATTTTTGATTATTATATTAGGAGTTTGCGGTGGTGGTTGGTTTTATTATAACAAATACAAAACAGAAAAACTAAGAAAATTAGCAGAAGAAGAAAAGAGAAGACAAGAAGAACTTGAAAAAGAAAAGCAAAGGAAATTACTTGAAGAAAAACAAAGAGAATTTGAAAATCTAATAAGTGAAATAGAAAATTATTTTAAGAAAGGCGATTATACAAAAGTAAAAGAAGTATCAGAAAAAGCATTAACTCTTGCTGAACAATTTAATTTCCCAAAAGATAGAATAAATCAAATCCTTCACCAAATAGAAGTAAATACTTATCTTGCAAAACTTAGAAAACTTGAAAAAGAAAATGAGGATATTTACAAATATTTCTATGTGAGAAGTGAATTACAGAAGATACCATCAATAAAAGAAATCTCAAATCTTAAAGAAAAAATACTTAAAAAAACATGTGAAAACGAGTATAGTGTGAAACTTATTTTAGCATATAATGCACTTGAAGAATTAAAAAAAGGAATAGAACCATCTTATAATTATTTTATTAGCAGAAAATTATATTCAGAGGCAAAAAAAATGAGAGAAAGCAAAAATTTTATTAAAAAACAAAAACTTGAAGATGAAATTCAAAATTTACAAAATGAACTATATTTTACCTCTAAATCTCTTTACAAAAATACGATTCCAACTTCTCTTTACTGAAAAATGGATAGAAAATCAGTGAAAATTGGAGTTATTGGATGTGGCACTGTTGGTTCAAGTTTTATAAAGAATTTGATAAAGAAGAAAAAAATAATAAAAGATAAAACTGGAATTGAAATAAATATTTTAAAGGTTTTTGATAAAGACGAAAGTAAACTTAAACAATTTAAAAATATTTCTGCAAACTCTCCTGATGAAATAATTGAAAATAAAGAGATTGACATAGTTGCTGAATTAATTGGTGGGACTGATTATGCATATCAATATATTACAAAAGCAATTGAAAAGGGAAAATCAATTGTTACAGCAAATAAAGCATTACTTTCAAAATATGGAGAAGAGTTATTCAAAAAAGCAAAAAGTAAAAATGTTTATATAGGATTTGAAGCAAGTGTCGCAGGTGCAATACCAATTATAAAATCTCTAAAAGAAAGTTTTTTAGGAAATAGAATAACAAAAATTTTTGGGATTTTAAATGGAACTACAAACTTTATTCTTTCAGAAATGTATTACAATGAGATAAATTTCAATGAAGGAGTTGAAAAAGCAAAAAAACTTGGATATGCTGAATCAGATCCAACCCTTGACATAAAGGGTTATGACACTGCGCATAAAATTCTTATACTTACTTATTTAATATCAGGGAAATTTTTTCAGATAGACAAAATTTTTGTTGAAGGAATAGATAAAATAGAACCAATTGATATAAAATTTGCAAGTGAATTCGGATACAGAATTAAACTTCTTGGTATATGCAAAAAAGAAGAAGAGAAATTAGAGATTAGAGTTCACCCAACCTTACTTCCAAAATCACATTTACTATCACTTGTTGAAGGAGTTAACAATGCAATCTATGTTGAAGGAGATTTAATAGGGAAATCTCTTTTTTACGGTGAAGGCGCTGGAGGAAATGCAGCAAGTAGTTCTGTAATAAGTGATGTTGTGGATATAAGTAAAAAGATTCTTTACAAAAGTTTTGTTGAAGAAAATTTTGAATCAGAACCTTCTTTATCTTTAAAAACATTTGAAGAAATTGAAACAAATTATTATTTTAGATTTACAGCAATTGATAAACCTGGAGTTCTTGCAAAAATATCAAAAATCCTTGGAGATAACAAGATAAGTATTTCATCTGTAATTCAAAAACAAGACAATCCTAAAAAAGCAGTTCCAATTATAATGTTAACCCATAAAGCAAAAGAAAAAAATGTAAGAAAAGCAATAAAAGAAATAGATAAACTTGATGTAATAAAAAATCCAACAATTATTATACGACTTGAAAAGGATATTATGTAAATCTAATCCCTTTCCGTTACTTTCTCCTTTTCAAATTCTTTAAGTTGAGATAAAAAATCTCCTATTTCGTTTTCTGTTTCATCCCATTTTATTTCTTCTTTTGGAAACATTTTTGTCTCTTTCACAACATAAAGTAAAAATAAATCATCCCCTTTTTCCTTTATATAATTAATTGCTTCTCTTCTGCTTTCAAAAAGTAATTCTCCCCTTTCTAATACTGGGATTCTCTTTAATTCTTCTTCAGATAAATTTCTAATTGCAGCATACATAATTGCAGAGAGAGTAAATTCTTTTGAAAGGAAGATTTCTTCTACGATCTGTTCTCCTGTACTTATTCCTGTTTTAAGTGCTTCCTCTGGAGAAAGACATAAATATACTTTTGGTCTAATTCTATATCTTTTAATTTCCTTCTCCACATTTTTATTTTACCTGAAATTTTTTATTCTGTATAATATTTTTTTATATGAAAATAAAATTTCCAGAACCTGATATAGACAGTTTTAAAAAAGTCCTCTCAAGAAAAGATAAAGGATACAGAGTTCATTGCTGTGAACTTCATATAGATGAAGAAATTTTGAAATTTTTATTTGAATATTTATTTGAAGAAAAATGGATTGAACCAGTTGATTATCAGACACAGAAAAAAACAATTGAAAATATTGTAAAAATTTATTATAAACTTGGTTTTGATACAATCAGATTAAGTTCCTATTTTAGATTTTCTTCAAATTTAAAGTTTGATTTACCAAAAAAAGAAATATCTGACACTGCTTTGTTTTCTCGTGGGAAAAGAAAATGGATAGATGAAAAACAGGGATTGATAAAAAACTGGAATGATTTTAACAATTATCTATGGCCAGAACCAGAAAAAATTGACTTATGGGTTTTTGAATATTTATGTGAAATTTTGCCTGAAAATATGGGAATTTTTTTATCTATCTCTCAAGGAATTTTTGAAACGGTTATGTTTTTGTTTGGTCTGGAAAATTTATGCTATCTCATTTATGATGATGAAGAACTTGTAAAAAAAACAACAGAAAAGGTTGGTGAAATAATTTATAAAGCAATTGAAAAATTTATTAAATTGGAGAAAATTACTGGAATATTTCAAGGTGATGATATGGGATTTAAAACACAGACCTTACTACCACCTGAATTCTTTAAAAAATACATTCTTCCATGGCATAAAAAAATTTCTGAACTTGCACATCAAAATAAAAAATTTTATGTTTTACATTCCTGCGGAAATATTGATTTATTGATGGATTTTTTAATTGAAGAAGTTAAAATTGATGCAAAACATTCATTTGAAGATGAAATTATGCCTGTCTGGAAATTTAAAGAAAAATATGGAAATAGAGTTGGAATTATTGGTGGTGTTGATGTCGGAAAATTATCTTTGCAAAAAGAAGACGAATTAAGAAAATATATTAGAAAAATTCTTGAAAAATGTAATGGTCCTGGCTATATATTCGGTTCTGGAAATTCCATAACAAATTATATCCCAATTAAAAATTTTCTAATAATGCTTGAAGAAGGTTATAGTTTCAAAATTTAAATATATTTAATACCTTCATCCAGCATAATAAGATAGTTTTCAACTGGAATATAATTTGCAATTGAATTTCCACTCCCCAAAGCGTATCTATAAGGCATACAATTATCAAGTATTTCTCTTACATATCTTCTTAAATTAACTTCGTCAAAAGTAGCAAGTTTATTTACATCAACACCCCCTAAAACAGAAATCTTATCACCAAATTTCTTTTTAAATTCCCAAACAGGAATAATTTCATCCTGAAAAGAATGAAAAGCATCTATTTTAACATCCTCAATAAAATCATCTATAATATTTAAAATATTTCCACAGCAATGAAACCAATACATCTTTCCTTTTTTATGAGCGATTTCTGCATATTTTTTATGCCAAGGAATAACAAGTTTTCTTAAATGTTCTAGAGACAAAAAAGTTCCTGTTTTAAACCCAAGATCATCTCCTTGAAAAAACCCTTCAACATTCTCTATCTCAACAACATTTTTATAAAATTCATATATAATCTCACCTACTCTATTAAAAACACCTTCTAAAAGGGAAAAATCATCAAATATTAAATAACTCATATTTTCAAATCCAAGCAATGTTTCACTACTTATTTCAAAAACCCCACTACTTGGACAGACCAACATTTTCATTCCTTCTGGTAAGTTTTTTGATGCAAGTTCATATAATGAATAATCAATCTCTTCTTTTTTAGGCCAAGGATATTTTTCAAAATCTTCCCAGTTTTTTATCATTCCCACGCTTTCCTCCACCCATCCTCTTTCTCCTTTTGATAATATTGCTGTATCTTTTGTCTTCCTTGATTTACCAAGAAAAGAAATTCCGCCAGCAATTCTCACATAATCATAACCACACCTATACCAAAAATTAATTTCTTGTTTTATGTATTTTTCTTTGTTTTCTTCAGAATAATTAACCCATTCTTCTCCTAAATATCTTTCTGTAATATATTTTTTAACTTCATAATCCATCAGAAGTTCTACAAAATGTACTTTTTCTGCTTTCTCTTTACCAAGAATAACTTTTTTAAATTTTTCAAAATCAGGTTTTGGATTACTTAAAGGAACTTTTAATCCCATTTTTTCCTCCTTTCTTTTTTAATGCGGAGAGGGAGGGATTCGAACCCCCGTCCACCTTTTTAAGGTGGAAGCCGATTTCGAGTCGGCCGCTTTCGTCCACTCAGCCACCTCTCCTTATTTAAGTTCTCGGACCAAAAATTCCAGTTCCTATTCTTATTATATTTGCTCCTTCTTCAATTGCTATCTTCCATGTATCTGTCATTCCCATTGATAAATATTTCATTTCAACATTTTTAAGTCCGAGATTTTTAAATTTTTCAAATAGATTCTTTGTTAATCTAAAATAAGGTCTTATATCTTCTGGATTTTTAACAAGAGGGCCCATTGTCATAAGTCCTTCTATTTTTATATTTTCAAGTTTTGAAATCTCATAAATTAATTTTTCAGCATCTTCAGGAAAAACTCCTGATTTCTGTCTTTCTTTTCCACTATTTATTTCAATTAAAATGGGATAAACAATTCCTTTCTTTTTTGCCTGTTTATCAATTTCTTTTGCAAGAGTAAATGAATCAACTGTCTCAATTAAGTCAAATATTTCAATTGCTTTTTTCACTTTATTTGTCTGAAGATGTCCAATCATATGCCATTTAACAACTCTTCCAATTTTTAAAAACTTTCCTTCTGCTTCTTTAACATAATTTTCTCCAATAAACATAATACCACTTTCAATTGCTTCTTTTATTTCTTCAACTGTCCTTCCTTTTGTCGCAGCAAGAAGAATTACATTTTCAGGTATTTGACTTAAAATTTCAATTATTCTTTCTCTTATGCCCATTTTTGAATTCCTTATTTTTTTATTATACAATTTTTAAAAAAGGAGGCTAAAAGTGTTTTCCATAGGAATTGATTTTGGAACAAATTCAGCAAGAGGAGTAATATTAAATCTTGAAGAAGGAAAAGTTATTTCAGAAAGTATTGTTAATTATCCTTCAGGGATTGATGGAGTTATCATTGACGAAAAAGATATTCACCTTGCAAGACAAAATCCTAAAGATTATCATATATGTCTTGAGAAACTTCTAAAAGAATTAATTAAAAAAGCAAAAAAAGAAAAATCATTTTCAGTTAATAAGATTGTTGGAATTGGAATTGATACAACTGGATCTACGCCTTTACCAGTCGACAAAAATCTCGTTCCTCTTTGTTTTTATGATGAATTTAAAAATAATCCAAATGCAATGGCATGGCTATGGAAAGACCATACTTCAAGTGATGAAGCAGAAGAAATAACACAACTTGCAAAAAAAATAAGACCTCAATACCTTTCAAAAATTGGAGGTGTCTATTCATCAGAATGGTTTTTCTCCAAGTTATTACATCTTTCAAGAGTAGATAAGAAAGTTTTTAATGCAATGGAATCATTTATAGAAATTTGTGATTATATACCAGCTATCCTTTCAGGTGTAAAAAATCCGAAACAGGTAAAAAGAAGTATATGTGCTGCTGGACATAAAGCAATGTATAACGAAATTTGGGGTGGCTTACCTGATAATGAATTTCTTGAAAAACTGGACCCTTCTTTTAAAAATATAAAAGAAAAACTTTATGAAAAAGCATATCCAAGTGACCAGATAGCAGGATATCTATCTAAGGAATGGAGTCAAAAAACAGGGTTGCCCCAAGGGATTCCAATAAGTGTTGGAGCATTTGATGCTCATATGGGTGCAGTTGGCGCAGGAATAAAAGAAGGAACCTTGGTAAAAATAATAGGGACTTCTTCATGTGATATGATGATTTATCCTAAGGATAAAGAATTAAAAGATATACCTGGCATTTGTGGTATTGTACCTGATTCAATAGTCCCTGGTTTTTATGGAATTGAAGCAGGTCAATCAGCAGTTGGCGATATATTTTACTGGTTTGCAAAAAAATTTATACCAAAATTTAGTTCAGACCCTTACAAATACTTTACAAAAAAAGCAGAAAAAATTAAACCAGGACAAACAGGTCTTCTCTGTCTTGATTGGCATAATGGAAATAGAACTATACTTGTTGACCAAAAATTAACAGGACTTATTGTTGGTCTAACATTAAATACAAAACCTGAAGATGTCTTTAGATGTTTAATTGAAGGAACTGGCTTTGGAGGTAGAGTTATAATTGAAAGAGTTGAAGAATATGATGTTAAAATAAAAGAAATAATTGCAACCGGTGGTATAGCAGAAAAAAATCCTTTAATAATGCAAATCTATGCTGATATAATGAATAGAGATATTAAGATTTCTGATTTACCACAAACATGTGCAGTTGGAGCAGGTATTTTTGGGGCAATTGTTGGAAAATATTTTAATTCTATAGAACAAGCCCAGCAAAAAATTTGTAAATTTAGTAAAAAAATCTATAAACCTAAAAGTGATAATGTTAAGATTTATGAAAAATTATATCGTCTTTATAAACAACTACACGATTCATTCGGGACAAATGACTATAATGGAAGTTTATATAATGTAATGAAGGAACTTTTAAAAATAAAAAAGGAAAGTCAATGAATGATTTGAAAAAGAAAGTTTTAAAAGCAAATATTTTTTTGTGGAGAAATAATCTTGTTTACGGAACACAAGGAAATGTAAGTGGAATAGATAGAGATAACAAAATAGTTTATATAAAACCAAGTGGGGTTCCCTACGAAGAACTTGATGAAAATAAGATTGTCGGAGTTGATTTAGAAGGTAAAATTAAAGAAGGAAATTTAAAACCATCCGTTGATACTCCACATCATTTATATATTTATAGAAATATAGAAGAAGTTAAGGGTGTGTGTCATACCCATTCAAAATTCATAACTGTTTTTTCTATTCTTGGTATCTCAATACCTGTTCTTTCAACTACTCATGCAGATGTTTTTGGGAAAGAAATTCCTGTTTCAAAATATGTTGATAATACTTCTGATAATATTGGAAGAGAAATTTTAAGGATATATGAAAAGATAAAGAGTCCTGCTATTATTTTAAAAAATCATGGTCTTTTCTGTTTTGCAGAATCCCCTGAAAAAGCATCCTTTTATGCGCTTATGAGTGAATATTGTGCAGAAATTTTTTACTATACAATAATTGCTGGAAAAATCTTAAATAAAAAAATCAAAACTTTGCCTATGAAAGAAATTAAAAAATGGTATGAAAGATACCACTCAGAAAGATATGGACAAAAAGGAGGAATAAATGGAAATAAGATTTGAAGAATTTAAAAAATTGGATTTAAGGGTTGGAAAAATTATTGAAGTTGAAGATGTTGCTGGAGCCGATAAAATTTATCTAATAACTGTTGATATAGGAGATGAAAAAAGGAAAATGGTTGCTGGTATAAAACCATGGTATAACAAAGAGGAATTAATAGGAAAAAATATTGTAGTTATTGTTAATCTTGAACCAAAAGTAATCAGAGGAATTGAAAGTAAAGGTATGCTTCTTGCAACTCTTTTTGATAATAAACTTTCAATTTTAACAACTGACAAAGAAGATGTTCCACCAGGAAGTAAGATTACTTAATTTTTTTAAATATATATCCAGAAACAAAAAGAAAAAAAATCATTACAGAAACAGGAATCCAGACAGGTGCAATCCAAGGAGAAGGAATTAAAAAAAGGCAGTCAATAGTTTTTAATGAAGGTGGCCAGTTAATAAGAATTTTTAAAGTTATATAATAAAACAAATCCCAAATAGCAAAAATCCAAAAAAATGTAGCAATCTTTCTTATTAATTTTTTTTCAGACAAAATTGATACACAGAATATTATAATAATAGGAGCAATTTCCCTTGTTTTTTCAATAAAAAGTAAACTATAACCCTTTTCCCCTGTAACAACAAGTGGTTTTAAAAGTTCTAAAATAGTTAATTTTGTTAAATCTGGTTGAATTTTTGTTAATATTTCCCTTATATAGATAACAACAACTCCCTCCCACCAACCACAAACAATCCCAATTAAAGTATAAAAAAATAATCTCATCTATTTAAATCATTCCATATTTTGTGAACCAGTTCAAGATAATATTTAAAATTTTCAAGTGGAACATCTGGAGGGACTGCATGGTCTATAAGTGGGAAATAACCTCCTTCTTTCAACAAAAATGGTACTTTTTTCATAACTTCTTCTTCAACTTCTTTTTTTGTTTCTCTTAACGCCCTTTTATCTATATTTCCCATAAGTATTAATTTTTTTCCATATATTTTTCTGTATCCAATAGCATCTGTATTTGCAGCAACTTCAAGAGGATATAACATATTAACTCCGCCTTCAAGCCATAATGGAACTATCACATCGTTATTTCCATCAGAATCAACCATAATAACATCTATCCCATAACTTCTTAAAAATGAACATACTTTTTTATAAGCAGGAAGACAAAATTCCTCAAATGTTTTAGGAGAAAGCAAAGGTCCCTGTTTCATTCCAAGGTCTTCCCATATATTTGCAAAATCAAATTTTACCTCACTTACAACTGGCTCAAGAACTTTAATAACAAAATCCGCCACATAATTTATAATTTCTTTAACAAGTGAAGGATTATCATAAAACATAACAGATAAATTTTCTACTCCCATCCAGTTCCTTATCCATCCATAGAAAGAACCTGCTTGTATACCTAAGGGATAATCTCTGTTTTTAATACATCTTTTCCAATCATCATAATATTCAGGATATCTTAAAGGAGAATCCGGATTTAATCTTTTTTTTACATTTTCCCAAGTTCTTTCATCTTTTATACAGAAATCAATCCACTGACTCATCCCAATCTCTCTATCTTTCCATCTTTTCCATTTATTTCCAAGATCATCAATATAAGTAGCTGTCTCTTTATCTTCTTCAATAACTTTAACTTCAGGCGCTGGTATAAAGCCAAGATTTATTGGAGCATAATTTATTCTATCAAATCCAAAATACGTATTAAAATGAACATCCTTAGGCATCCCTTCTTTCTGCCATCTTTTTATTGTGTCATTAAAAACCCATTGAGGCCACATAAAGGGCTTGTCTGGTTTTCCAAAATAAACTACCTCTTTAAATCTTTCTAAATAAGTCATTTTTGCTCCTTTTTTTTAAATATTTAAAAACATCTGGTATTTTTTCTATTATATCAGAAGAAATTAAAGAAATTTCTCCTTTTTCTTTTTTAGCAAGATCACCAGCAAGTCCATGGATAAAAACACCATATTTTGCAGAAACAAATTTATCTTCACCCTGTGATAAAATCCCTCCTATAATTCCCGCAAGTACATCTCCACTTCCAGCAGTTGCCATTCCTGGATTCCCTGTTAAATTTATGTATGTATTTTGTCCATCTGTAACAACTGTTCTATAACCTTTTAAAATCAAAATTATATTATATTTTCTTGCAAAAACTTCTGCAACTTCAACTCTATTTTTTTGTATTTCTTCAATTTTCAAACCTGTCAAAAAACTCATTTCTCCTGGATGTGGTGTTAAAATTGGTCTTTCAACTGAACTTAGAATTTCTAAATTTTCAGAAATAATCTTTAAAGCATCAGCATCTATTATCATTGGTTTTTTTATTTCTGGAATTATCTTTTTAACAAATTTCTTTGTTTCAGGATGCAATGAAATCCCAGGGCCAATTAAAACACAATCTGCTTTTTTTTCTATAAACTCAATCGCTTTTTCATAAGCAGATGAAGAAAAATAATGGTCTTTAGTTTCAGATAATGGTAAACTCATAACTTCTGTTAATTTTATTTCTATTATTTGATTTAGTCCTTCTGGTATTCCAATTGTTACCAGACCACATCCACTTCTTAAAGCACTTATTCCAGCAAGACAAACAGCACCTGTTAAACCAGGACTTCCTCCAATAATAAACAAATGTCCATAATTTCCTTTATGTGTATCTTTTTTTCTGTCCTTTAAAAATTTAATTTCTTCATTCATATATAAGACAAATGGCAATTGCAATGTCTTTTGTGTGAGAAATTGAAATATCTATTTTTTTATTTTCCAACTTTTTTTTTAACCTATCATCAAGAATTTCTATGTAAGGTCTGCCAGAGGGGAGATTCCTAATTTCAATCTTTTTAAAATCATAATTATTATCAATACATTTAAAAAATGCTTTTTTTGCAGCAATTTTTCCAATAAGAGAAATATAACTTTTATCTCTTATTTCCGTTTCTGATAAAAAAGTATAAATTTGGTCAGGTTTTTTATAATCATTAAGGGACTCTAAGTCTACAGAAATGTTTAACATTTTATTTCTGAATTGGTTTTACATTAACTACTTTTTTATTCCCTCTATTTGTAAATTCAACAATCCCGTCAACCAAACTAAAAATTGTAAAATCTCTGCCAATAGAACATCCAAAACCTGGAATAATATTGCTTCCCTTCTGTCTCACAATAATACTACCTGCCTTTATAACCTGACCCTCAAAAACTTTTACTCCTCTATATTTTGGATTTGAATCCCTGCCATTTCCTTGTCTTTTTCTCGCCATAGTAATAAATTATAACACAATTTTAACTTTAGTCAAAAAATTTTGTACGTTTGCCAATCACAAGTGACATTAACAGCATTTAATCTTTTTTTCAATTTTTCACTAAGTTTCTTTTAGATAAAGAAGTTTTTGGTCACCAGTAGCCATAAAATCTCTCCCATTCTTTCAATATTCTGTAAAAATCTTCTTCATCTATTCTACCCAACAAACCGTTCAACTTTTCTCTTAATTCTAAACCAATCTAATTTCATTTTTATTTGCCTTTCTCTTTAATATTAACCGCTTTTTGAAAGTTTAATCCTACTATTTCTTCTTTCAAAACTGTAAAAGAAGATAAATCCCTAAGGCAAAGAAAAATAAAGAAACAATAAGTTTTGCTACTGAAGGTTTTAGAACTGAATTGAGAAAGTATTTGAAGTTGTGCCTAAAAAAGAAAAGAAGAATAACAAAGAGGAAAAAAGTGTAAGGTTGTAAAGAAAAAGATAAAAATAATTCAAAAAATCAGAAAAACTAAAAATACCAAGAACTATTGCACCTATTCCAATTAAAATGTTTAAAACTGTTTGGTTATCCTGAGTTTCACATTAGGGTTGTAGTTCTGTTTTTTTCTCCTGTGGTGTCATCCCATCCTTTAAAATTACTACTTTCCTATTCATTTTTGTATTGTGGATATAAATTAGTGAAATCTCTGCCTTCTGGTTTATCAAATAGTTCGGTAGGATAGCAGTCAATCCAGAAACCACTTTCATCTGAGTTCATCACGTATATGTCACCACGAGGAGAAAGATAGATTGAAGATGTGGTATAATAATAATCTGGTGGATCCCTGTCTATTCTAATTTTACCTACTATTTTCCCATCACAAGAAACTTTTGTAATTTCGACAATAAATTTTTTTTCTATATTTGTCTCTCCGATGCGACCAATAAAATAAAAATTTTCTAATATATCTTTTCCAACAACCCCTATAGGAGAAGAAAATTTGACTTTATAACCTGTCGGAAGAGCTAGTATCCATGTATATTTTTCATTTATTTTCTTTTTTTGAATCTTACAACCCCAGTATTCAGGATAAGTTTTTTGCATGGGTTCATTTTTGTCAAATATATACCCAGTGTATATTTCTTATTCTCTTCCATCTATTTTTACTCTTCGCGTTGTCCCCATTTTAACCACTTCTTGATAAAGATTGTCATCAATTCTCACAAATTCTCCTTTGTTATTAAATACCTGCACCCTTTTATTAACATTGTCTAAAACATAAATAAAGTCTTTTTCATCTACGTAGAAATCATTTGGACCTTGTCCTGGTTCAATCATATCTCCTGTAGGTCCTCCTTTCTCTGGAATAAACTCAAATTCTCCTGGTTTATCTCCCCATTTTCCATAGACTAATTTAATCTTAGGTTTTATTTCTTCTGGAAAGTTTAATGTAGATAATAAAGCATAAACTAATCCCACCAATATTATTTTTCTCATCTTTATCATCTCCTTTATTTCAATCATTTTCACATCCTTCATCAGGTGCTGCTCCAAAACCATTACAATTATCCCACCACCAATTTGGCGACTTTAAAGTAATATTGCTCCATTTAACTTTATCATAACCAGAAGAAGCATGAATAATCCAATGCTCACCGTCCCTAATAATAAGCCAATCCAGAACAATCTATTCCATTATACCCATCAAACAAACTTTTGCCAATATTTTCTCCATATTCGTCAGGATGAATTCCCAAAATATATGGAACATTTATATACCCTGTTGCTGTCTGAATATATGGATTACCTGGATAATCTGTTATTTGTCTGTTAACACAGTGGAGATTTACGCCTATCGGAGATTTTCTTCCTGGCAGACCTATAAGAGTAACTGTTGATAGATATTTATGTGTGCCTTCGGATAACTGAGTTGAAACATGCCAACCACTCCCAAGAAAAGTAGTCTTTCTATATCCTACTTTATCATTATCATCATCAATAATCTCAGGAAAAACTTCTTCTACTAAAATTGAAAGTTGTCCATATAAACTACTATTCCATCTCCTTACATTTATAGTATTTCCTCCTATTATCACATAAGTTGGTAAATTAGTACCAATTTCTCCAAGATAATAATTACTTGTTCCTATTTTTGCTCTCACTACTGTAAATAAATCTCTTGATGGGTTTTTATTAGAGGAAGCAACTACTATCTGTCGTGTTTCATCAGAAGGAATATCGTTCCCACTTCTTGAACATATATAAACAGATTCAATAGCAATTACAGTTACTTTTGCTTTATCTTCTGCTGTTGTTTCATCTGGTGCTTGGTAGGTTAATTTTATCTCTGTATCTTTTATTGAGTTGCTTGTTTTATATCCTTCTACATAAAAGGTCTTTGGAAGTTGATTTGCTTGATAGGTTGTCGTTTTTATTTCTGTCTCCTTATTCATATTATTCCACAATTTCACATTAGAGCCCCAGGATAAAGTTAGATTACCAGGTAAATCTGAAGGAACACAGGAAATACTCACTGAAACAAGATCATTTTCTCCAAATACTGGATGCTGATTGTAATCAAGTATGGTATCTGAATTGTCATCATCGTCATTCAAAGGTAGGTATAGCCCTGTTTCTTCCTCAGTTGCTTCATTCATCCCTCCTAAATTAACATCAACAGAAAATACAGTTAAATTTGCTTTATCTTGTCCACCTACTGAAGTAGTTAATGAAAGGGTTATATCTTTGCAATTGTCTGAAGGTTCTTTTCCTTTTATTGATAATGAAGGTATAGAAGATGCACTGAATTCGAATGGGAAAGGACGTGGAGTATTATCTTTCAATAAAGTTATTTTATCTTGTTTTGAACAGGATAATGTTAATTTTATTGTTGATGCTAAATCTGAAGGAAGTTCTCCTTCTACAACAATTTCGCAGGATTTGCTTTTCCCAACTTGAAGATATGCTCCTGGATCTTCTTCTGTATTTTCATCTGTGTTTACTATAACAAGGTTTGGCCGAAAAACATATGTATCTATTTTTGCATGACTTTCTCCACAGGTAACTTTTATAGTTTTTTTCCCTACTGTTGTAAACTGAGTAATATAAGTTTAGGGTCCCATTACAAGAATTTGAAGTTTCTTCTTCAATAACCTCCCATTTTATCCCACTACATTCAGTATTTTCAGGATCTGTCTTAACAGTATATTTTAATTCATCAGTAAGATATTTTGGAGAAGAATTTGTAGTTTCCTTTAATACAGCATATTTTGGACCAGCAATACCTTTTACTTTAACAACAGTAACATTTACTTTTTTAGGACGAGATTCCACTTTTGAACCATCTTTGTTATATATGACAACTACCACAGAAGGAGAAAGTTTTCCTGACATATCATATGTGTGTTATTGAACTTGTTGAAGTTTTAGCAGTTTGTCCATCACCAAATGACCAAAGATATTCAACAGTTTCTACTGGTGCTGAAAAAGTATATGTTGCAGTAAAAGTAATACTTCCACCAATACAAATTAAAGAAGGGTTAGCAGTAAGAGTAACTTTTAATTCTGAAGATTTGCATGGATATAAAGATTTGCCTAATAAAAACATATATATAACTGAGCTTAAAAATTTGATTTTAAAATTCATCCCTCCCCCCTTTTATTATTATATTCCTTATTCTAAATTGAGTAAAAAATTGCACAAGTAGAATAAATAGTAACACTTTCTCATTAAACACATTTTGCATATTTTTCCACTTTCCATCAATTTTATTTTTGTCAATTTTTTTTATTTGTCAAATTTACATAAAAAACTAAATGGGTGTTAAGTGTTTTGCTACTATTTTTAAGATATTACAAAACTTTCTACCATTATCTGTCCAAAATACCTTAAAATCTCCACCAACCAAATAATATAACCTTTAAAAAATCTTAACCATTTCCTAACGAATTACTCTTATAATCTTTTTCTCTCTATTATTTCCCTTTTCTTAAATTCTCAATTTTTCACCCACACATAATAATTACCATAATAAAACAGCATACTTCCCTTGCATTTTTCTTTTTTTATTGGAAATGCTACATAGATATTTCAAGTTTTATTAAGTCAAAAATTTTAAAATTTATATTCAAGGATAGTTAAAGATTCTAAATGGGTTGTATGTGGGAAAAAATCAAATAAATATGCTTTTTTTACTGAATATCCATTTTCTTTAAATCCTTTTAAATCCCTTGCAAGTGTTGAAGGATTACAGGAGACATAGATAATATTAGGGATTCTATTCTTTGATATTTTATTTATGATTTTTGAACTTAATCCACTTCTTGGAGGATCAACTATTAGATAATCACAGTTTATTAAAATTTCTTTTTTATTTAAAAATTTCTCAACTCTCTCAGCGAAAAAATTACAATTATTAATATCATTTTCTCTACAGTTCTCATCTGCAGTTTGAATATTAGAAATCTCCCAGTCAACGCCAATTACTTCTTTTGCCTTTTTTGAAACATATATTTCAATAGGACCTGTTCCACAATATAAACCAATTACTTTGCTTCCAGCATTAATATTTTCAAAAATTTTTTGATATAAAATCTCTGCTGCATTTGTATTTGGTTGAAAGAAAGTATCTGGATATATTCTGAAAACTAAATTATTAAGAATTTCTTCAATATAAGGTTGTCCATATATTAATTTTTTTCTTTCATAAGCCACAACATCAGAAATTTGGTCATTTTCAACCCAGTATATACTATTTATTTCCTTAACCTGTTTTATTAGTAAATCAACTAACTTACTTAAATCTAAATCAATTCCACTTTTTGTCACAATAATTATCATCAAGTGATTTTTATTTTTGCTCTCTTTTACTACAAGATGTCTTAAAACACCCTTTTTTGTAAATGGATCATATGGCTGTAATTTTATTGAATTAAAATAATCTCTAACTACTGAAAAAATCTTTTCAATTTTTTGACTAAAAATTAAACATTTTTTTAAAGGGACCACACTCTTTTTATATTTCTTATATGGTAAACTTCTTTCCCTCAATCCAACAACAATTCTGCCATTTTCAAGTCCAAATGCAAACTCCATTTTATTTCTATAATAAAAGATTGAAGGAGATTTAAAAATGTCATCTACTTCCAATTCCTGTTCAAACTGTCCAATTTTCTTCATACAACTTAAAAAATATTCCTTTTTAAGTTCTAATTGTTTTTCATACAATAAATTTTGGAAAGAACAACCACCACATAAACCAAAATGTTCACATTCAGGATTTACCCTAAATTCAGATTCTTTCTCAATCTCTATAATTTCACCAAAAGAATAATTTTTTAATTCTTTAGAAACTCTAACTTTTAACCTATCTCCAACAATTCCGCCTGGAACAAATATTACAAAATTACCATATCTTCCAATTCCCCAATTGTTTGGAAAAGCAAAATCATATATCTCAACAGATATTTCTTCTGAAAAAAACCTATCAAGTAATTTTTTTAGTTTTTCAGTTGGCAATCCTACAATATTATCAAAATCACCTTCTATCTCTTCAACAAAATCATCTTTAACATCCTGTATTGCATAAGCACCTGCTTTATCAAAAAAATCACCCTTTTTCAAATATTCTTCTATCTCCTGTTCAGTTAATTTTTTAAATTTTACATAACTAATTTCACAATCAGTCAAAAGTTTCTCTTGGTCTTTTCTATAAATTGCAATACCTGTTATCACTCTATGCTTTGTCCCTGATAATTTTTTTAATATTTGTTTTGCTTCTTCATAATCTTTTGGCTTTCCTATAATTTCATCGTTTAAATTGACAACTGTATCAGCTCCTATAACAATTTTATCAGGATTTTCTCTTGCAACTAATTCTGCCTTTTTAATAGCACAAACAATAGCATATTTTACAGGATCTTTTTCACTTACACTCTCTTCATCAAAATTACTTTCAATTACATCAAATTCTTTACATATTTTTTTAAATAGTTCTTTCCGTCTTTCAGATTTTGTAGCAAGTATAATTTTCATAAATGTCCCTTTGTTTTATGAATTTTGCTCCACTTTAAATAATCATAATAATCCCATCCGAAAAAATTGTCTTCTTTGTTACCTTGTGCAAGTTCTATAATTCCACATTCTGCATCTTTACATTTAAGACAATCACCTTTACATGTAAATGGCAAAAATTTATTACCCTTTCTGAAATAAATAGGTATATCTATCCCTTCGCAATTTTTACTGCTCATAAATTCTTTATTTAAACCTATTATTTTACCATTTTTTTTCTCATATTCCATACATAATGCGAAAGTAATTTTAAATTTATCACATGTCTCCCTTAAAAATGAAAAAATATCTTTTCTATAATTTATATCTGCATGCAACCACATTCCAATCTTTTCACAATAAAGTTTTTCTATTTTTTGTCTTATTTCAGTTCCAAATTCAGATTGAATATAATTTAAAATATCGTTCTTTATTGCAATTGGTATATCCATAATACTTGCAACGATATGTTTTGCTCCTATGTCAAGTGCTTTTTTAATAAGTAAAGTTAAATCTTTTTTATTATCTGTTATAAATGGTATTATTGGGTCAATTCTACAAACACAATAAATTCCTTTTTTAGATAAATTTTCAATATTTTTGAAAAGTTGATCGGTCTTTGCTCCCTTTTTCATTAATTTTTGCCTCAATTCTTCATAAGGTGTTAATATGGTAATTTGACCAAATGAATGGAAATTTGTTTTTATTTTTTCAATTATACTATCTGGAATTTTTTCTTTTGTCACAAACTCAATGGGAATATTTTTTTTAATAAACAAATCAATCGTTCTTTCAGTAAGATGATAAATACTTTCAATTGACTGAAATGGCTCTGTAACAGGTGAAAGATAACCACAGAAAGCAATGTCTATCCTTTCAATCTGTTCTTCTAAATTTTCAACAAAATTTTCATAAACAAAGATAATCTTTTCTTTCCTTGCTCTTTGAAAATTACCTGGATAACTTAAAGCATAACAAAAAAAACAACCAACTTCACATCCAATATAAGGATTTAAAAGTACTCTCTCTGATACACATTCCCTTTTCCCAGGATACCAGTTATGTATTTTCTTTTCTGATTTAATCTTTACATAAGAAGGCATTTTTTCATTTGAAATTTTGATTTTTAATCATTGTTTGTATATAATTAAAATATGCAACTATTATTAACTTCGAACTTTGTCTTGCTTTTAATTATTATACTACTTTTAGTGTTTAAAAGGGAACCAAATACAAAAGACATTATTTTAAAGCAGGATGAAATAAAGGAAAAGATTCATAGTTTTTCTAAGGAATTGTCTGAAACACTTTTAAATACAAGGCATCTTTTAAACCAAGAGATAACAAATATTTTAAAAAATACAGAAATGCTAATACTTGATCAGGTAAACAAAACAATTTCTACTCTTGGAACAACAGATACAAATTTACAGCAAAGAATGGAAAATTTAAGACTTCAACTTCACCAAACATTAACAGATACTGTAAAAAATTTAACAAATTCAATAAATTCAACCACAACTCATCTTACTTCAAATCTTGATTCAAAACTTGAACAATTGAATAAAAGATTTGCTGATACGACAGGATTAATAACAGATTTAAATTTGAGAGTTGGCCAACTAAGTAAAACAGCAGAGGAGTTAAGAAAAATAAACGAAGAATTAAAGATTGCTTTGACAAGTCCAAAACTTGGTGGAGATATTGGAGAGCAGATTCTTGAAAATATGTTGAAAAATATATTACCAAAAGAAGTATATGAATTACAGTACTTTATCTCTCCTGGTAATACAGTTGATGCTGCAATATTTATTGAAAACAAATTTATTCCAATTGATGCTAAATTTCCTGTCATGTCTTATAAAAAAATGATAAATTCAAAAGAAGAAGAGTATGAAAAAAATAAGCAGGAATTTATAAAAGCAGTAAAAGAGCATATAGAAAAAATTTCAAAATATATCCAACCAGAAAGAGGGTCTTTTAATTTTGCTTTTATGTATATTCCAAGTGAACCAATTTTTTATAGTTTATTGATAAGTGAAGATAAAGATGGAACTTCAATTTTCAATTATTCGTGGTCTAAAAAGAGAGTTTTACCTGTCTCGCCACAAAGTCTATTTGCATATTTAAATATAATTCTACTTGGTTTAAAAGGTAAAATTATAGAGAAAAATGCTGAGTATATATTGAAGGCATTTGAAGGAATGGGTAAAATTTTTGATAATTTAAAAGATTCTTTTGAAAAGTCGTTTAAACAGTTGAAATATACAAATTCAAACTTTGAGGAAGCAAAAAATTTACTTGATAAATTTGAAACAGAATTTAGAAATTTACAAAAAATCAAAATTGAAAAATTAGAAGAAAAATGAAATAAAAATGGAAAATTATACCCCAATGCTACACCAGTATCATAATATAAAAAAAAATTATCCTGATTGTCTTTTATTTTTTCGTCTTGGTGATTTTTATGAGATGTTTTATGAAGATGCGAAAATTGCCTCAAAAATTCTTGACCTTGTTTTAACATCAAAATCTGCTGGAAAAAGTGGAAAAATCCCTATGTGTGGTGTTCCATATCATGCTGCAGACAATTATATTTCTAAATTAATAAAAAATGGGTATAAAGTTGCAATATGTGAACAGGTCGAAGATCCAAAAAAAGCAAAAGGAATTGTAAAAAGGGATGTAATAAGGGTCTTAACTGCTGGGACGTATATTGATGAAACAAATCCTGATGCAAAGTATCTTTTTTCTTTATATATAGATGAAAACAATTTTGGTTATTCTTTTATAGAAAGTGGTGGCTGTGTGATATATACAAATCAAAGTGATGATAAAATTAAAATAATTGAGATTATCTATAAATTACCAGTTTATGAAGTTATCTATCCATCAACTAAAAAAGAAAAAATAAATGAATTGTTTTCAAATCCTCTTTTAAAACTTAAAAATATAACACTAACTGAAGTTGATGATTGGCACTTTAATTACGAAATTTCAAGAAAAAATATACTTGATACTTTTAAAGTAAATAGTTTAAGTGGTTTTGGTATTGAAAATTTACAGTATTCTCAAATGTCAATAGGTCCATTAATTGATTATTTGAGAGAGACAAATAAAAGTGACCTTTTCCATCTTGATAGAATTTCTTTATATAAAAGCGATGAATTTGTTCACATTTCACCTTCTGCTTTAAAGGGACTTGAAATTGATCAACTTATAAAAATTATTGATAAAACCAACACACCACTTGGAAAAAGGCTTTTAAAATACTGGGTTTTACATCCTTTAACAGATATAAAAGAGATAGAAAAACGACTAAATATTGTTGAATATTTTATAAAAAACAAAAATTTAAGAGAAAACTTGAAAAATATCCTTTCAGATATAAAGGATACAGAAAAGTCGTTGACAAAAATAAGTTATGGTTATGGTTCTGTAAAGGATATTATAGAAATAAAAAAACTTGCAAATAAAGTAGAAAAAATTATTGAAACTATAAAAGATATTTTTGAAATATTTGATTATTTTGAAATTGAAGATATTCCTGATTTAAGAGATTTGCTCAACCAAGCAATTGACGAAAATATACCATCTGTTAATTTTGAAGGAAAGATTATAAAAAAAGGGTTTAATAATGAAATTGATAGATTAAGAGAAATAAAAGAAAACAGTGAGAGTTATTTAGCAAAGTATCAAAAAGAAGAGATTGAAAGGACAGGAATAAATTCTTTAAAAATTGGTTTTAATAAAGTTTTTGGATATTATATTGAAATTACAAAGGCAAATTTAAAATTTGTTCCACCTGACTATATAAGAAAACAAACTCTTGTAAATGCTGAAAGGTTTACAACTATGAAATTAAAAGAATTTGAACAGGATATATTATCAGCAGAAGAAAAAATAATAAGTATTGAGAATGAAATTTTAGAAAAAATTAAAAAGGAAATATTGAAAAATTCACATAAAATTAATCTAATGAACCAAACTATTGCAAAATTAGATGTTTTACTCTCATTTTCTGAACTTGCAATTGAGAATAACTATACAAAACCAATTGTTGATAAAAGCACAACAATTGAAATAAAAGAAGGAAGACATCCAATAGTAGAAAGATTTGTTGATAACTTTATTCCAAATGATACATTATTAGATTGTTCAGAAAACCACCTTTTAATTATAACAGGTCCAAATATGGCTGGAAAATCAACCTATATAAGACAGGTTGCTTTGATAGTTTTACTTGCACAAATTGGTTGTTTTATACCTGCAAAATATGGGAAAATTGGATATGTAGATAAAATCTTTACAAGGATTGGAGCACAGGATGAATTAACAAGAGGTTATAGCACTTTTATGGTAGAAATGTCTGAAACAGCAGAAATATTGAATAATTTAAGTGAAAGAAGTTTAATTGTGATAGATGAAATAGGAAGAGGAACAAGTACATATGATGGTTTTTCTCTTGCATGGAGTGTTGCAGAATATTTACAAAGAAAAAAAGTAAGAACACTTTTTGCAACTCATTTTCATGAAATAACAGCACTTGGGAAATATAAAGGAGTAAAAAATTATAATGTAGCGGTAAAGAAATATGGAGATGAAATAATCTTTCTTCATAAAATTATGGAGGGTGCAACAGATGAAAGTTATGGAATTTATGTAGCTAAACTTGCCGGTATTCCTGAAAATGTTATTAAGAGAGCAGATGAAATTCTTACGAAACTTGAGCTTGAAGGGACTATAAAAGATAAAATTATTGGAGAAGTTGAAATTGAACATCCATCTCTTTTCACTTTTGAAGAGAAAAATAAGATTAAAGAATTAAAGGAAGAGATTAAAAAACTTGAATCACTAAAAGAGCAAATAAAAAATATCAAAATTGAAACAATAACGCCTATTGATGCACTTTTAAAACTTAAAGAAATCAAAGAAAAAATAAATGGGAAAGGTTAATTTTTTGCCAGAAGAAGTTATAAGTAAAATAGCAGGTGGAGAAGTTGTAGAGAGTCCTGCCTCTGTTTTAAAAGAACTTATTGAAAATTCAATTGATGCAAATTGCAAAAAAATTGAAATTAAAATTGAAAATTCAGGGAAGAGACTTATAACTGTTAAAGATGATGGAGAAGGAATAGAAGCAGATGATATAGAAAAGATATTTGAAAGATACTCAACAAGTAAAATAAGACAGAAAGAAGACCTTTATAATATAAAAACTCTCGGATTCCGAGGAGAAGCACTTTATAGTATTGGTGCAGTTTCTGATGTGATTCTGAGAAGTAAGCCAGAGACAAGTGATATTGGTAAAGAAATTCATATAAGAGGCGGGAAAAAATTAAGTATAAGAGAATGTGCTATGTATAAGGGAACAATTGTAGAAGTGAGAGAATTATTTTTTAACATACCAGCAAGAAGAAAATTTTTAAAATCTGATATTACTGAATTTAGAAAAATTTTTAATATTTTTGTTCAATACGCAATTGGTTTTCCAGAAATAAATTTTACATTTGAAAATGAAAATAGAATAATTTTAAATTTGGCACCATCTGAAAATTATTTGAAAAGATTTTGCAAAATTTTAAATCTTGATGAGAAATATCTCTTATACGAAAAAAAAGAATTTGAAGATATTGAAGTTGAAATAATTACAGGAGATATTAATTTAAAAAGAACTCAGAAAAATATGCAGTTTATATTTATAAATAGAAGACCTGTCTATAATTTTATACTTTCCTCTGCAATAAATAATTTTTATCAGTCATTTTTTTCATCTGAATTTTTTCCTGTATTTTCCATCTATCTAAAACTCCCAAATCAAAACATAGATGTTAATATCCATCCTACAAAGAGAGAAGTAAAGATTAAAGATGAAAATCAAATAGCAAAAAAAATAGTGGATACAATTAATGAAATTTTGGAAAAAGGAAAGGCCAAAAAAGTTGAAATAGAAAAGAAATACCAAAAACAAAAAGAAGAAATAATAGGAAAGGAAATAATAAAGGAGGGAAATAATTTAATCTTTCAGACTGAAAAATTTGAAGAAAAAGATATTTATGAATTGTTTGAAGAGAATAAAACAGAAAAAATTTTAAGGGAAAAATTAATAAAAAGTGATTTTATTGGCGTATTTAAGTCTAAATATTTAATTTTTCAAACAGATGATTCCTTATTAATGATTGACCAGCATGCTGCAATGGAAAGAATTAATTATGAAATCTTTATTGAGCAAATTGAAAAAGGAGAAATTCAAATTCAACGACTTTTAACTCCAATCATTATTGAGTTAAATTATGAAGAAATGATGATCTGGGAAAAAACAGAAAAAATTTTAGAAAAATATGGTTTTCTTACGACGAGATGGAGTGAAAATAAAATAGCGATACATGGATACCCTTTGTTGATAAGAAATATTGAGTTTGCAGTGAGAAATATTTTAGATGAAAATGATATAAAAAAGTATGACAAAGAGGAAATTTCAAAAAGAGCCTGTAGAATCTCAATTATGGCAGGAGAAAAAATTACAGAACAGGAAGCAAAATATATAATTGAAAAACTGGCAAAATGTAAAAATCCTTTTGTTTGCCCTCATGGAAGACCAATAATAATAGAATTATCAGAAAGTTTTCTTGATAGGCAATTTTTAAGATAAATTTTATTTAAAAACAAAACCAGTTTCTTTCGCCCATAAAAGTAAATCAAGTTCAGCAGGCTTAATTCCAATTTCTTTTGCAAATTCAATAAACTTTTTTTCAATCTCAATATATCTTTTGTAAGATAAACTTTTAGGAATTTCTTTTATAACATTATAAATTTTCAAATTTTTTAAAATATGTCTATCAAGAATTGCAATATTATCTCCAAGTCCTATATTCCTTAAAAAATGGCTTGCTTCTTTCATTCCAAAACCTTTTATGTTTTTAATAAGAAATTTTCTAAGGATATCTATGTCTTTAGTATTTTTTATATAATCTTTTAAATTTTCTTGGAAAAATTTTTTTCTCGCTTGAATTATATATTTCGCCTTTTTTTTGTTAAATCTAACTTTTTTTAATTTTTCAATAATCTGTTTTTCTGTTCCAGAAAAAAGCAAATTTTGATTTTTTAATATTTCTATTGACTGCCAGCAAATTTCTGCTTTTGATTGAGGGGTTAAAAGACAAAAACATAATTCAGCAAAAATTTCTTCGTCATTTTTATTTTTTTTAAATTCTTTTAATTTTTTTTCTATTTGAGGCATTAAATTTTTATATAGTTTTTTAAGAGTTTTTATTTCTTCCATTTTTAAAACAAAAATGTCTCTGGCAACACCTACTCTCCCACCTCCTCTCGAAGGCAGTACCATCGGCGTCGGGACGCTTAACGACCGTGTTCGGGATGGGAACGGGTGTTGCCCTCCCGCTATGGTTGCCAGAGACAATATAATTTTACCCAATATTTTCCCTTCTGTCAAGACTTCCTTAAAAACTTTCTTTCTCTTGATAAGATGCTAAACTGGTATCTCTCTATCTTTTCAATAACAACTACAAAGTGCATTAAGGACGGGGATGATATTTTTTATATATTTCTTTTATTTTTTTTCTATTAAGATGAGTATATATTTCTGTAGTTGCTATTGATTTATGTCCGAGTAATTCTTGAACAATTCTTAAATCTAATCCCCTTTCAAGTAAATGAGTAGCAAAAGTATGTCTTAATGTATGCGGTTTAACATTTTTTTCAATTCCAGCATATTTTGCATATTTCTTTACTATCTTCCAAACACTCTGTCTTGAAATTTTTTTATTTTGGTTATTGAGAAATAAATGCTCATCAATCCCTCTTCTTTCTCTTAAATATTGCTTCAAAACTTCTACAGTTTCTCTATTTAAAATACATATTCTTTCTCTATTACCTTTCCCTTTAACTTTTATAAAACCACTATCTAAATCAATATCGCTTATTTTCAGATTACAAAGTTCGGAAATTCTTAAACCAGAACTGTAAAATAATTCAAGAATTGCTAAATTTCTTAAATGTTTTCTTGAAACTTTATTCAGATTTAACAATTTTGCAACTTCTTCTTCTGTTAAAACTTCAGGCAATTTCTTTTCTATTTTAGGACTTTCAATATTTATTTCCGTATTTTTAACCAATCCCCTTGCTAAAAGAAATTTATAAAAGTTTCTCACTCCAGATATTATTCTTACTATACTTGTTGAGGAGTAGTTTTTTCTTTTCAAAAATATTATAAAAGAAGTGAAATTTTCAAAATCAATCTTATTAAAATTTATTCTTTTTTCTTCTATGAAATTTTTAAATTTATAAAGATCATTTTTGTATGCAGTTGCTGTATTATGTGAGAGATTTTTTTCTATAAGTATATGGTCAATAAATTTATCTATTAATTGCTCAAATCTCACTTATTCATCCTTTCTTTTACAAGTTGTTCAAATTCTTCCTCTGAAATAATTTTTATTCCAAGTTGCTGTGCTTTCTGTAATTTTGATCCTGGTTCTCTACCACAAATAAGATAATCTGTCTTTTTTGAAACAGAATTTGTTACTTTTCCTCCCAGTTTTTTAATATAATCCTGTATCTGATCTCTTGAATAATTTTCTAATGTCCCTGTAATTACAAAGGTTAAACCTGATAATACATCTTTCCTTTCTTCTTTTTTTTCTTTTTCCATTTTTACGCCTGCTTTTCTCAATTTCTCAATAACCTTAAGATTCTCTTCATTTGAAAAGAATTCAACTATACTTTCTGCCATTGTAGGTCCTATTTCAGGAATAGAAGATAATCTTTCAATAGTTGCATTTTTAATTTCATCTATAGAGTTAAATTCATCAGCAAGAATTTCACTTGCATGGACTCCAATATATCTTATTCCAAGAGCATATATAAGATTTGCAAAAGGTCTTGTTTTACTTTTTTCAATTGCTTCAAGTAAATTTCTAACAGATTTGTCTCCCATTCTTTCTATATTTATTAAGTCGGCATATTTAAGATAATAAATGTCTCCGTAATCTGAAAGAAGCCCTTTGTCTACAAATATATTAACCCATTTTTCTCCAAGACCCTCTATATCCATCGCATCTCTTGAAGCAAAATGGATAATTCTTTCTTTTACCTGTGCAGGACATCTTATATTAGGACACCTTATTGCAACTTCCTCAACATCCTTTACCACTTTACTTCCACATACAGGACAAAATTCTGGAATAGGAATATCCTTCTCTTTTCCTGTCCTTGCTTCAGGAATTACTTTTACAACTTTAGGAATTATTTCTCCACTTTTCTCAACAAAAACCCTATCTCCTATTTTTACACCAAGCCTTTTAATTTCATCAAAATTATGAAGCGTAGCCCTTGAAACAGTGGTTCCACTTACAACAACTGGCTCAAGTATTGCAACAGGTGTTAATGTTCCAGTCCTACCCACCTGAACTATTACATCCTTTATAATTGTTGAAACCTGCTCAGGTGGAAATTTATAAGCAACTGCCCATCTCGGACTTTTGGTAGTAGTTCCTAAGGTTCTCTGTAAATCAAGAGAATTTACTTTAACAACCATTCCATCAATATTATAAGGTAAAGAAAATCTTTTCTCCTGCCATTGATTACAATATTCAATAACTTCATTTATATTTTTACAAAGTTTTCTATAAGGATTAACAGGAAAACCAATTTCTTTAAGAAAATTTAAAACTTCCCAGTGTGTCTTTGGTCCATTATTCAAAAAACCCTGATATATAAAGATCTGAAGATTTCTCTGAGCAACAATCTTAGGGTCAAGGAGTTTTAATGAACCAGCAGTAGCATTTCTTGGATTTGCAAATAAAACCTCTCCTTTTTCTTTTCTTTCCTTATTCAATTTTTCAAAATCATCTTTTCGCATATAAACTTCTCCTCTAACCTCTATAGGTTCATTATATTTAATTGTTAATGGTAATGTTTTTACTGTTTTTAAATTTTCTGTAATATCGTCTCCCCTAAACCCATCTCCTCTTGTAACTCCAAGAATAAACTGAGCATTTTCATAATATAAGGAAACAGCAACACCATCAAATTTAAGTTCAACAACATAGTCAACATTTTTAACATCAGCCATTCTTTTAACTCTTTCATCAAATTCAATCAACTCTTCTGGAGAATATGTATTATCCATACTTAGCATTGGAATTTTATGTTCTACTGTTTTAAATTCTTCAAGTACCTGGCCTCCTACTCTTTGAGTTGGTGAATTTGGTAATTTATACTCTGGATATTTTTCTTCAAGTTCAACAAGTTCTTTATATAATTGGTCATATTCGTAGTCACTTATAACTGGATTATTTTCAACATAATACATATAATTGTAATACTCAATAAGTTTTACAAGTTCCTCTATTCTTTCTTTTGGATTCTTACTTTTAGCCATACTTACCTCCTTCTTACTTCTATCTATATTAGATGACTTAATTTTTTTAAAATTTCAATCTTTTCTCTATCTTTTATTTTTGCCTTATCAATTATATTTTTCAAGAAATTTATTGTTTTATCATAATTTTCAATATCAAGTGGATATGGATGACCATCTTTGCCTCCAAAAGCAAAAGAAAATTTAGCAGGATCAATAAACGAAGGAGAATTTCCATAAATAACTTCTGATATCAAACATAATGCTCTCAATGTTTTTATTCCTATATTTTCTGTTAAGATGATATCTGAAAAAGAATTTAATTCTTTTTCTTTTAATTTGCAGAAGTTTTTGTACAATCTTTTTATATCAAATTTGCTTTCTACATAATGATAAGAAGGAAGCCAAAGTTTTTTGCCTGTATTAAAAATTGAATTAAGATCTCTTTGAATACTCTCAATTTCTTTTATTAATTTATCAGGATTTTCATTTTTTAAACATTCAATTAAATCTTTCTGAAGTTTTTCACTTTTCTTATCAACTAAATTCAAAACATATTTTTCTTTTCTTGCAGAGATAATTCCTGAATGTGGCTCAATAATAAATCTTTTTTCTTGTGAATTTGTTGTTTTATTGAACCAATGATATCTTCTGGCATACCTTATATTTGAATTCATTCCTTGTTGTATTACTGCCCAATTTCCGTTTTTATCAATAAAGAGAGTATGATGATATAGACGATACCCGTCCTGAACACAGTTGTTATCTACTCTACTTGTTAATTTTGAAATAAACATATAGTTTTCTTTTTCCCTAATAAATTTATTATTTTCTATCTCCTGTAAGGTTAAAAGTCCATTTTTTCCTTTTCCCCCAAAAATAAATAGACCATATTCTGGATTTTTGTTAAAAACTTCTTTTAAAGCATGACATACTGTTGTTGTAACACCTGATGAATGCCAGTCAAAACCTGAAATACAGCCAAGTATTTGAAAATAAAAAGGATCTGATAGTCGTTTCAAAAACTCTTCTGTTCCAAACTCAAAAATTATTATTTTCCCTATTTCAAAAAGTATTTCTTTCTGTCTTTCAAAAAGGTATTTTGGTGCTGCTCCGTAATGAAGAGGTAATTCAAGTGTATTTCTTTCCATATTTATAGTTTAAAACTTGAGTAAAAAAATGTAAAATTTAAAAGATGGAAAATTTAATAAATTTGTATAAAAAAATTTACAAAATTACAAAAGAAGAATTTGAGTTAGAAAATCAGATAAAAAAAGTTTACATATTTAATGAAATTAGAAAAACTGGCATTTTATTTATTCCTACTAATTGTACTTCTCTTTTAATTGTTTTACCTGGCGCAGGATTTAACGATAAGTCAAAAAATTTTCTCCTCAAAAATTTTAAATATTTAATGAAAAACAATATTGGAATATGTATTTACATTTTAAATGATGGAAATTTAGATAAAGAAGACCATATTTTTTTTGAATATTTTAAAGAAAAAATTGGAGAAATTAGAGGGATTGTCAAATATGCAAAGGACAAGTTAAAAATAAAAGATATAAATCTTTTAGGAATCAGTTTTGGCGGAGTAATCGGTTTTATTGTAACTGCATTAGAGAAAGATATCAAAAAATCTATTTTTATTGCTTCTGGAGTTAATTTAGAGTTTATTACATGGAGAAGTTTACTTCGTTTTAAGTTAAAAAAGGATTGTAATAGAATTGTATGTAGAAAAATGCACAAAGTTTACAAAAATCTAATAAAAAATAATCTTTACGATGAAATTTTAAATCTTCCAAAGAAGTGTTTTCTCTACGAGCCGATTACATATTTAAATATTCTGAGAGATAGAAAAATATTGATGATAAATGGGATTTTTGATATGATAGTTCCATTTTATTGTGCTTTAGAAGTGAAAAAGATATTAAAAAATACAAAAATTTTATGGTATCCATCAACTCATTTAACATTGAGATTTTTCTTCCCTTTTATAAAGAAGAGAGTTTTAAATTTTTTAAAAAATGAAAATTTACACAGGGATTGATATAATTGAAATTGAAAGGTTTAAAAAAGCATATGAAAAATATAAAGAAAAGTTTCTTAAAAAAATCTTTTTTAGTGATGAACTTGAATTATTAAAAGGAAATATTATAAAATTGTGTATTTCTTTTTCTTTCAAAGAATCCATATGGAAAGCGCTACCAGAAAGAATTCAAAAAAAATTACTCTTTAAAGACATAAGAATTGGATGGAATAAGGACAAACCATTTTTATTAAAAGGAATAGAAAATTATGAAATCATCTTTTCTTATTCAATTAATGAGAAATATGTAATTACATTTGTCTTATTGACTGGACCCTGATTCTACAATTAATTGATATGTATCAAAAGCAATTCTTAATTCTTCATTTGTAGGGATAACAAAAACTTTAACATTTGAAGATTCTTTGCTTATTTCTCCTTCCTTCCCAATAATTTCTTTATTTTTTTCTAAATCTAAAATAATTCCAAAAAGTTCCATATTATCAAGAGATTTTTCTCTCACGAGAGGAACATTTTCTCCAATACCACCTGTAAAAATTATTGCATCAACTTTGCCAAGCACAGCCATATAACTACCAATATATTTTTTTAACCTATAGCAAAACATATCAATTGCTAAAGTAACCTTTTCATCTATATTATAAAGCGGCAATAAATTTCTAAAATCATTTGAAATTTCAGAAATTCCAAGTAAACCACTTTTTTTATTTAATATTTCACTTACTTCAGAAACTTTTAAATTCAATCTCTCTAAAAAATAAAGAACAACTCCGGGGTCTATGTCACCAGATCTTGTTCCCATTATTAAACCTTCAAGAGGTGTTAATCCCATACTTGTATCAAATGACTTTCCATTTTTAACTGCTGTTATACCTTTCAATTATTTCAATATCATTCATTTTCCCTCCTATTTTGAAATTTTTCTACTTTTTTCAATATAAGTTTTTCTTTCTGTTTCTGTCATCTCATAAACTTTTCTAATTACCACTTCTTCTTCCTGTAAAAGAATTCTATCTCTTCGTTCCATTGAAATTTTTACTGTTTCTAAAAAGGATTCAAGTCCGTAACCTTTCATAAATTTCCCATTTACATACCAGATAAAAGAAGGGAAATATTTAGGAAGAATATTATTTGCTGTTATGTTACACATAATGCCAACGATTGTTCCAGTATTGAAAAGCGTTCCGATGCTTGTTTTCGTATGATCTCCAATGAAAGAACCTACTTTCAAATGTCCAGTATCTACTGGTTTCCCATTTAAAAATACAGTTACATTTGAATAATCATTTTTCAAATCACTATTTGTTGTTAAAGCACCAAGATTTACAAATTCTCCAACATAACTATGTCCTATAAAACCATCGTGATATTTATTGGAAAAAGAATGAAAAATGCTTTCCTCAACTTCTCCACCAATTCTACACACAGGGCCAAAACTATTTCCCTCTCTTATTTTTGCTCCTGGCATAATCTGTGTTTTTTCGCCTATATATGTGGGACCAATAATTACTGAGAAAGGAAAAATTTTTACTTGTTCATCTATGTATACAGGACCTTCTGTTACATCAATTACTACGGAAGGATAAATTTCTGAAGTTGGAGAAATATAAACATTATTTTCAGAACCATAAATACATGCTTTATCAGAAAATTTTCCAAAAATTCCTGTTTTATTTCTTTTTTTAAATTCAAATTTTAATAATTTTGAGTTATAATTTACTAAATCCCATGGATATTTAATGATAGTAAAATCAGTTTTTTCTGTTTTTAAATTGACTAATAGATTTTTCAAAAACTCATTTATATTACCATTCCAATATTTATTAACATTCTCTTTCTTCAACAAACCATATACAATTTCATCACCCTTTATATATAACTTCTCTTCTTTTAAATCTATTTCAATTTCTCTATCAATTAACCATCTTCCATTTATAACTAAAACATCATCTTTCAAAAATTCATCTTCATTTACTTTATAATTAAACTTTTTCTTGCAAAGGTCTTTCAAATAATCTCTCACAAATAAAATTACTTCTCCTTCGGGTAAGATAGAGATAATTTTTTCTAAGAGTGAATTTAAACCGCACCTTAATTCAAAAACTGCTTTTAAATAGGAAATAGGTGTAAGATTAACCCAGTTTTGATCCTCATAAATTAATATTTTCATATTACCTCCCTCTAATTCATTAAACAAGTAATCACGGTTGTAACAATTATGTCTTTTACTTTTGCTCCTCTTGACAAATCGCTCACTGGCTTTGCAAAACCTTGAAGAATAGGTTTATATGCCTGAGCATTTGCTAAATATTGAGTTATTTTATAAGCAATATTACCTGAATTTAAATCAGGAAAAATTAAAACATTTGCTTTACCTGCAACAGGAGAAAATTCCTTTATTTTTCTTCTCGCCACATCTTCATTTATTGCTGAATCAACCTGTAATTCCCCATCAATATCAAATTCCCTATTCTTTTCCTTTGCTATTTTTACTGCATTTTGAACTTTCTCTACTAATGGATGGGAAGCTGAACCCTTTGTTGAAAAAGATAGGAAAGCAATTTTGGGTTTAGTTCCTATTAATTTTTCATAATTTATTCCCGTTGTTATCCCTATTTCTGCAAGTTGTTTTTCATCTGGTAGGATATTAACTGCACAATCTGCAAAAAAATAAATTTTCCCATCAGGTAAAACCATCATAAAAAAACTTGATACTGTTTTTATACCTTCAAAATATCCAACTGTTAATGCTGCTGCTTGAATGACATTTGCTGTTGTATTTGCTGCACCTGCAACCATAGAATCGCAAATACCCATATCAACAAGTAAACCACCAAAAATAAGAGGTCTCTTTACTATTTTTTCTGCAATATTTTTATTTACATTTTTCCTTTTTTCACAATATCTTTCTACAAGAGTACTAAAAATTTCTGATCTTTCAGGTTCAATTATCTCAATTTGCGAAAGATTTGTAATACCAATATTTTTCCCAATTTCATAAATTTTTTCTTTTTCCCCAATAAGAATAGGAGTTACTATTTTTTCTTTCAATAATTCACAAGCAGATAATAAAATTCTTTCATCCTCTCCTTCTGGAAAAACAACTTTCTTATCTAATCCTTTAACTTTTTCAATAAATTCTTGTATTTTATCCATTCTTAAAATAATCTTAATCCAATCTTTTCTTCTGCTTCACTAACAAATTTATAATATTCTTTCCTTTTTAACTTACTTGCTGCCTCTTCATCTAAAATAACAGTTACTTTTGGATGTAATTGTAATACGGTAGCAGAAATCTGGGAAGTTATAGGCCCTTCAATTGCTTTTGCAACAATTTCTGCCTTTTTCTCTCCATTTGCAAGAAATAGGATTTCTTTTGCTTCAAGTATAGTTCCGACCCCCATTGTAATAGCAAATCTTGGAACATCTTCAATTCTCTCAAAAAATCGTGAATTGTCTTTGATTGTTTGTTCATCAAGAGCAACAAGCCTTGTTCTGGAATAAAGGGGAGAACCTGGTTCATTAAAACCAATATGCCCATCTCTGCCAATTCCAACAATTTGTAAATCAATACCACCTGCTTTTTTAATCATATCTTCATAATTTTTACAATATTCTTCTATTTGCTCAATAGGAATTTTTCCATCTGGAACATTCGTGTTCTCTTTTTTTATATTTATATGATTGAATAAATTAACATCCATAAAATATCTATAGCTCTGAGGATGTTCTGGAGAAAGTCCATAGTATTCATCAAGGTTAAATGTAATAACTTGAGAAAAATCAAGTCCCTCTTCTTTATGCATTCTTATAAGTTCTTTATACAATCCAACAGGAGTACTACCAGTTGCAAGCCCTAAAACACAATTTACCTTTTTTGTATCAAATCTTTAACTATTTTTGCAGCCTCTTTACTCATCTCTTCGTAATTCTCCATTATTATTACTCTCATCTACCCTCCTTTTTTGTCCTTAAAACCTTCGCCTAATTGTTTAAGACCTAAAGAAATTTTTCTATTTTCCGGATCTATTTCAAGTATCATAACTTCAATTTTTTGTCCTTTTCTTAAAATCTCTGATGGATGTTTAATTGGAGTGTCTGAAATATTTGAAATATGTAAAAGCCCATCTATTCCCTTTTCTAATTCTATGAAAGCACCAAAATCTGTTATATGATAAATTTTACCCATAACAACACTTCCAACAGGATATTTCTTTTCAATTTCAGGCCAAGGATTTGGTTCAAGTTGTCTTAAACTAAAAGAAATCTTTTTTTCCTCTTTTTTAATATCTATAACTTTAACCTTTAATGTATCACCTGTCGTCACTATTTCCGATGGATGTTTAATTCTTCCAGTCCATGATAATTCGGATATATGAAGAAGTCCTTCAACTCCTTCTTCAAGTTTAATAAATACTCCATAATCTGTAATGTTAACAACTTTACCCTCAACTATTGAGCCAACCGGATATTTTTCTTCAACCCTATCCCAGGGATTTTGTGTTTTTTGTTTTAATCCAAAAGAAACGACTTGTTTGTCTAAATTTACATCAAGAACAACAACCTCTATTTTTTCACCAATACTTAAAAGTTGAGAAGGATGACTTATTCTGCCCCAACTCATGTCATTTATATGAAGAAGTCCTATAACTTCATGTTCTATTTCTATGAAGGCTCCATAATCTACAATATTTTTTACAACACCTTTGACAAGTTGATTTTTACTCAAACTTTTGAGATACTCTATTTTCTGCCTTTCTTTTTCTTCTTCGAGATACTGCTTTCTTGAAACAACAATATTTTTTCTCAGAGAATCAAATTTTAAAATCTTTAAAAATGTTTTCATCCCTACATAATCATTTGGATTTTTAATTAGTGAAATATCTGTTTGAGAAGATGGTAAAAAGGCAGTCACTCCAATATCAACTCTGTATCCACCTTTAACTCTCTTAAATATAATACCTTCAACAGGGAGATTATTTTTAAATTTCTCTTCCAATTGTTCCCAATGTAACATAATATCTGCTTTTTCCTTTGACAATGGTATAAGTCCATTTGCATCAGGATCTAAGGATTCAATAACTACATAAACTTCCTCATCTTTTTTTATTTCATTCATCTTACTTTTAAATTCCTCTCTCAAAACTACACCTTCTGACTTAAAACCAATATCAATAATAACTTCATCTTTTACAACTTCTACTACACGTCCTTTAATCAATGAACCGGGTCTAAAACTTTCTATTTTTTCCTCTAAAATTTTATTAACATTTTTTTTTGCCATTTAGGATACCTCCTTATATCCAATTTTTTTTAAATATTCTATTACCTCTTCTATAAAAAAATTAGGAGTTGAAGTCCCTGAAATAATTCCTACTTTGTTAAAATTATTAAATTCTATTTTACTTAAATCTAAAAAATTTTCAACAAAAAAACAATATTTACATTCTTTTTGGCAGATTTTAAAAAGTTTTTTGGTATTTGAACTTCTTTTCCCACCAAGCACAAGAACTGCATCAACTAATTTAGCTATCTTAAGACTCTCTTTTTCTCTTTCTTCTGTAACTTTACAAATAGTATTTAAAATAAGCAATTCCTTTACTTTAATCATTTTAATAATTTCTTTCACAATATCAAAATAATAATCAAAGTTTAAAGTTGTCTGACTTATAACAGCCACTTTACTTGTTCTTTTAAATTTATATCTTAATATGTCAACTTTATTTTCTATTATTTTAATATCCTTCCCATACCCCTTTATTCCTAAAACTTCTGGATGAGTTTTATTACCGACAATCAAAATATTATATCCTATATAACTTAGATTTTCAACCAAATAATGAATTTTTTTTACAAATGGACAAGTCATATCATAAATTTTAAGATTTGCATTTTTTATTTTTTCTATTTGATCTTTAGAAAGACCATGAGACCTTATTAAAAAGTGCTCTCCTTCAACCTCTTCTATTGAACTATAAACTTTAAGACCTTTTAATTTAAGTTTCTCCATTACAAGTGGATTATGAACAATGTCCCCAACTGTAGATAAAGATTTCAAATCATCAAGTAATTTTTCAGTTGTTTCAACTGCTCTCTTAACGCCAAAACAGAAGCCTACATTTTTTGCAACAAAAAGTTTTTTCATTTCAATTTTCTAATCTCCTCTATTATTCTTTTACTTATTTCTTCATAACTCCCTTTATCAAAGTAAAGTGGTTTTCCAATTATCACCTCAATTTTTTTTAATTTTATAAATTTACTATTAATAGGTAATGCTTTATCTGTTCCTTTTAATCTCAATGGAATAACAGGAACTCTACTTTTTAATGCAACAAAACCAATACCTGGTTTTGGTTCTTTTATTAAACCATCTCTACTTCTTGTTCCTTCAGGAAAAAAAACAACGCCTTCCCCTTTTTTTAAAATTTCTATTATTTTTCTCAAGGATAGAGGCATCTTACTCTCTCTATCAATAGGAATTGCCCCTAATATACTAACTAAGGGAGAAAGAATTTTTACATCAAAAAGAGAACTTTTAGCCATATAGTATATTTTTCTTGGACACACATAACCAATTGTTGGTGGATCAAGATAACTTAAATGATTAGCAGCAATAATAAATCCTCCTTTTTTAGGAAAATTTTCTTTCCCTTTAATTTTAATTAAAAAAAAGAAATTATAAACAAAAAACCCTATAAATTTTGCAAAAAGATATAAAAAACTTCTCATTTGATTAACTTTTCAATGCCTTTGAAATTCTTGCTTTTTCTTAATAAATCAAGATCTTTATCTTTTTTAATGTATTTTTTTTTATTAAATCCAAGAGAAATAGCAATTTTTAAATTTTTTTCTGCTTTTTCTACATCTCCAAGCAATGAATAATCACAAGCTAAATTGTAATAAGAAATCGGGTCTAAATTCAGTATTTGTCCAATTTTTTTGTCAATCTTCAGGACCTTTTTGTAATCTTTTAAAAGGATATAAATATGAGATAATTGAAAAAGAACTTCCACAAAATCTGGTTTTATTTTAATTAACTTTTCATAGAATTTTTTTCTTTTAAGAAATCCGGTGTCTGTTTTCTTCATTTTGTGTAAATATAAAGAATCAAAGTTAATATAAAGAGAATGAAAAATATAAAAAACTCAAGTTTATATTTTTTACCAATTGGCATTTTTTTTGTAAACATATATCCAACCAAACAATAAACAGAAAATCCAAGAAAAAAACCAAGTAAAACACCAAATAATTTTATCATTTTTCCAATATATCTTTGAGCAATGAAATTCCAACTACTTTTGATTTTAAAACTTTCACACTTTTCCTATTCGGAACAATTCCATCTCTTTTTATCATCATTAAATATTCCTGTTTACTTAAAGAAGTTTCAGAAATATCAAAAGCATCTGCATCTTTTAAATAATAATAAGTCTCATCTTCATCAATAAGTGTACCTATATATATCCATGATGTTGAAGTATCAATAACTATTTTTTCATTTTTGTAATCTCTTTTCATTTTTCTAAAATTATTGTACAGGGACCATCATTATAAATCTCAATACACATTTTTGCCCCAAATTCTCCTTCAACTATCTTTATATTTGACTCCTTTATTTTCTCAATAAATTTATCATAAATTCTTTCAGCAACTTCTCCTTTTTCCGCCTGTGTAAAATCTGGTCTATTTCCTCTTCTACAATCTCCATAAAGAGTAAACTGTGAAACAATCATTAAATCTCCTCCAATATCAAGAACTGAATAATTCATTTTTCCATTTTCGTCTTCAAAGATTCTTAAAGATAAAATTTTTTTTATAATATAATCAATTTTACTTTCATCGTCACCAATACCTATCCCTAAAAAAACAACCAATCCTTTTCCAATTTCACCTTTTTCCTTATCTTCTATAAATAATTTCGCTTTTTTAACTCTTTGAATAACTGCTCTCATAATATTTTTATAATATATCAATTTGACAAAATTAACAAATTGAATATAATTTTAAACCATGGAGTTTTTCAAAATTGTTGGTTCAGGAAATGATTTTGTAGTTATTGATAATAGAAATAATTCAATAAAAAATAGAAAATTGTTGGCAATTAAATTGTGTGATAGAAAATTTGGAATTGGTGCCGATGGTTTACTTTTACTTGAAGATTCTAAAAAAGGCGACTTTAAAATGAGAATTTTCAATCCTGATGGTAGTGAAGCAGAAATGTGTGGAAATGGACTGAGATGTATTTTAAGATTTATTCACGAAAAATCAATTTCAAAAAAGAAAAATTTAAATATTGAAACAAAAGCAGGTATTCTTGAAGGTATAATCAAAGGAAAAATTATAAAAGTGAGAATGAAAATAATAAATTCGCCAAAATTAGATATTGAAATCCCTATTGAAAATTTTAAAATAATTGGCAATTTTGTAAACACAGGCGTTCCACATACTGTAATATTTGTTGATAATGTAGAAAAGATAAATTTAGAAGAAATTGGACCAAAGATAAGATTTAATAAAGTTTTTGGGAAAAGTGGGACAAATGTTGATTGGGTTGAAATTGTAAAAAGGGGAGTTATAAAAATAAGAACTTATGAAAGAGGAGTTGAGGGAGAAACACTATCTTGTGGGACGGGTGCTTGTGCATCTGCAATTATAACTTCTATAAAAGAAAAATTTGAATCTCCTATATCTGTTATTACAAAAAGTAAAGAAATACTGAAAATTTATTTTGATAAAAATTTTGAAAAAGTATATCTTGAAGGAAAAACATTATTGACATTTAAGGGAATCTGGATTGGAAGTTGAAATTTTAATTTTACTTTCATTCATCGTAGGAATTCTCTCAAGCAATTATTTTTCCTTTTATTATATCTTTCCACTTCTACCATTAATCTTTTTACAAAAAATTAATAAAAAACTCATTATCTCTTTTTTACTTTTTTTCTTTTTGGGATATTGTTTTACTGAAATTAATAAGAAAAATCAAAAGAAAGAAAAAATAGACCTTGCAAAAATTTCTTCAATAGAAGGCGAAATAATTAGTATTAAAGACAAAAAGTTTGAAAGAGAAATAAAGTTGAAAATAAAAAAAATTTCTACACCATATAAAGATATAAATTACAATGCTAAAATTCTTCTATTGACAAAAAACTATGATAAATTCCTACCAGGACAAACATTGAAAATAAAAGATTTTTTTATTAGTCAAGTTAATCCACCAAAAAACCCTTTTGAATTTAATTATAAAAAATTTTTAGAAAGACAGGGAATTCACTATATAGTTAAAACTGATAATATTGAATTAGTTAGAGGGAAAAAGAATTTAAAAATATTGGCTTCTTTTATTCGGGAGAAAATCAAAAAAAGAATTGAAAATAATATGAAATTTAATCCTGATGGTTGTGAATTGGTTAAACTTATTACTATAGGGAGTGATGATTTACCTGATTTTTTAAAAGAGATTGGAATAAAAAGTGGAATATACCATCTATTTGTTATTTCTGGAATCCATGTTTTATACCTATTTTTATTTTTTAAAATTCTTTTTATCCCTTTTCAAAAAATAAACAATATTTATCCAAAACTTTTCCCTTCTTTACTTCTTTTTGTTTTATGGTTTTATGCTTTTCTGTGTGGTTTTCATATACCTGTAACAAGAGCAGTTTTGATGTTTTCTTTTTATCTTATATTTGAAATTTTAGATAGAAAAATTGAACCTTTGAAATCTCTTATTTTTGCATGTTTTTTATTCCTTCTTATAAATCCCAATAATATATATTCTATTTCTTTTCTGCTGTCTTTTTTAGCAACTTATGGAATTCTAATAATCCCTAAAAAAATAAATTTAAAGAAAAGTTTTATTATTACCTCATTTATTTCTACTATTTCAGCACAACTGTTTGTTCTCCCAATTATTCTCTATAATTTTGCTTTTTTCTATCCAGTAGGGATAATAAATAATTTGATATTTACTCCTTTTGTCGGATTTTTAACTATAAATTCTTTCATTTCAATTTTTATCCCTGTTTTTTTCTTTCCCTTAAATTTTACGACAAGTATTTTTTTGAAACTACTTGTTTTTATCTCAAATCTTTCTTTTAAAGTGAACATTTATTTCCCTTTACTTTATGTGCTTATTTTTTATTCTTTCCTTTTCATTCTTTTCCTATCAGTGAGAAAAAAATTGAAACTTTTTATTTCTTTTTTATTATTTTTAGTTCTAATCTTTTACTCTAATTTCAATAAAAATAGAAAAAAAGAGATCTTTTTTTTCTCTTCTAAAAATCCATTTGTTTTAGTTATTGATGAAAAAAAAGGTATTTTAATTACTTCAAACAAAATTGAAAATCCAAATTTTTATAAGACTACTTTTTACAAGACATTGAAAAAGGAAAAAATTAAAATAGAAAAAATTATTTCAATTGGAAATGGATTTTTAGAAAATTTTATTTTTATTTCAAGGTATAGTGAGGAAATATACCTTCCAAGTTCAATTTCAAAACCAAATAATTTTAAAAATTGTAAAAACTATAAAGAAAACGACCAAATTCCTTTTTCAGATAGATTTATTTTTTCGATTAAAAATGGAAATATAATAATTGAAAGCAATAATATGAAAGTTTTATTAATTCTAAATGAGAATCTGAAAGACACACTGATAGTTGATAAATATTTTCTTGTATATCCAATTGAGTTCAAAAAAAATAAGGAAAATGTGAAGTTAATAAATAATCTTAAAGTTCCATTTTTTATTTTGCAGAAAAATTTGAAAAAATTTGAAAATTTAAGAAGTTTATGCGAAAATTATTATTTAAATATATCACCTGTTATTGTAGATTTAAAAACAGGAATAATTGACTATTGGAGATAAAATGGGAATAGAAAATATTGAAAAAATCAGAAAAGCAGAACAAGAAAGCGAACAAATTATAAAAGATGCTGAAAAAAAAGTAAAAGAAATGTTAAATGCAATAGGTTTTGAACTTGAAAAAATAAGGAAAGAAAATGAAAAAAAATTAGAAGAACTTGTAAAAAAATATAAAGAAGAAAAAGAATTGTTAAAAAAGGAAAAAATTGAAAAACTTGAGAATCAAAGAAAAAAAATTGAAGATGAGTTAAATATGAAAAGAAAAAAAATTGAAGATGTAGCAAACAAAATTTGGGAAGAAATAAAAAAAGAAATTATGCAGTAACAACTTTATCCTTTCCTGTCTTTTTTGCTTCATACAAAGCAATGTCGGCTTTTTTTATCAACTCTGATGGTGTTAAACCATCTTCAGGAAAGGAAGCAATTCCAAAACTTATGGTCAAATCTCCATTGGGTTGGTTTTCTTCATTTGGAAATTTAAATTCTTTAACAGCAATTCTTAATTTATCACAAATTTTTATAGCATTTTCTTTTGATGTATCAGGAAAAACTAAGATAAATTCTTCTCCCCCATATCTACAAATTATATCTGAACCTTTAACCCCCTTTTTTAATATCTCTGCTACAGTTTTTAAAACATAATCACCTGCAGGATGGCCATTATTATCATTATAAAATTTAAAAAAATCAATATCACAAATCGCAACAGAAACAGGTTTATAATTTACCTGACTCTTTGTCAAAATTTCCAAAAAAAGTTTTTCAAAATGTCTTCTATTATATAATTGTGTTAAACTATCTGTAATTGAAAGAGTTTTTATTTTATCAAAAAGTTCAGTATTTTCAACCATCAATGAAATAGGAACAGATATCATTCTTAAAAGATTCAAATCTCTTAATGTAAATTTCTTTTCATGCTTAGAAAATACGCCCAACATCCCAATTACATTTCTTTTTTGATATAAAGGACAAATAATAAATGATTTAATTCCATCGTCAGCAAGTATTTTGTACTGTGAGAAAGAAGAAATATTATTAACAAGAATTGGCCTTCCTTTAATAGATAATTCTTCTACCAATCCCTCAGCGATTTTTATTTCATCTCCTTTAACACTCATTTTATATCTATCACCAAAAAGAGTAATAATGATAATTTCATCTTTAAAAACATTTTTAATAGCAACTAAAATTTTTTCAATAACATCGTCAACAGTCAGATTTTCATCAAAAGTTTCTATTATTTCTGTAACCGTCGTTAAAAAAGTAGATTCTATTTTATAATCATTAATCAATAAATTTTTTTTATCATTTTCTCTCTGTAAAAACTCAATTTTATCTGAAATATTAAATCCATAAATAACATCCAAAACTATAATGAAAGAAAGAGAAATGTTTAAAAAAATAAAATAATATTCTGGATGAAAAACTTTTCCTCTCATGTAGAGAATATTTATGATGATAAGAAAGAGAATTATAATCAAAAAAATGCAATTCCTTAAAAATCTCATGAATTATTTATCCTGTTTCTTTCCTTACACGATCAACAAGTAAGGAAAAACTCTCAGGATGATTAAAAGCAATGTCAGCAAGCGTCTTTCTGTTTAAATTTATCCCAATTTTTCTAATCCCAGACATAAAAACACTATAAGAAATTCCATTTGCTTTACATGCAGCAGAAATTCTACTTATCCATAATCTTCTAAAATCTCTTTTCTTTTTTCTTCTATGCATAAAGGCATAAGTTAAACCTTTTTCCGAAAATTCCTTTGCTCTTTTAAATAATTTTGATCTTCCTTGTCTATAACCTTTTGCTCTCTTTAAAACTTTTTTTCTTCTCTTCTTAGAACTTACTGAATTTTTTGTTCTTGGCATTTTATCTCCTTTTTAAAAATAGTTTTAACTGTAAGGCAATAATCTCTTAACTGTTTTTATGTCTCCTTTATTTTTTAACACCTGCGCTTTTTTAATCCTTCTTTTTCTCTTTGAACTTTTTTTAGAGAGTAAATGACTACCACCAGCACCATAATGAATTACTTTCCCAGTTTTTGTAATTTTAAATCTCTTTGCTACTGATTTTTTGGTTTTAAGTTTTCCCATTTTTTTCTCCCTTTACATTTATTGGAATAAAAGTAATACTCAATCTTACTCCTTCAAATTTAGGCGCCTTTTCTATTTTTCCATATTCAGCAAGTTCTTTTATTAACCTTTCAAGAAGAGTATACCCTCTTTCTTTGTAAAGTATCTCTCTACCTTTAAAAAAAACACTGACTTTAACTTTGTGCCCCTCCTTTAAGAAATTTTCAATATGTTGTTTTTTAAACTTATAGTCGTGTTCACTTGTTTCAGGTGTAAATCTTATTTCTTTCATCTGCATAACTTTCTGTTTTTTCTTTATTTCCTTTTCTTTTTTCTTTTGCTCATATAAAAATCTTTTAAAATCTAAAATTCTACAAACTGGTAAATTAGAATCTGGAACTATCTCAACTAAATCTAAATTTTTTTCTCTTGCAATATTTAAAGCATCCTTAATATCGAAAATACCTAATTGATTCCCCATTTCATCTATTACTCTTACCTTTGGACTTTTAATTTGAAAATTTATCCTATACCTTCTTTCTTTACTACTTCCGATTGTCTCTCCTTTTTGTAAATTTCACATTAATTCTTCTTTTTTATTAACTCATTTTTATTTTACTATTTTTAAAAAAAATTTGCAAATCTCTTCACTACCTCATTAAAAATCTTATGGAAATATCCCTCCTATGAGAAATGAGTAATTTTTGTATAGAAAAATTAATAAAGCATCAAAAGCGATTTCTATTTTTCTGTTAACAAAAAAATGATAAAATTTTCAAAATGAGAAATAAAATTTTTATACTCTTTTTAATAAAGAGCATATTTTGTTTTCCAAAAGAAGAAAGTTTTATAAGCAGGACAGAATTTTTGCTTGATACAATATTTGAGATAAAAATTGAAAAAATAGAAAATACTGATACTATATTAAATGAAGCTTTTGATTTGGTAAGAAGACTTGAAGATAAATTAAGTATTTTTAAAGAAGATAGCGAAGTTTCAAAATTAAATAAATATAAAAAATATAAAATCTCAGACGATGTTCTTGAAGTAATAAAAAAATCTATCTATATTTCTCAAATTACAAATGGAGCCTTTGATATAACTTGTAAAAAAATAATTGATTTATATAAGTCCAAAAGCAAACAAAATACTCTACCTACAGAAAAAGAAATAAAAAAAGTATTAACCGAAACTGGATGGAAAAAAATAAAGATAACAGGAAATCAAATATTTTTATCAAATCAAGTAGAAATAGATCTTGGTGGAATTGCAAAAGGCTTTATAGTTGACAAAGTGGCGAAATTTCTTAAATCTAAAGGTGTTAAAAATGGAATTATAAACGCTGGAGGAGATATTTATTGCTGGGGGGTCAATCCAGAAAATAAAAGGTGGAAAATAGGTATTGAAAATCCATTTGAAGAAGGGAAAATATTGGGAACTCTTGAAATTACAAATAAAGGAATAGCTACAAGTGGTAATTATAAAAGATACATAAAAATAAAAGAGGAAAAAATAGGACATATAATAAATCCAAAAAACGGTCTTCCAATTAAAAATTCTATTGTAAGTGTAACAGTAATTGCTCCCAATTGTACAATTGCTGATGGATTTGCAACTGGAATTTTTGTTCTTGGAATTGAAGATGGATTAAATTTAGTCAATAATTTGAAAGATATTGAGTGTTTGATAATTGACAAAAATAGAAAAATTTATAAATCTAAAAATTTCCATTTTTAATCATTATATATTTTCTGGCTCAAATAAGTAAGAATATGTTTCTCTTTTCCTTATAATTTTTATTTTTTTTCCTTTTACAATAACCTCTGGAATTCTTAATCTTGTATTGTAATTTGAAGACATTGAAAAACCGTAAGCACCAGCACTCATGACAACTAAAAAATCTCCTCTCTTAATATTTTCTGAAAATTCTCTATCTTTTCCAAGATAATCGCCTGTCTCACAAATAGGTCCTACTACGTCAAACTTAATTTTTCTCCCGGGTTTTAAAGAAAGAGGATAAATAAGATGAAAACTTCCATAAAGAGAAGGTCTTATAAGATCATTCATTCCAGCATCTACAATTATAAAATTTTTTGTCTTTTTTTGTTTCACATAAAGAATTTTTGTAATTAAAACACCTGAATTCCCAACTATAAATCTTCCAGGTTCAAGTATAACTGTTTTTAAACCAAAGTTTTTTAATTGTTCCGTAATCTTTTTACCAAATTCTTCAATTGGCTGTATTTTATCTTCAATACTATATTCAATACCAAATCCACCTCCAATATCAAGAATTTCCGGATAAAATCCGTTTTTTTCACAGAACTTTTTTACTTTTTCAATTGCCTTAATATAAGGATCGACTTCTTTAATTTGGGAACCAAGATGAAAATGTATCCCTTTAATTTCTACAAACCTAAATTTCTTTTTTAAAATTTTTTCAGCTTCATCAAAATCAATACCAAATTTGTTTTCACTTTTTGAGGTTTTTATATAATGGTGTGTATCAACATCAATATCAAGATTTAATCGTAAATTAATATTAACCTTTCTTTTGAATTTTTGACCAAATTTTTCAATTATTTCAATTTCATCTGGATTTTCAACATTAAAACAAAATATATTTTTTCTAATAGCAAAGGCAATTTCTTCTTCTTTTTTACCAACACCTGCAAAAACAATATCTGATGGTGAAAATCCAGCAATAAATGCTTTCCTTAATTCTCCTTCTGAAACAACATCTGCACCAAGCCCATTTTTTTTCATAATTTTTAAAATGGTAAGATTAGAATTTGATTTTATTGAGAAACATATTTTTACAGGAAGTGCAGAAAAAGCACTTTTTATTTTATTTATTTGGTTTATAAGAAAGTTATAACTATACACATAAACAGGAGTCCCAAATCTCTCAGCAATTTTTTTACCTTCTACTTCTTCAATGTAGAAATCTCTTTTTCTAAACTTATAATATGGTCCAAAGATTTTTTCAAATCCTTTTTCCATTTCTCAATTTCCTTTTTTACATTTATTGAAGAAGTTCCACCTTCTGATATTTTAGCATTAACTGATGATTCAAAGTTTAAAATTTTGAAAATATCATTTTCAAAGATATGTGAAAATTTTTTGAATTCATCCAAAGTTAAAGTAAAGAAACTTTTATTATTTTCAAAACAATAATTTACAATATTTCCAACTATTTTATGTGCTTCTCTAAAAGGCATTCCTTTTTTCACAAGATATTCAGCAATATCTGTTGATAGAGTAAAAGATGAAATTTTGTTTTCAATTATTTTTTTATTGAATTCAATCTCAGGTATAACTTTTAATAGAACTTTTAAAATTGACTTTGTTGTTTCTATTATTTCAAATATTGGTTTTTTATCTTCTTGTAGGTCTCTATTATAAGAAAAAGGCAACCCTTTAACAAGAGTTAATAGCCCACTAAAAAGACCAATACAACTGGAAGTTTTACCTCTTATTAATTCAAAAACATCGGGATTTTTTTTATGAGGCATTAAACTGGAACCAGTGCAATATTTATCGGGTAATTTAACAAAATCAATCTCATCCATATTCCATATTATTAAATCTTGGCTAAAAGAAGAAAGATGAATAAGTGTAAGAACACAGCAAAAACCTACTTCAATTAAAAAATCTCTATCAGAAACTGTATCTAAACTATTTTTTGAAATTGTAGTAAACTTTAAGAGTTTAGCAGTATATTCTCTATCTATTGGAAAAGAAGTTCCAACACATGCACCTACCCCAAGAGGAAAAACATTAACTCTTTTATAAGTTTCTAAAAATCTTTCCTTATCTCTTTCTAATTTCTCAATATATGCAAGAAAATAATGAGACAGTAATACAGGTTGACTTTGTTTCAAATGGGTATATGCAGAAATTATTGTCCCAAAATATTCTTCACTTTTTTTTAGAAGACAATTTTGGAAATTTGTTATATATTTTAATAAGTAAATAATTTCATCTCTCAAAAAAAGTCTTTCGTCAAGAATTATTTGATCGTTTCTTGATCTTGCTGTATGTAATTTTTCTCCTGTTTTCCCTATAAGTTCAGTCAATCTTCTTTCAACAACAGTATGAATATCTTCATCGCTTGGTAAAAAATTCAACTTATCTTCATATATTTCTTTTTTTATCTTTTTAAGACCATTCAAAATTTTTTGTTTTTCTTTTTTTGTTAATAATCCTATCTTAAAAAGCATCTTTGCATGAGCAATACTTCCTTCAATATCGTATATTGCAAGTTTTTTATCTATATCAATTGACTTTGTAAATTCAATAATATCTTCATCTATCTTTTCTTTAAATCTACCTTCCCACATATATTTCATTTTTTTTCACCTCTTGTTTTTTTATTTTATCAGAAGTATTATAATAAATCAAAGAATTAGAGAGACTAAAATGGGAAAAGAACTTATAATTGTAGAATCGCCAACAAAAGCAAAAACAATAAGTGGTATTCTTGGAGATGATAAATATATGGTATTTTCTACTATGGGACATATAAGAGATTTACCCGAAAATGAATTTGGAGTCAATATTGATGATAATTTTTCTCCTAAATATGTTATAATTCCAGGCAAAAAGAAAATTGTAGAAAAACTTAAAAATCTTGCTAAAATTTCTACAAACATTTATCTTGCGACAGATGAAGACCGAGAAGGTGAAGCAATTGCATGGCATGTTGTTTGTCTGATCAATAAAAAAATTGAAGAAACAAAAAGAGTAACTTTTCATGAAATTGTTCCAGAAGCAATAAAAAAAGCCTTTTCAAATCCAAGACAGATTTCCCTTGAACTTGTTAATGCACAACAAGCAAGAAGAATACTTGACAGAATTGTTGGTTACAAAATAAGCCCTATACTCGGCAAACATCTTGAAATTGGGTTGTCTGCTGGAAGAGTCCAATCTGTTGCCTTAAAACTTATTGTAGAAAGAGAGAAAGAAATTGAAAATTTTATTCCTGAAACTTATTTTATTATAAGATGTGAAGTTGAAAAAGATGGAGAAAAAGTTATCTTTAATTTGATCAAAATTGGAGAAACTTTAATTGAAAAAGAAAAAATAAAAGAAGCACAAGAAGTAGATAAAATCATAGAAAAATTAAAGCAAGGTGATTTAATTATTACCGAAAAAGAAGAAAAAATAAAAAAATTAAACCCCCTTCCACCTTTTATAACAAGTACATTACAACAGGAAGCAATAAATATTTTAAATTTCTCTTCTACAAAAACAATGTTCATTGCTCAGCAACTTTATGAAGGGATTGAAATTGAAAGTAAAAATATTGGTCTTATTACATATATGAGAACTGACTCCCCGTCTGTAGCAAAATCAGCACAAAATCAGGCGTTAAAATTTATTAAAGAAACTTTTGGAGAAAATTATTTACCAGAAAAACCAAATGTTTATTATACTAAATCAAAAGTTGCTCAAGAAGCACATGAAGCAATAAGACCAACTTCTGTCTATAGAACACCGGAAAAAATAAAAAAATATTTAAATCACGACCAATTTAAACTTTATGAATTAATATGGAAAAGATTTATTGCAAGTCAAATGGCACCGGCAACTATAAAAAACATTAAAATTGCTGCATTAAATAATATTTATTTATTTGAATTAGAAAGTAACTTTGTTATTTTTGATGGTTTTTTAAAATTATGGCCATTAAAAATTGAAAAAGGAAATCCTATTGTGGAGAAATTTGAAAAAGGGGAAAGATTAAATGTTTTAAAATATTTAAAAGTAAAAAAACAAACTCAACCTCCTTCAAGATATACAGAAAGTACATTAATTAAAACACTTGAAAAACATGGAATAGGAAGACCATCTACTTATGCCCCTACTATTTCAACTTTATATGAAAGAAATTATGTTAAAAAGGAAAAGAAATTTCTTGTTCCATTAAGAATGGGAAAAATTGTTTATGAAATATTAAATAAATTTTTCCCTGAAATAATTGAAATAAATTTTACAGCAAAAATGGAAGAAGATCTTGATAAAATAGCAAATGGAGAAAAAAATTGGATAGAAGTACTTAAAGAATTTTATGATAGTTTCAAGTTATCTCTTGATAGAGCAAATAAAATAATAAATAAAGATGTTTTGAACAAAATTATAATTGGAGACAAAAAGTGTCCGATTTGTAATGGAGAATTAACAATAATAAAAGGTAAATATGGAATTTTTATCGGTTGTTCTAATTATCCTAATTGTAATTATAATGAAAGGTTAAAAGAAAATGTTAATAATTCCAGCAATAGATCTAAAAAAAGGTGAAGTTGTTCGTCTTTATAGAGGAAGATTTGATAAAATTTCCTATTATGACTATCAAATTGAAAATTTGGTAAAGGATTATTTGAAAGCAGGTGCTAAAAGAATTCATGTTGTTTTCTTGTATGGTGCAAAAACTGGTGAAATTGAAAATGAAGAAATAAGTAAAGTTAAAAATATAATTGAAATAAAAAAACTCAACAATAGAGATGACTGTGAAATTCAAATCGGAGGGGGGATAAGAAGAAAACAGCAAATAGAAAAATTTTTAAATTTAGGAATTAATTATATAATCATAGGAACTGCTTTTTTAATCCCTCTTGCTTTAAGTGAAGGATATAGTATTCAGGATATAAGATTCTTTTATCAGAAAAGTGGTAAGAATTTAGATATAGAAAAAGAATTTCCTGAGTTTGAATTGATTGACTGGCTTGAACCTGAAATTAAAGAAAAAATTATAATCTCTGTTGATTATTTTGGTGATGAAGTTGCTCTAAGTGGATGGGAAGTGACTTTACCTTTAAAACCCTCCTATGTAATAAAAAGATTTATAGAAAGAGGATTTAAGAGATTTATTATAACAAATATTGAAAAGGATGGAACTCTTGAAGGAATTGATTCTAAAAACATTAGTAGGATTATGAAAGAAATTTTTCAATTTAGAGAAGATATAAAAGAAATAATAGTTGCTGGTGGAATTTCAAAAGAAGATGATATAATTTTATTAAATTCTTTACAATATAAGCCAACAGGAATTATAATTGGGAAAGCCTTATACCAAAAAAAATTAGATTTAAGAGATGTTATTGAAAAATATCAAAAAATTTAGTTTAGTTTTTTTTCTTATCTATAATTTTTCTTATGTTCAAACTTTATACAAAGCAAATATCGTGCCACTATTTAATGAAAAATATGCAAGTAATGTTTTGAGTTTTATAAAAAAATCTGAAAAATCTATATATATAGTTATGTTTGAGACCGGATATTATCAAGAATATGCTGAAAGTACATCAAATCAAATATTAAGAGAATTAATAAATGCACATAAAAGAGGCGTTAAAATAGAGGTTATACTTGATCTATCAAAATATCCTGATTTAAGAGAAAAAAATTTTAAAACTGCAAAATTTCTTGCTGAAAATGGTATAAATGTTTATTTTGATAGAGAAGACAAAACCACACATTCAAAACTCATAATAATTGATGAAAAATATGTTTTCATAGGAAGTCACAATTGGAATTATTATGCCCTTGAAAAAAACAATGAAACAAGCGTATTAATCATATCAGAAGAAATCGCAAAAATATTTATTGACTATTTTAAAGAAATAAAGAAAGAGTGTAGAATATTTATTGCACCGGTAAGAAATTAATCTTTTTCAATTATTTGTCCTCTTGATGAACCAGTAGAAATTTTTGTTATTTTTGTTCCTATTTTTTCTTCAATTTTTTCTATATATTTCTTCACATTTTTAGGCAATTCTTTATAACTTTTAACATTGCTTATATCTTCATTCCATCCCTCTAATTCTTCATAAATAACATCACAATTTGAAAAAACTTTTGAATTAAAAGGATAGAAATTTATAATCTTACCTTCATATTTATACCCAACACCAATTTTTATTTTTTCAAAGCCAGTTAAAACATCAAGTTTTGTCAAGATAATTTCATCTATTCCATTAATTATACAAGCAAATTTTACTAAAGTAGCATCAAACCAACCACATCTTCTTGGCCTACCTGTAGTTGCCCCAAATTCATTGCCAACTTTTCTCAATTTTTCACCCATATCATCTTTTATTTCTGTTGGAAAAGGTCCCATACCAACTCTTGTTGTATATGCTTTTGCAACTCCTATAATTTTTTCTATTTTTTTTGGAGAGATACCAAGTCCAGTACATGCACCTCCTGCAATTGGATTTGAAGCAGTAACATAAGGATAAGTGCCGAAATCAATGTCAAGAAATGTCCCCTGAGCTCCTTCTGCAAGTATCTTTTTCCCTTCTTCTATCTTCTCATTAAGATAAATAGCAGCATTTATTACAAATTTTTTTATCTCTTGTCTATAAAACTTGTAATCTTGATAGATTTTATCTGCTTTTAAAATTTCTTCTTTATAATACTCTTTAAATAAGTAATTTTTCAATTCAAGTGCGATCCTCAACTTTTCAATAAATACATCTTCATCTATAAAATCTATCACTCTTATCCCTATTCTCGCAAATTTATCAGTATATGTAGTTCCAATGCCCCTTCCTGTTGTTCCAAGTTGACCTTTTCCTCTAAATTTATCCTCAACCTTGTCTAAAAGTTTATGGTAAGGTAATGTTATATGTGCATTTTCAGCAATAAATAATCTACCCTCTACTTCTATTCCATTGCTTTTTAAATATTCTATTTCTTCAAATAAAGAAACAGGGTCAATTACAACTCCATTTCCAATAACACAAATTTTTTTAGGATAAAGAATGCCAGAAGGAATTAAATGAAATATATACTTTTTATTATTTACAACAACTGTATGTCCTGCATTTGCTCCGCCTTGATATCTTGCTATAATATCAAATTTTTCTGCAAGGTTATCAATAACCTTTCCTTTCCCTTCATCCCCCCACTGAGTTCCAAGTACAATAGTTACCATTTTTCTCCCATTTTCTCAATAATTGCTTTACCCATTTCAAAAGTACCAACGCATTCTTCCCCTGGATTTTTAAAATCATACGTTACATTTTTACCTTCTTCTATAACCTGTGCTAAAGCGTTTTCAATTCTTTCTGCTGCTTCTGTTTCTCCAAGATAATCTAACATTAAAACCCCTGCAAGTATCATTGCTGAAGGGTTAACTTTATTTTGTCCTTTATATTTTGGTGCAGAACCATGGGTTGGTTCAAAAATTGCTATATCTTCTCCAAAATTACCTCCTGCCGAAAGTCCAAGCCCTCCGATAATTCCTGCACATAAATCAGAAAGTATATCACCATAAAGATTTGGGCAAACAAGAACATCATAAATTTCCGGTTTTTGGACAAGTTGCATAGCCATATTATCTACAATTTTATCCTCATATTCTATTTCAGGATATTCTTTACTAATTTTATTGGCGATCTCAAGAAAAAGGCCATCTGAATATTTCATTATATTTGCTTTATGAACAACAGTAACTTTTCTTCTCTTATTCTTTCTTGCATATTCAAAACCAAATCTTATAATTCTTTCAGAATTTTCTACTGATATTGGTTTTATACTTATCCCTGTATTTTCACTTAACTTAATATTTCTCTTTTTCTTAATAAATTCAATCAATTCCTTGGTATCTTCTTTCCCTTTTTCAAATTCAATTCCTGAATAAAGATCTTCCATATTTTCCCTTATCAAAACAATATCTACATTCTCATATTTTGTTTTTGCTCCTTTATAAATTTTAAAAGGCCTTAAACATACATATAAATTGAAATGCTGCCTAAAAAAAACATTTATACTTCTAAATCCAGTTCCTACTGGTGTTGTTATTGGTCCTTTTAAACATATCTTGTTTTCTTCAATGGATTTTATTGTTTCATCAGGAATAGGCGTTCCAAATTTTTCTATACATTCCTCCCCTGCCATTTTTATATCCCATTCAATCTTTAAACCAGTTGCTTCTATACATCTCTTTGCTACTTCTGTTATTTCTGGACCAATACCATCCCCTGGAATAAGTGTAATTTTATATGCCATATTATTCTCCAACTTTAAAGCTTTTATATTTTTTTAAATAACTTATCACATCTCCCTCTCTAATAATATTCATTAAAAATTCAGGAATTTTTGAAGTTCTTATTTCTATGTTTTTTGTTATGTTTTTTATTATTCCTTCAAGTGGATATACTTCAATCTCGTCTCCATCTTCAATTTTATCAGTATCTCCTTCAATTAAAAGTAAACCATTATTAATCCCATTTCGATAAAATATTCTTGCAAAACTTTTAGCAATTACTCCAGGAATTCCTGCATATTTTATCACAAGTGCTGCCTGTTCTCTACTACTACCACAACCAAAATTTCTTCCTGCCACAATAAAATCTCCTTTTTTAACCTTTTTGTAAAATTCAGGTTCAATGTCTTCCATTAAATGTTTAGCAAGTTCATTCATATCAAGAGTTTTAAATTTGTACTTACCAGAAATTATGTAATCAGTATTAATATTATCTCCAAATTTATGACATCTACCCTTAAAAACCATTTATGTTCTCCTTTTTTGTCCTTATTTTTTTACCATAAATTTTAAAACAATTCAAATTGAAGTTAAAAATCAAAAGATATAAAATAATTTAAAAAAGGAGGACAAAATGACCATTCTTGCAATTGGAGCACATCCTGACGACCTTGAAATTTTATGTGGAGGAACTCTTGCAAAATATTCAAAAAATGGACATAAAGTTTATATGGCTCATTTATGTAATGGAGACAAAGGAGGAAAAGATATTCTACCTATGGAACTTGCAAAAATTAGGGACCAAGAAGCAAAAAAAGCAGCAAGTTTAATAGGGGCTGAAGTTTTAGGACCAATTGCTTCTGATCTGGAACTTTATAATACAAAAGAAATGAGAGAAAAAGTTATGGATATTATTAGATACGCAAAACCAGATATTATTATTACACATTCACCTGAAGATTATATGCCAGACCATGTAATAACTGGACAACTTGTATTTGATGCTTCTTTTACTTCAACTTTACCAAATTATAAAACAAAATATCCTGCCCATGAATCTATTGTTCCAATTTTTTATATGGATACAATTGTTGGGCTCAAATTTCAACCTACACATTATGTAGACATAACAGATTTTTTTGAAATTAAAAAACAGATGCTTTTATGTCATGAAAGTCAATATAAATGGATAAAAGGACACCATCTTTCAGACCCAATAAATCTCATAGAGACAATGTCAAAATTTAGAGGGTTGCAATGTGGTGTTCTCTATGCAGAAGGTTTTAAAATTGAAAATGTCTGGGGAAGAGTTAGACCTGTTGAATTAATTTAAATGAAAAAAATTCTGATTACAGGTGGAAATGGTTTAGTTGGTTCTTATTTAAAAAATTCTCTAAATCAAGAAAGTTATTCTATTTTTGCTTTTAGTAAAGAGCAGCTAAATATAACTGATATTGATAAGTCATATAAAATTTTTAAAGATTTAAAACCAGAAATAGTTATTCATCTTGCAGCAATCACAGATGTTGATTTTTGTGAAAAAAATCCAGAAAGAGCATTTTTGATAAATTATAAAGGTACAGAAAATATTTCTAAATTATCAATTGATTTTAATTGTTTTTTAATTTATTTAAGTACTGATTTTATATTTGATGGTACAAAAAATTCTCCATATTCAGAACAAGATGAGCCTAATCCAATAAATATCTATGGAAAAAGTAAACTTCTTGGCGAAAAATATATAATAAATAATTGTAGGAAATATCTAATAATAAGAACTTCCAGAATCTTTGGAAAAGGAGGTAGAAATTTTAGTAGTAGATTAAGAGAAATTATGAAAGAAAAAAAAGAAATAATTTTGATAACAGACCTAATAAATTCTCCAACCTATGCCTTATCTCTTGCAGAGACCATTTTAAAGTTGATAGAAAAAGGAGTTTGCGGTATTATAAATGTCTGTAACGAAGGATGGTGCTCTTTATTTGAATTTGGAGTTAAAATGAGAGAGATTATGAAAATTGATATAAAGATTAAAGGAATTACTTTTGATGAATTTCTTAAAATTTATCCACAAGCAGCTCCAAGGCCAAAATTTTCACCTTTATCAACAAACTTATTGAACTCTTTAAACATAAAAATAGATTATTGGGAAACTGGTCTTGAGAAATTTTTAAAAGATGAGTAGAAATGAAAATGGAAACTTGTAGAAAAAATTTATAAAAACAACATCTCTTTAAAAAATGGAGGTGAAAAATGAAAGAATTTGAAAAAGTTCAAGAAAGTGTTGA
>JBKBIN010000003.1:74754-90259 GCA_046296715.1 Candidatus Ratteibacteria bacterium
TTTATTAAAAATAAAATCAATATTAAACCAGAGATAGGAATAATTTTAGGGACTGGATTAGGTGCTCTTGCAGATAAAATAAAAGATAAAATAATTATTCCTTATAAAGAAATACCTAATTTCCCTATTTCTACAGTTGAAACGCATATGGGAAATTTAGTTTTTGGAAAAATTGGAAATAAAAATGTTGTTGCAATGCAGGGAAGATTTCATCTATACGAAGGATATACACCTTACCAAGTTGTTTTTCCAATAAGGGTAATGAAATTTCTTGGAATAAATATACTTATTGAATCTAATGCTGCAGGTGGATTAAATCCCCTTTTCAATAAAGGAGATCTTGTTATAATAGTTGATCATATAAATCTTACTGGACAAAACCCTCTTGTAGGAGAAAATGATGAAAGATTTGGTCCAAGATTTCCTGATATGTCTTGCCCTTATTCTAATGAACTTATTGAATTAACTGAAAAAGTAAGTATTGAAGAAAAAATACCTGTAAAAAAAGGAGTTCTTGTTGGACTCCTTGGTCCTAATCTTGAGACTAAAGCAGAATATAGGTTTTTAAAGATAATAGGTGCAGATATGGTTTGTATGTCAACAGTTATAGAAGTTATTGCTGCGGTTCATCTTGGACTTAAAATACTTGGCATTTCTGTTATTACTGATATGTGTTTACCTGATGCACTAAAACCAGTTTCATTTGAAGAAATAGTTGAAGTTGCAAATTCAGCTGAACCAAAATTGACAAAAATAATAGAAAAAGTTATAATAAAAATATGAAAAAGGAAATACAAACTAAAGCAAAAACCAAACCAAAAATAACAATTAGATGTAGAAATTGTTTTATGGTTGATAGTTATATAATAGAAGAAGGCAAAGAAGTAAAATGTAAGCATTGTGGCGCCAAAATTTATACGATAGATGCAATTTAAAATAAAAAAGTAAGGAGGTGAGTTATATTGGTGAATAATACCAATTTTGAGAAAATATTTAGGCAATTTAAAAGGGAGGTAGAAAGAGAAGGGATAATAAAAGAAATAAAAGCAAGGGAATTTTATGAAAAACCAAGTGAAATAAGAAAAAGAAAAAAGATAAGAAAATATAGACCACATTTAAATTCTACTAAATAAAATGCCTTCCTTAATATATACAATTTCTTTGAATTCAAGCATAGATTTTTCGTTTTATTTAGACAATATTATAGAAGATGATGTAAATAGAATAAAAAAAATAAGAGTTGACCCTGGTGGAAAAGGTATAAATATTTCAAGAATGTTAAAAAAACTTGGAGAAAGTTCAATTACTATAACCTTTCTTGGAAAAGATAATGGAAAATTTTATGAAAAATTACTTAAAAAAGAAAAAATTAAGATTATACCTATTCCAATAAAAAATAATTTAAGAAATATTTACAACTTCATATCAAAAGAAAGAGTTTTTAGATTTAATGAAGAAGGTCCTTTGATAAGCAAACAAGAACTTGATAAATTTTGGAGAACTTTGTTGAATTTAGATTTTAAAAAGGGTGACTTTATAGTTATGTCAGGGAGTATTCCTCCTGGAATAAAAAATAATATTTATGCAGAAATTATAAAAAGGACAAGAAAATTTAAAGTTTTTCCAGTAGTTGATGCTGACGGAAATATTTTGAGAGAAAGTATTAAGGAAAAACCTTTTATAATAAAACCAAATTTAAATGAACTTGAAAGATGTTTTGAAACAAAGATTGAAAATTTTGAAACATTAAAAAATATATGTATTTCTTTAATAAATTCTGGTATTCAAATTATTCTTGTGACTTTTGGAAAAGATGGAGCAATATTATTTACAAAACAAAATTTACTTTATTCAAAACCACCGGAAATAAGTTTTAAAAGTACTATTGGATGTGGAGATGCCTTTTTAGCAGGTTTTTTGTATAAATTAAAAAGAAAACAATCCTATGAAGAATGTTTGAAGTTTGCAGTTGCCTGCGGAACAGGTAAAACTGAAAAAGAGGGAACACAAATGCCCTCTTTTGAACGAATAAAAAGAATTTTAAAACATGTAAAAATTTATGAAAATCCTACCTACATTCCTCTTTTTTAAAATCTTGGCTTTGTTTCATGTTAAAAATTAAAAAAATAAAACCACCTATCAAACTATTTAAAACTACAGATATAAGAACTAAAACAGAAAGTGCATAAGCATTTTGTTTACCAATAAAATCTGAAAATAAAAAGATATAAGTATATTCCCTAATTCCAAGTCCTCCAAGAGAAGGGATTAAGGTAGATGTCCAGATCAAAGGAATAAATATAAAAAAGAATAAGATATTTAAATTATCTTTGACAATTGAAAGACCTATAATATATTGGGAAAAAATTGAAAGAATTTGGAGAATAAAACTTAATAAAATTGCGATTTTGAGATTTTGCCTATTTTCTGTAAAATAGAAATTAATTGCATTATATAAATTCAAAAGTTTTATATCTAAAAATTTAGGAACAACTTTTTTTATTTTTGAATAGAGAAATGAGGCGATTTCTCTTTTTGAAAAAAAACAAAAAAAGAAAATTAGAAAAAAGAAAAATGCAAAAATTGAATAACAAACCTTCTTTTCGTTTACTTTGTAAAATAAAATAGAAATTGTTCCCATTGTCATAATAGATAAAGCACCTATATATCTATCAATAAGAATAGAAATACCACTTAAAAATTTTTTTTGTTGATCTTTGACAACATAAAAAATTTTTACAATATCACCACCTGCAGAAGTTGGAAGGAAATTATTAAAAAACAAACCTATCATTGTAATTTTCCAGATTAAAAAGATTGAAAGTTTTTTTTTGAAATAGATTTCAAGAATATATTTAAATCTTAAAGCAAGTAAGAAATTTATAAAAAATATTAAAAGATATGCAAAACTCAAAAGAAAGAAATTAGCGCTCTTTATAATCTGAAAAGTTTCTTTGAAATTGAAATTTTTTAAAATTATATAAATAAAAAAAACGCTTATAAAAATCCTAATAAATGTAAAAAAGATATTTTTTTTCACTTTTTAAGTAGTTTTAAAATCTCTTTTCCAAATTTTTCTGCTGCTTCGGGTCCATTCCCAGTTACTATATTCCCATCAACCTCTACCATTTTTTCAGTATAAATCGCTCCCTTTTCTTTCAAAATATTTGCTATACTATAATAACAAGTTGCTTTTTTATTATTTAAAATTCCTGCATTGGCTAAAATCCCAGGTGCAAGACAAATTGCACCTATCACCTTTTTATTTTTATAGAAATTTTGAGCAAGTCTTATTGCGGTCTTATTATTGAATAAAACCTGCGTCCCGCTGCCACCAACAAAAATTATTCCATCATAATCAGTTTCTTTTATCTCTTCAATACTCATGTTGACATTTATTTGCATTCCTAACATTCCTTTTGCTATTCCCTTTTTTGTAGAAGCAATATCAATAGTAAATCCTTCTTTTTCAAGTATTTCTTTAGGAATTTTTAATTCTTCATCTCTAAAATTTTCAAAAGCAATAACCATTAAAATTTTCTTTTCTTTCCCCAAAGCATATAAATTTAAAAGTAATAAGATTAAAAAAACTATAAGACTTTTAAGTTTCATTTTCACCCCCTTTTTCGCTATTTCTATATAACTCTTTTATTTTATGCAGAATACCATTAATAAATTTGGGAGAGTCTTCGTCACCGTATTTTTTAGATATTTCAATCGCTTCATTTATACTTACTGCCGAAGGAATATCTTTTCTAAAAACAATTTCATATGTCCCTATTCTTAAAATATTTCTATCAATATAACTCATCCTTTTTATATCCCAATTTAAAGAAACTTTAGATATTATCTCGTCTATTTCTTTTATGTTTTTAATTACTCCTTCTATTATTTCTTTAGCAAAACCTTTTACTTTTTCATTCTGTGATAAATCTTCAAAAAGAATTAACTGATCTTCTTTTCCAGTTATATCTATCTGATATAGAATTTTCAAAGCAATTTCTCTTCCTTTCCTTCTAATCATAGTTTTTATTTTATCATTATGACTTAATGAACATCAATCCAAACTTTAAAGAATTTCCATCCATCTGATAAAAATTTTTCATCTGGCCATATTAAAACTCCTTTATATCCATTCTTCCAAATTGTTGTCAATTTATTTATAATATCCGATGCTTCTATTTCACCTAAAATAACAGGTTTTTCTAATAGAAGTTCATAAAAGTGATAATCTAAACAAACATTATTTTCAAAACTATCATAATAATGAAATTGGTAAAAATCAAGATTAAATTTTTTATAATTGCTTAAATAAATTCTTGAAAGTGCTCCAACTGTCACTTTTTCTTTTTTTCTATATTTTTTTATTAACTTAATGAATTCTGAAATGAAGTTTTCTATTTTTGAACTTTCTATTCTTAAATGTTCTGGTTCATTTATAATATCCCATCCGTAAATAAGATTTTTAGTATCAATTTTTTTGAAAAAATCTGCAAAAAGAAATAATAATTTTTTCTGTAAATTGATATCATTAAAAATCTCAGAATGTTCTCCTACTTTTATTCCATTTTCTTCATAAATACCGTCAGCAATTGTATAATCAAAAATAACAGGTAAAATTTTCATATCAGTGCTTTCAGCAACTTCAATTAATGTTGAAAAATCCTTATAAACATAGTTATCAAAAATAAAATCACCTTTTTCATTAAAAATCACTCCACTCCTTAAATCACAAAACAAAAAGACTCTCACAACTTTTGCTCCAATTTTTTTAAAAAAATTAAATTTTTCTATAAGAATCAATTTATTTGAAGAAAAACCGCCGTGTTTGCCTTCCCACGGGTTTCTTCCAATATCCCATCCATAATTTATCCATGGAAGATTAATTCCAGAGTTAAAAACAAAATCAGTATTTCTCAAATTTATTTCTTCTATTTTTTTACCATCTTTAGAAATGTATATCTTTTCACCATTTTCATTAAATAAAAAATAATGATAAAAATTCCCAATTGTTAATTTCCTTAAAAGTTGACCTGTAAAAATTTCATAAAATTTTATTTCAGTATAATTATTTTTATGGTATACAACTCCAATTACATAATTATTTGGATGCCATGCAATAGATTTTAAATCATTTGGACTTTCATTTTCTTCAAGAACTTTAATTTCTTTTATAAATTGCCCATCCTTAGAAAACAAACCAATCTTACCATAGCCATATGGCTCTAACTCTTTCAAAAAAAATTCACTATTATGAGAAATAGCAATGTTATTTCTGTCCAAAACACCAGATGGTGAAAAAACAGCGTCTTTTCTATCAGTAAATATACCAATTTTTTCCTTTTCAACAGAATGAAAATTTGAAATACATCCGCACAAGATAATTAAGAAAAAAACATATTTCTTCAATTTTATTTTTTTTCTTTTTTTTCAACTACAATTTCAGCTTCTTCATATTTTTTAAGCAGGTCTACAAGTTTTTCTGCTTCTTTTGGTATAGGGACTTCTTTGAAAAGTATATCTTTTAATTTTAAACCTTTTTTCCCATAAAATTCTTCATTCGCCTTATCATCTGCAAAAATTGCTCCTCCTTCAATAGACAAACCACCAAAAACACCTTTACTTCTTCCATATGCAAGAATACCAACCCCTGGAGAAACTTTTCCTTCAAATTCTCTACCAACAGGACCAGCAGCAACGCTAATATCTGTTCCAATTTTAACCTTTGTCTTTGTAAGCATTTTTAAACCATCTTCATTCATTATTAAAAGTATTAAATCTGTCATTTGAGCACCAATTTGCCATCCAAAACTAACCTGAACAGAAGCAACAAAACCAGGCGCACTCCAAGTTCCTTTTTCTTTATTTCTTGAAATTATAATTCCTTCTCCACCTTTTCCTCCTATTATAAATCCACCCTTAAACTGTCTTATAAAAATAATCCCATAACATTCTTTTATAAGATATATTGGGATTGAAACATCTGATTGTGTTAACATATATTCAAGAAGATCTTCAGCCATTCTAATCCTTTTTATATATTTATCCTTTGGAGCAGAAAATCCTTGTTTGAGAAATAAAATCATTAAAAAGATTAAAATTTTTTTCATATTTTACCTCCCTTTTATTTTATAAAATTCTAAAATTTAAGGCAACCCTTCAACTGCAATAAAAGAATCTTCAGGAGGAATTGAAATACCTTTTTCCTTTTTCATTATATCATACTTAAGTATTTTAAAATTCTTGTCAAGATAATAAATCTTTATATCTTCTTTTACAGAACCATATCCTTGATCAACATTTGTAAAAATTACATTCTTGGGAATATTAGGGAAGATAATTATTGTATTTTTCATTTCTTTTAATGTTGCTCCTGCAAAACCTTGATTAGATAGTTTATCTGTTTCTGCAATAAGTATTCTGACATTTTTAAATTTCATCTGTGGCCATTCATTGAATTCAATCCTTTGGATTTTAGAATAACTTATTGTTCCACATATAAAACCTAAAATAAAAACATAAAATAAATTTTTCATTTTATCTTTCCTCCTCAATTATTGCAATTGCTTCAATTTCAATAAGAGCATTTTTTGGAAGATTAGAAACTTCAACTGTTGTTCTTGCTGGTTTATTTTTAAAATATTTTGCATAAACATAATTCATCTTTTCAAAATCCTTAATATTTTTTAAGTATATTGTAGTTTTAACAACATTATCAAGGTCTACTCCTACTTCATTTAGAATATTTTTCATATTTTCTATTACGATTTTTGTTTGAATTTCAATGTCTTCTCCAACTATTTTACCTGTTTTAGGGTCAATCGGAATTTGTCCAGAAATAAAAATAAAATTTCTCCATTTAATTGCCTGTGAATAAGGGCCAACAGGTAAAGGTGCTTTTTCTGTTAGGATTCTTTCAAACATTTTTCAATTTCCTGCTTAACATAGTTAATATTTTCTTCAACTCTTTTGCCTTTTATTTCAATTTTACCTATAACTATTCCTTCTTTAATCTCCACACTTTTTATAAATTCTTTCATTGCTCTATTTTTCATAAAACCACTTCCGTAAGTTATGAAAAGGAAAACTTTTTTATTTTTCAGTTCTGCAAATTTAAGAAAATTTTTAACATAAGGAGTTATCCTTCCTGCCCAAACAGGCGTTCCAAGAAAAATTAAATCATAATTTTCAAGATTAGGAACTTTTTCTATTTCCCTACTTTTTCCTAAAATTGCTCTTATACAGTTTTTTAAAAAACTACTTTCCTTATTTTTTTCTTCCAATTCAAATAAACTTACATCAAAATTTTTTTCTTTAAGAATTCTATAAATATTTACGGCAAGTTTTTTTGTATTACCAGTTAAAGAAAAATAAATTATAATTGTTCTCATTAATATAATTATAGCACATTGAAATAGGAAAGTTAACTTTGATATTCTCTTAATCTAACTCCAGTTTCGACAAAAATTCTATAATTTTCAATATGTCTTGGTAACAATTTCGGCCAAGTATTAGGAGAAGATGTTGGAGACAAAATAAATCCTCCATCTGGTTTCCCTTCTTCTATAATCTTTACAACAATTTCTTTCATCTTTTCTGGTGTTAATGTATCAAAATAGCCATCTTCAACTCCTCCGTCAAGACACATTTTACTTTTACATATATCTTTCATTTTTTTTAATGTGATTTTTGAAACAGGTGGCGGTTCAACAGGATTTAAGCAATCCACACCCATTTCAATAAAATCTTTTAAAACAGGAGCCATATCTCCATGACAGTGCACCCATACAAGTTTTTTTTCATTATGAATTAGGTCTATTATCTTCTTATCATAATTAAAAACAAACTCTCTGAAATCTTTTAAAGAAGCAAGCGGAGGAATACATAGTTCTGGACCCACATATCCAAACCCATCTCCTATCTTTTTTGAAAGAATATATTTAACATACTTTTCTATCTTTTTAAATTCTCTTTCAATCATTGTATGTAAGACATCTCTATGGTCATAAAGAAAATAACTGAAAATTTCAGATCCCATTAATCTATGAACAGCATACATAGCCTCATCAATACCTATCAAAATTAAACCCCTCTCCCCTACCTTCTTTTCAAATTCAAAATAAGAATCAATTTTAGGCAGTTCATTAATATCTGGAAGAGAAAGAAATTTTTCTGCATCCTTTATATCTTCAATAAAATTTTTAATTACTCTTCCAGGAGAGCCATCAAGTTTCATTCTTGAAATCTGAATTAAATCCCCTTTTGGTGTCTTTATCTTTGTAATTATTTCCTTCATTTCTCCTATTATTTTTTCTTCTTTTTCTATCTCATAAGGAGATGGAGGAATTTCTTCAGATTTGGGATTCCAGATCTCAATTGTTTCAAGATCATACTTCACAACAAGTTCACACAATGGTTTAAATATTTCATTTTGAAATATAGGACTTACTCCCCAGATTCTTATAGGCATCCTGTCTATCTCTTCACATTTAAAAACTTTCTTAAGCCGTTCTCTATGGGTCATTTAAATATATTCTTATATTCAGGAACTACATCTGATACAAATTTTCTCATGCCTTCTGCTGTCTTATAATGAACAATCATCTCCTTTATTACGTAAAATGGGATTGTTGCTATATGACAACCAGTTTGTGCAATCTCTCTTACCTGCTTTGAATTTCTTATTGAAGCAGCAATGACTTCAGTCTTAAAATTGTATTTATTGAAAACATCAACAATCTTTTTTACAAGATCAACTCCACTTATAATTCCTTGGTCATTTACAACTTCTTGATTTAACTTTATTCCATTTTCAGGAAAGTAAGCATCTTTTTTAAAGTCATTCCATCCAATTTTATTCCTCAAATAGTCATCAATTCTACCTGCAAATGGACTTACATATTTTGCTCCTGCTTTACTTGCTAAAATTGCTTGCTCAACTTTCATAATCAGTGTCACATTTACAGGTATCCCTTCTTTTGATAATTCATAAATTGTTTTAAGTCCATCAAAATTATCTTTTTCTTCTAATGAAGGATTAATTGGAATTTTTACCACAACATTATTTGCAACTTTATTAAATTTCTCATATAAAATTTTTGCTTCTCTATACATACTTTCATAATCAATTCCAATAACTTCTAAACTTACAGGACAATTTCTTCCAGCAATTTCAAGGATTTTCTTTATATATGTTTCAATATCTATTTTTTCTCCCTTATTTTTTAATTCATCTACTGCACTTTTAATAAGAGATGGATTTGTAGTAACCCCATCAACTATTCCCCAGGAAAATGCAGTTTCTATCTCATCTATCTTTGCTGTATCTATAAAAATTTTCATATTAATCCCTCTATTTAATAAAAAATTATATTTCACTTTTTTTTCTAAATCAATTAAAATCAATTTTATGAAGATAGTTATATGTCCGAATTCTTTTAAAGGTTGTTTAAACTCTGTTAAAGTTGCAAAAATTATTCAAGGTGAAATTAAAAAGTTAATCCCTTCGGCAAAAATAATAAATTTCCCAATTGCTGACGGTGGGGATGGAACACTTGAAGTTTTAAAAAGTATAATTGGTGGGAAATTTATTGAAATTAGAGCAAGCGATCCTCTTTTAAGAAAAATAAATACCAGATATATTAAAAAACAAAAAAATGCTTATATTGAAATGGCTAAAGTTTCAGGTCTTGCTCTTTTGAAAGAAAATGAGAAAAATCCTTTAAAAACAACAACATATGGACTTGGACAACTAATTTTAGATGCAATAGAAAAAAAATGTAGAAATATCTATATAGGCGTTGGAGGAAGTGCCACAAATGATGGAGGAATTGGTGCTTTAACTGCTCTTGGATTTAAATTTATAGATAAAAAGGGGAAAGTAATTTTCCCTGGTATGGGAGTTAATTTATTAAACATTAAGGAAGTTCAGTATCCTTATAATTACGAGAGATTAAAAAAAATTAAATTTATAATTCTTTCAGATGTAAAAAATCCTTTATATGGAAAAAATGGTGCTGCATATGTTTATGGACCACAAAAAGGTGCAGATAGAAAAATAGTTAAAATTCTTGATGAAGGTTTAAGAAATTATGCAAAAATTATCAAAAAATATACTGACCTAAAAGTTAATCAAATAAAAGGTTCTGGTGCTGCAGGTGGAGTTGTTGCTGGATTTGTATCTTTCCTAAATGCAAAGGTTGTTTCAGGAATAGAAGAAATTTTAAAGATAGGGAATTTTGAAGAAAAAATAAAAAATGCAAATCTTATTATAACAGGGGAAGGGAAAATTGATAGACAAACATTTTATGGAAAGGGTGTTGGAGTGATTTTAAAATATTCAGAAAGATATAAAATTCCAACAATTGTTCTTGCTGGAATTATTGACAAAGATGTATATAAATTTCTAAAAAGTCCTTATATTTCAATTTCAAGTATTGTTCTCGGTCCTTGTTCTCTTGAAAATTCACTTAAAAATGCAGAAGAATATATAAAGATTAAAACGAATCACCTTTTAAAAATCCTAACTTACAAAAATCTTTGACAGACAAATTATAAAGGAGTAAATTAATAATTGATGGTTGAATATATAAAAAAGAGAGATGGCTCTATTGTTAAGTTCCAACCAGAAAAGATAGAATTTGCTATATACAGAGCACTTAAATCAGTTAATATTGATGACTTTAATCTTGCGACAAAACTTACCAATCAGGTTATAGAAAAAATAGATAAGGAAAAAATCCCAACAGTTGAAAATATACAAGATATTGTTGAAAAAGTTCTTGTTGAAAATGGTCTTTATGATGTTGCAAAGGCATATATTTTATATAGAGAAAGAAGAAAACAGGTAAGAGAAAGCAAAAAAATTCTTGGAGTTGAAGATAAACTTAAACTTACTGTAAATGCAATCAATGTTTTAAGAAAAAGATATCTTTTAAGAAATGAAAAAGGTGAAATAATAGAAACACCGGAAGAATTATTTACAAGAGTTGCAAAATATGTTGCATCTTGTGAAAAAGAAAAAAATAAATACGAGGAAGAGTTTTTTAATATTATGTCAAATCTTGAATTTTTACCAAATTCTCCTACTTTAATGAATGCAGGAACTTCTCTTGGACAACTTTCTGCATGTTTTGTTTTGCCTGTTGATGACTCAATAGATGGAATTTTTACAACTCTTAAAAATATGGCTTTAATTCATAAAAGTGGTGGTGGAACTGGCTTTTCTTTTTCAAAATTAAGACCAAAAGGAGATATTGTCGGTTCTACAAAAGGTGTTGCATCTGGACCTATATCTTTTATGGAAATTTATGATAAAGCAACAGAAATTGTTAAACAAGGGGGTAAAAGAAGAGGTGCAAATATGGGTATTTTGAATTATGACCATCCTGATATTTATGAATTTATAACTGCAAAAAGGAGAAATGTTCTTACAAATTTCAATATTTCAGTAAGTGTGAGTGATGAATTTATGGAAAAAGTTTTAAAAAAAGAAAAATATCCCTTGATTAATCCAAGAAATGGACAAAAAGTTAGAGAAGTTTATGCAAATGAAGTTTTTGATTTAATATGTCAATCTGCCTGGGAAACAGGAGACCCAGGAATCATATATATTGATGAAATAAACAGACATAATCCAACTCCAGAAATAGGAAAAATTGAAAGCACAAATCCATGTGGAGAACAACCTTTGCTTCCATATGAGTCGTGTAATCTTGGTTCAATAAATCTAACAAAAATAATAGAAAACGGTAGAATAAATTGGGAAAAACTTGAAAAAATTATTTCTACTTCTATCCGTTTTCTTGATGATGTGATTGAAGTAAATCATTTTCCTTTAAATGAAATTGAAAAAATTACAAAAGACAATAGAAAAATTGGTCTTGGAATTATGGGTTGGGCTGATTTCTTACTTGAATTAAAAATTTCTTATGGAAGTGATGAAAGTTTTGATCTTGCAGAAAAATTAATGAAATTTATAAATCAAAAAGCGTTTGAATATTCTGTTTTACTTGGAAGAGAAAAAGGTTCTTTCCCAAATTTTGTAAAATCAATCTATTATCAAAAAGTTGATGCTTTAAGGAATGCAACAAGAACAACAATTGCTCCGACAGGAAGTATAAGTATCATTGCAAACTGTTCAAGTGGAATTGAACCAATCTTTGGAGTTGCTTTTATAAGAAATATACTTGAAGGTAGTAAATTCCTTGAGATTAATCCTGTATTTGAAAAATTTGCCAAAAAAGAAAATTTTTTAACATCTGATATATTGAAAGAAATTATAAAAACTGGCTCTTTAAAAAATGTAAAAGGAATACCAGAGGAATACAAAAGAATATTTTTAACTGCTCTTGATATTCCTCCAATTATTCATTTAAAAATGCAATCAATCTTTCAAAAATACACAGATAATGCAGTTTCGAAAACAGTAAATCTTCCCTTTGATGCAACTATTGAACAAGTTAAGGAAATTTTTATAAATGGCTGGAATATGAAATGTAAAGGTGTAACTGTTTTCAGGTATGGAAGTAAAGGACAACAGGTATTGTCATATGGTGAAACATTAGAACAAGAAATTGAATATCTAACATTATCAGATGAAATTTCAAGTTGCTCAAAAGGTATCTGTATTTACTAAGGAGTCAAAATGGAAAAAGCAAAATACTGGAAAGAACTTGAAAATAAAAAAGTCCAGTGTCAACTTTGTAATCATTTCTGTATAATAGAACAGGACAAGGTGGGAAAATGTGGAGTAAGATTAAATAAAGACGGTGTCTTATATTCTCTTGTCTATGGTGAAATTGTTGCTGAAAATATAGACCCTATTGAAAAAAAACCTTTTTATCATTTTTTCCCTGGAAGTTTTTCTTTTTCTATTGCAACTTGTGGATGTAATTTTTTCTGCCCCTTCTGTCAGAACTATGAAATTTCTCATCCTCCAAAAGAAGGAAAAATTTATACTATGAGAAAAAGGAAACCAGAAGAAATTGTAAAACTTGCAAAAAATTATAATTGTCTCTCAATCTCTTATACATATACAGAACCAACTGTTTTCGGGGAATTTGCTCTTGATACTTGTAAAATTGCCAAAAGCCAAGGACTTTATAATAATTTTGTCACAAATGGATATATGAGTAAAGATTTTTTAAAGGATATATCAGAATATCTTGATGCAGCAAATGTAGATCTTAAAGGCGATGAAGAATTTTATAAAAAATTACCTCAGGCAAATCAAAAATATGTTATTGAAAATATTGAACTTATGAAGAAATTAAATATTTGGGTTGAAATTACAACTCTTTTAATACCCCAATACAACGATAAAGAGGACCAAATAAGAGATATTGCAAGAAAGATAAAAAACATTGATAAAACAATTCCATGGCACATAAGTAGATTTTTTCCTGCTTATAAAATGTCAGACCATTATCCAACAGAAATAAAAAAAATAAAAATTGCAAGAGAAATTGGTTATGAAGAAGGTCTTTTATATGTATATACGGGAAATATTATTGGTGATGAAGGCGAAAATACATACTGCCCCTATTGCAAAAAATTATTAATTGAAAGATATGGTTACAGAATAATAAAGAATGAAATAAAAGATAAAAAATGTGTGTTTTGTGGTAGAGAAATTGACGGGATTTTTAAGGTAATATAAAATAAAAACAAAGGGAGGTGAAAAATGAAAAAAATAAAGTTAAATTTGGGGTTTTTATTTTTATTTTTCATAACAAAAGTTCTCTTCTCAGTGATAGAATTTGGATATAAATTTACACCTGAAAAAGATATACTTTTTATAACAAAGGATAATAATTTTCTTGTTCAACCACAAAGTATTATGGCTCATGGAAATATGTTGTATTTTGCTGCTCAAGATTTTACAAAAAATAGAGAACTTTTGGTAAAAAGAGTAAAAGAAATAAAAGTTGTTAAAGATGAACCGAAAAGAAAAATTATAAAAGCAACTTATTCTTTGGGTTCTGACAAAGAATATCCTGAATATTCTTTAATACTTTTCTTAGAAATTAGAGAAGAATTTCCATTTCTGGCTATATATTCTAAATTTGTTTATAATGGAGAAGGAACTTCTGAATGTGGAATTAACTGGGCTATGGAAAACGCTTACGAACCATATAAATATTATACAATCCCGGAAAAAGGAAAGATTTCAACATATAAACTTGAAAAAACTAAAAAAACAAAGATTGGACAAGCAAATTGGATTTTTGGAAATACAGGTAAAGGAGAAGGTGGAGGTTTAATTGCTCCTTCTGTAATTCTTGGAAAAGGAGAAGATTTTATTTTTATAAATAGTGTTCCTCCCAAGAAGAAATTATCTAAAGGTGAATCAATAGATGTTTTTATGATTTTTATGCCTATAAATAAAAATTTTAAAGTCCTTGAAGAATTATTCCAAAAAATAAAAGATATTAAATGGGAATATGAAAAATTTTAAACAGGAGGTGAAAAATGGCTTTATCTGATGATGAAAAAAATAGAATAATTGAAGAAGAAAAGCTTAGATTGAAAATAAGATTAAAGTATGAACAAAAATCTTCAGGTCTTTCTGGAGTTTTGTCAACCATATGCCCTGGATTAGGACAGATTTATAATGGACAATTTGGGAAAGCAACTTTTATAGGATTATCAATAATTATAAGTATTGTTCTACTCTCCTTAGGAATTACTTTCTGGGTAAAAGGAATACCTCAAAGAGGAGAAAAAGTTAGTATTACAGAAGAAAAACAGATTGAAATGACAGAGGAAGGAGTAGTGATAGAAGAAGAAAAGGAAGGAGAAAAACAAGAGAAAAAAGAATCAAAACCTAAATCACCATATATTCTCACAATTTTAGGATTAATTGGATTTTGTTATACATGGAATTATGCGGTTAAAGATGCAATAAAAACAGCAAAAAAATTAAATGAAAAGGCGATAGAAGAGTTATAAATTTTTAAGTTTGAATATTAAAGAAGCAAGTTCTGAAGCCATATCAACATAGTTTACACAGATATTTTTTGCTAAATTAAGTCTTGTTGGAGCAAAATTTAAAATACCTTTAATTCCTGATTTTATCATATGGTCTGCTACTTCTTGTGCCTTATCAAAAGGAACACATATTATACCAACTTTAATTTTGTTTTTTTTCAAAAATTCTGGCATCTGTTCCATAGCCATTATCTCTATTTCTTCTATTTTCTTTCCTATTTTATTTGGGTCATTATCAAAAGCTCCTATTATCTCCATATTCATAGAAGAAAATCCTTTATATCTAATTAATGCAGAACCCAATCTTCCAACTCCAACAAGAATTACTTTTATTTTTTTGTCAATTCCAATTATTTTCTCAATCTTTTTAATTAAATTATCAACATCATATCCTACGCCTCTTTTTCCAAATTTCCCAAAGTAAGATAAATCTTTTCTAAATTGCACGGGTGAAATATTCAATGAGAAAGTTATTTCTTTTGAAGAAACAATTTTTTTCCCTTCTTTTTTTAAA
>JBKBIN010000004.1:0-88784 GCA_046296715.1 Candidatus Ratteibacteria bacterium
AAAGAGAAACTTTAAGAATTTCTTTAAAATTATCCAAACTTAATCCAGTTTGATTATTTTTAGCAAAAGAACCAAATATCCTAATATCTTTTATCTCAGAAAATTTCTTTACTGCTTCTTTAGATATTCTTTTCAAATTTTTTAAGATTGTCTCTTTATTTATTGATATACACTTCACAGAACCTGATGATATTATCCGCCGCATTTATTTATTCTATTGTTGAGCAGAAAAACATAACCTATTCATAATATTTGTTTTTAAAGTCAAGTTTTGCTTTTCAAAATCTCTTTTTCCTTGTTCATATCAATTTTCCCACCTATTCATTTTAATTTTAAATTTTTTGGACTCATTCATATTTAATTTATGATTTTTTACTCTTTTTTGTCAAATTCTCCCTCTTTTGAGATGAGATATAGTATCTATGAAGTTAATAAAAAACTCAAAAAGAAAGAATTATTTTGGATTCAGAGCGGAACTATTTAATTATTGCATTTTAAAAACTGTATTTATTTTCAAACCATTTATAGGTGAGTTCTAAGCCATTATATATTGTTATTTTAGGTTTCCAGCCAAGTTTTTTTATTTTTTCGATATCAAGTATTCGGACTGGTGCTCCTTCTGGCATATTTTCATTATATATAATTTTTCCTTTATAATTACTTATTTCTCTCAAAATTTCAACTATTTCTTTTATGCTTACTCCCTCTCCTCTGCCAATATTAATAATTTCATTTCCTTCGTAATTTTCCATCAGAAATATACAGGCATTTGCAAAATCATCAACATAAATAAAATCTCTTTTTGCATTTCCTTTTCCCCATATTTCAACTTTATCAAGATTTCTTTTTTTTGCATCATAGAATTTTTTTATAAGAGATGGAATTACATGAGCATCTTCATCAAATTGTTTTTCCCCTTTTCCAAATACATTGCCTCCAATTACCATTAAAAATTTAGTTTTATATTGATAGTTATATGCCTGACAAATTTTTAATCCTAATATTTTTGCAATTGCGTAAAATTCATTTGTTGGTTCTATACTTCCAGTTAAAAGATAATCTTCTTTCATTGGTTGAGGACAGTTGACTGGATACATACAGGAACATCCAATATATAAAAGTTTTTTTACATTATATTTGTATGAGAAATGAATTAAATTGATATTGATTAAAGAATTTTCAAAAATTAATTCTGCTCCCCTTTCTATATTTTTCTTTATACCACCTGTTTTTCCAGCACAAATAAATACATATTCAGGTTTTTCTTTTTTGAAAAATTCTTCTACTTTTTTCTGGTCTAAAAGATTAAGTTGGTCTCTTGTTTTTAATATCAAATTTTTATAGCCTTTTTCTTTTAGAATTTTTGTTATAGATGAACCAATAAGACCTGTATGTCCAGCAATATATATGGAAGAATTTTTATCCATTTTCTTTAATAAATTTTCTTATTAAGTTTCCAATATATTCAATATCTTCGTCTGTTATCTCTTGATGAACTCCAATATGTATTCCATTGTCTCCTATGTACTCAGAAACAGGAAAATCACCTTTTTTATAACCTAAAAATTCGTATCCAGGTGTCTGGGTTGGAATTGATGCAAAAAGGTCTCTTGTATCAATTCCATTTTTATTTAGAAAATTTACAAGTTGATCTCTTTTAAATTTACAATTTTCTTTAAGAATAAAAGGGAAAGCATGAGGGCCTAATTTTTCATTTCCTTTTTCATCCATTGTGTAAAAATATTTTTCAAATTCTTTAAAGATTTCCTTTAATTTAAAAAAGTTTATTCTTCTCTTTTCTAATATTTCTTCATAGATTTCAAGATTCCCAAGACCAATTGCTGCTTCAATTTCATTCATCTTAGAAGAAAAACCCACTCTTTCAAAAACAAATCTTATATCTCTTCCATATTTAAACCTCTTTTTGCAATAACCAGATGAAGTATTTAAAATACAGACAACACATTTACATGCCCTTCCATGTGCTCTCAAAGATCTTAATATTTCTGCATAATTTTTATTATCAGTGATTACAATTCCTCCTTCAACCGTAGAAATTATATGTGCAACATAAGTACTGAAACATCCCATATCTCCAAAAGTTCCAACAAATTTATCTTTATATTTTGCTCCATGTGCTTCGGCTGAATCTTCAATTAAAAATAAATTATATTTTTTAGCAATTTTCAAAATTTTATCTATTTTTGCTGGTTTTCCCATTAAATGAACTACAAGAATTGCCCTTGTTCTTTCAGTTATTTTTTCTTCTATCTTTTCTGGATTTATATTTAATGTATCAAGTTCAACATCAACAAAAATAGGTTTAAAACCAGCCATTAAAACAGCATTTGCAGTTCCTATAAAAGTTAAAGAAGGTAAAATTACTTCATCTCCTCTTTTGGCTCCATAGTCATACATTACTGATAAAGCAAGAGCAATTGCATCAGTCCCACTACTTACAGCAACAGCATATTTACTCCCAACAAATTCAGCAAATTTTTCTTCAAATTGCCTAACATATTTTCCTTGAGCAACTCTTTTTGTATTAAGGATCTCATTAATAATTTTTTTTGCTTTTTCAGTTATTTCAATTGTTCCAAAAGAAATTCTTCTTTTATTCATAATATTTCCTCTGGATTTTTATTTTTAACATATCTTTTATATGTTCAACTACTTTTAGGCCAAATTTTTTTTCTATCATATCAAGATATTCAGGATCACTATAATATTCAATAAATGCATGGTCTCTAAACTTTAAAACTTCACCTGGTTTTAAATATTTTGTTGGTAAAGGGTATGTATCTTCTGAAAGTTGTGCAAAACCAGACCAATCATCAGGTAACTTTATTCCATTTTTAATTGCCCACTCATAAAGATAAGAACCAGGATATGCCATTGCTACATAGAAATTTACATATTCACATTTAAGTTTTTTAGCAAGATTCAATGTTTCTCTCATTGTTTCGTAATCATCATCAGGAAGTCCAAAAATAAAATTTCCAAGTACATATATTCCTGCCTTTTTAGTCATTTCAATAACTTTTTCTATTTTATCCTGCTGTATTTTTTTCAAAACACCCTTTCTTACTTTTTCACTCGCTGATTCAATTCCATAACATAACCAGTTAAATCCTGCTTTTTTTAATTTTTTTAGTATTTCTTCATCAACTGTATCTATCCTTGCATAAGCCCATATATTCAATTTGTAATTTCTTTCAATCAGATAATCACAAATTTTACTAACTCTTTGTTTATTTAAAACAAAAAGTTCATCCGCTATCTTTAAATTTTTAATATCATATTTCTTTACAAGTTGATCTATTTCTTCAATTACTCTTTCAGGAGATTTATATCTTATTCCAGGTTTGTTGCTATAAATTGCTTTAATATTGCAGTATGAACAGTTATATGGGCATCCAAAACTTGTATATATAGCAGCATAATTTCCCCTTTTATCTATATTTTCAAAACAATGCCAATTATGTGCCCTGTATTTATCCATAGGAAGTAAGTCCCAAGCAGGTAAAGGTAAGCTATCTATATCTTGAATAATTTCTTCGTAGCCACCATTTATAATCTCTCCATCTTTTTTATACCACAATCCTTTAATATTTTCTTTCTCAATATCTATGTTTTCTTTTAAACACCTCAATAAATTTAAGGTTGTAAGAAATCCTTCTCCTTGACAGACATAATCTGTTTTTTCTTCTTTTAATGTTTTTTCTGGAAGAGATGATGGATGAAGCCCAGATAATATAACTTTTATATTTGTCTCTTTTTCTTTGAGGATGTTTAATATTTCTCTTACAGTTGTCATTTTTGGTGTTGATGAAGCAGAAGGATTCGTTCCCATAACTACTATATTCACAAGGATAGGTTTGTATTTGATTATTTCATCTACTGTTTGTTCAGGAGATAAATTTTCAGCATCAGCATCAATAATTTTTACCGAATATCCTTTTTCTCTAACAAAAGAGGCAATTAAAGCACACCAATAAGGTGGTTCAATTCCTGCAAGTGAGTTTTTTAATTTACCATAAACTTTTTTAGGATTTCCAGGATTTACTAAAACTAAATCTATCATCTTAAGTATTTGAAAACCCAAATTTTCTTATAATTCTATATCCTTTTATTAATTCTTCAATCCCTTCATCAAGAGAAATTTTTGCTTTAAATCCTGTCTTTTCTATTTTTTCATTACTAACTATATAATTCCTCTTATCCGGATCTTCTCCAATTTCTGCTTGATGATAATAAAAATTTGGAATATGTTTTCTTATAATTTCACAAAGTTCAATTTTGCTTATATTTGCACTACTTAAACCTACATTATATGGTTGGTTTTTCATTTTATCAAAGTTTTCAAGACAATGGATAAAGGCAAAAGATGCATCCCTTACATGTATATAATTTCTCTTAAAATGGCCTTGATAAACTACTACATATCCATCTGTAACTGCTCTGTATACAAAATCATTTACAAGTAAATCAAGGCGCATCCTTGGACTTATACCAAAACATGTAGCCAATCTTAAAGTTATACTATTTCCAGAATCTAAAACTATTTTTTCTGCTTCAACTTTTAATTTTCCATATAAAGATATTGGTCTTAAAGGTGTTTCTTCTGTGCAATATATTCCTTCCTGTCCAATTCCATAGCCACTATTTGTTGTTGGAAATATGATGATTTGATTTTTACTTCTATTTTTTAAAAGTAGTTTTATTGCATCAAGATTTACTGATTTTGCTTCATAAGGGTTTTTGTCACAAGCAGGAGCACCAGTAATACAAGCAAGAGGAAATATTACATCTACTTTTTTTAACAAATCTTTCAATAATCTCTCATCTCTTACATCTCCCCTTACAACTTCAAAATTTTTATAATGACAACAATCAAGAAGAGAGGTCTGGTTATAAATGAAATTATCAAGAACTATAACATTATATCCTTCTTTCAACAGAATTGGAACTAAAATAGAACCAATATAACCAGCACCACCAGTAACAAGTATTTTCAACTTTTCTTCCTTTGCCATAATTTTTATTTTAACATAATTTGATGGCTTTTTAAAACCTTAAATTTTGTGTTAAAATAAACACAATGGATTTTTTAGAAATTTTTATATTAATTTTTTTTGTATTTTTTACAGGATATTTTCCTGGTAGATTAATAACAAATTTTTTACCTTTGAAAAAACAAGAGAAAGTTGTTTTAAGTTTTGCTATAAGTTTTTTCTTATTTTATATTTTGGGTTTTTTAAGTTATATTTTTAATGTAAATTTTGCAATCTTCAATGATTTTTTTCTTTTGTTATTTTTGATTCTTTCTATTCCCTATGTTGCTTTAAAAGATTTTGATTTTGAAGAGATTAAATTGTTAAGAAATTTTCTAATAACATTTTTGATTTTTGTAATATATCAATTTTTTATTCCTCTTTATTTTGGTGGTTTATTTTCTTGGGATTGGTTTGAACATTATTTAAGGAGTGTTTTTTTTCTTGATAGATTACCAAAGGATATTGTATTTGAAGGATATATAATTCCATCAAGACCACCATTTTTTAATATTGTCTGTTTTTTTATCTTTCAATCATTGGAGGGGAATTTTATAAATATCAGATTATCTCAACTTTTTTAAATTATAATCTTGTCTTGGCTGTTTATCTATTTTGCAAAGAATATTTAAAACTTGAAAACAAAAATTTATTTTTTATAATTTCTATTATTATGTTTTTAAATCCTGCAATTTTAAGACAAATTACATATACTTGGACAAAAGCTTTCTGTGCTTTTTATATTATTTTAGGTCTTTATTTTTATCTTAAATTTCTCAATTATCAAGACAATCTTTCTTTATTATTTTCAAGTTTTTTATTTGGAATTAGTTTTATTGTTCATTTTTCTGCTGGCTGTTATATAGTTCCTGTATTTTTACATTTAACTTATAAGACATTTTTAAATAGAAATTTAATTAAAAACTCATTTTTATTTTACTTGATTTTTCTTTTTACAATTTTTACATATTTTTCATGGGCAATTAAGAATTATGGTATTTATAAGGCATTTTTAAGTACAAATATCTACCAACAACAGAAAAGTTTAAATTTAACTGGAAGGATTGGAAAAGATATATATAACTTTTTCAAAACTTTATATCCATTTCCAGTAAAATATTTTATTTATATTTTCAAAAACACTGGGCCTTTTTTCAAAATTTTTAACTATCTTCACTCTGTTTATTTATGCACATTACCAGCAAGTTTAACATTTTCTTTAACGATTTTTCTCTTGTTTTTCTTTTTAAAAAATTATAAAAAATTTACTTTTTTTAATTTCTGGGTATTTTTCTTTTTTTTAGGTTATTTCTTAGGAATAGTTGTTATGCCAGTGAAAGAATTATCAGGACTTGCACATACAGGATTACTTCCGATTATATCTTTAATTATTTGTTTTGGTATTAAGCATATTTTTTCTTTAAATAAGAAAAATTTTTTAATTTTAAGTTGTTTTTACATAATAGAGACACTCTTTATTCAAATTATTTTTGTAATTGCTTATAATGTATATTCATCTCCTCAATCAATTATTTCCTTTGCCCAACAAGGTAAAATTGATTCTTTTTTAGTTTCAAATTTCCTTCTTAAGTATTATAATCAACTTCTTTTTTTATTTGATAAGATTTTTTATTAAATTTAGTTTACTTTCCAATTAAGTATATCTTTAACAATACTTTCTTTATCTAATCCACATATTTTTTGTATATTTTCTCTTCCACCATAAGTATACAAATATTTATCTTTTATTCCAAATCTTTTTACTGGTAAATTTATTTGGTTATCTCCAAGGACTTCCAAAACTGCACTTCCCATTCCACCTGCAAGTAAATGTTCTTCTATTGTGATTATTCCTTTTGTATTTTTAACTGTTTCAATGAGCAATTCTGAATTTATCGGTTTTATTCTGTATAAATCAATAACTCCTGCATTTATATTATATTTTTCAAGTTCTTCTGCAACCTCAATTGCTCTATGTGTCATATTCCCTGTTCCAATAATATAAAAGTCATTTCCTTCTTTTAAAACAGAAAGTCCATCTGAAAAGTTAAATTTTATTTTATTGTGACAAACTTTTTTTATTGGTTTTCCTTCAATTCGTATATACTTAGGACCATCATTTTTTACTGAAAAATCTACAATATGTTTTATTATATTCGCATCATAAGGTGAAAAAATTGTAAAATTTGGCAATGTTCTTATAATAGAAATATCTTCTAAACAATGATGTGTTGGCCCAGATAAATCATAACTAAAACCTATTCCTATTCCAATAATATTAATATTAAATTTTTTTATTTGTGAAAATAGGGATAGGATTCTTAATTGTTCATAGCATCTCATCGTAATAAAAGCTGAAATCCCATAACAAAAGACAATATACCCTTCATATGCTAAGCCAATTGAGATATTTATTAAATTTTGTTCTGCAATTCCTACATTTATAAAATTTTTAGAAAAATCATTTCTTAATTTATCTAAAAATTTAGCTCCAAAATCATCAGAAAGGAAAAATATTTTTTTATTCGTCTTTAATTTTTTATAAATTTCTTTGATTAATAATTCTCGTAAAACTATATTCTTCATCTGTTTCATTATGTAAAATTTAAATCTTTAACATCTTCTTTGCTTAATGATTTAATGTGACACAATGGATCATTTTCTAACTTATAAACACCTTTACCTTTTACAGTATTTGCTATTAATATTTTTGGTTTTTTAATATTTGATTTTTTAAATAAACGAAGAACATTATATATTCTTTGAATATTATGTCCATTTACAATTTTTACTTCAAATCCAAAATTTTCAAGTTTTTTATCAAGTGGTTTTAAATTTATAACTTTTTCACAAAAATCAAGCATACAGATTTTATTATTATCTATAATTACAATAAGGTTGTCTAATCTATGGTGACCAGCAAACATAAAAGATTCCCAAACTGAACCTTCATATAATTCGCCATCTCCAAGTAAAACAAACACCTTTCCTTTTTGATTTTTTTTCTTTAAAGCCAATGCTATGCCACATGCTTGACCTAATCCATTTCCTAATGAACCATTTATCAAACTTATTGTTGGTAAATTTATATCTGGAATACTTCCAAATTTTAAGACAGTATTCTCTAAATTATTATTTTCTAACTTTAGATATCCACAGTTGACAAGAATCGGATATAAAGAAATTGCTCCGTGTCCTTTACTTATTACTATCTTGTCTTCCAAAATATTTAAAATTTTTCCATAATATAATGTAACTAATATTTCTACACATGAAAGAGAAGAAGCTATCCGAGTTTCTGGATATGATAAATGTATTTCTATTGTTTTTTTTCTTATAAAAGCGGCTTTTTCTTTTAAAAATTTTAGAATATATTTTTGCATTATTTATAAATAATAAACAATTACTTGGCTACCTTGGTTTTCAAATTTAAATGGGACAAAAAGTCCACTTATTTCTTGTTTTATTTTATGATGCAATTCTGGCGGAGCGAAAAATAACATAAAACCACCACCTCCTGCTCCAAGTAGCTTTCCACCAATTACACCTAATTTTTTTGCTTTTTCGTAAATATTATCAATATATTCATTAGTAATTTTACTTGTAAGAGTTCTTTTTATTTTCCATGCCTCATCAAGTAATTTCCCAAACTCTTTTAAGTCCTTTCCACCTGAAAGTATATTTGCTGCCTCATCTACCATTTGTTGCATTATCCTCAATTCATATTTATTTTTTTCAATTGACTTTATTTGTTCAGCAGCAACTTCAGAAGCAATACGAGAAAAACCCGTAAAATAAAGTAATAAATGACTTTGTAGTTCTTCTTTTCTGTCCGGAGGTAAAATAACTGGCTCAACTGTAAAACTATCATCTGGATAAAAAGTAATTTTATTTAGTCCTCCAAAAGCAACTGCAACTTGGTCTTGAGAACCAACATTTTCTTTAAGCACTTCTTGTTCTATATATATGGCTTCTTTTGCTAATTTTTCTTTAGATATCATAACACCTTTTAATGCATAAAGAGCATTTAATAATCCGACTGTAAAAGAAGAACTTGAACCTAAACCTGTTCTTGCAGGTAGATCACCATCATGGTGTATTTCTAATCCTTCTTCTATCTTCATATATTCTAAAACTGCTCTTACTGCTGGATGTTTAATCTCACTTATTTCTTTAACATTTTCTATTAAAGAATATACAACTCTATGTTTATGTTCAAAAAATGGAGGAAGATATCTACAACTTATATAACAATACTTATCTATTGTAGTTGAAATAACAGAACCTTTATTATTCCTATACCAAGCAGGATAATCAGTCCCTCCTCCGAAAAATGATATTCTAAAAGGAGTTCTTGTTATAACCATTTTTTAAAAACCATTGAAATTAACATTTTTTTATTTTACTATATCATTTTTTATTTATCCAATTTAAATTTTCCATACTATTACATCTTTCTTTCCACCCCATTTTGAAGCAATCTTTTGTAAAGAAACCAGAATTTTTATTTTTTCTTCAAAAGGTAGTTTGGATTGTTCTTTTCTTGCTCTTTCTTCCTGTTGAAAAAATTCTTTTAAAGTAATTATTTTATTATCATTTATTTTAATTTTTTTTATTTCAGAATTGTTCATTTTGTAGTTCCTTTAAAAAATTATCAAATTTTTCGGCAAGTTCATATTTATCTAATATTTTCTGAAGTTTATCATTATCTATTTCCGCCTGTTTTAAAAGCATTTCTATTTTTATTTTATCTTTATTCCTTCCTGCTTTCAAAAGTAATGCTATAAGATATTCTGGAGTCATCACTCTTGTTTTTATATCTTCATATTCTGTTTCAACTGCATTTTCTATTGATTCTACAGTAAGGGCATCTGTAGTTGGAATAAATTCTACTGGAATCCCCTCTATTATAATCCATTGTCCTATCCATTCAGTATACCCTCTCTTTTTAAGATATTCATAGATTGGAGAAAGAACTATTAATTTTTGATTTTGGACTTCTTCTGTGATAATAAATATATCAAGGTCTCGTGTGAAAAATGGTTCTGTCCATTTTAAAACTCCAATTGCGCCTCCAATAGCATAGTTTTTTATCAATCCTTTATTTTTCAGTTCAATTATAACTTCTAAAGTTTTTTTCACTTTTATCTATATCTTAAAATATTTTAGGTTTTTTATAAGGTATTCTATTTTGTTTGTAAGTTGTTCAATCTTTTCTATTTTGTTTTTGACTTCTTTCCCTATATTCTTTTGATTGATGCTTAGATTTAAATCTCTTAGATATTTTTTTATTTCATTTATTCTCTTTTGAATTCCTAACTGAAGTTTGTTTATAATTATTTCTTCTATATCTTCGTTTGCTTTGTATAATGCTCGCGTATAACCTCTTTTCCAAACTTTTTCTATTGCGTTCCATTCTTCAAGTTTTTTTAAGTTTAAACTTACATTTGCTTTACTTATCCCAAGTTCTTTTGTTATTTGCGCCGGAGAAAGAGGTTTAGAATTTAAATATAAAAGTGCATAAATTTGGCATACTGTTCTGTTTAATCCAAGTCCTTCACCAATATTTCCTGCAAGTTCTATAATCTTTTCTTTTATCTCATCCATTTTGTTTAATTTGTTTTATATATTTTAAACTTTTAAGGAATATTTTCAAATTTTTTAATTTTTGATTTTTTCATAAATTGCTTTTTTCATAATATCAATAGGCGCTTTTTCTCCTGTCCAGATTTCAAATGATATTGCCCCTTGATAAACAAGCATAGAGATACCATCAAGATTTGGGATTTTTAATTCTTCAGCAGACTTTAATAATTCAGTTTTTCTGTTATATACAATATCATAAACAAATTTAACTTTTTCAATATTGTTTTTTTCTATTAAAAGAGGATCATTTTCTCTCATTCCAATAGATGTTGTATTGATTAAAAGATCTATATTTTGCCATATTTTTTTATCGTTCCTTTTTTCAAATTCAATTATTTCAATATTTTTAAATTTCAATTTTTCCATAAGATGGTTTTTAAGTTTTACTGCATTTTCTAATGTCCTATTTGTTATAAAAATTGAATTTACTTTTTCATTTATTAAAGCACCACATATAGCATAAGCACTGCCTCCAGCACCAAGTAGAAAAATATTTTTCTCTTTTGGACTAAATTTTCCATCTTCTTTTAATGATTTTATAAAACCATCTCCATCTGTGGTATAACCTTTAAGTTTTCCACTTATATTATGGATTGTATTAACAACATCAAGGATTTCAGAAATTTTGTCAAGTTCATCTAAATATTTGATAATTTGTTTTTTATGAGGAATTGTTACATTTACTCCGATCCACTTAAAAATTCTTATTGATTCAACAGCATGTTTCAAATCTTCTGGTTTTACTTCTAAAGGAATATAAACATAATCAAGGCCAAGATATTCAAATGCAGCATTTTGAAATATAGGAGATAAAGAATGTTTTACTGGATAACCAAAAACACCTGTTATTTTTGTCGTTCCTTTTATTTCCATCTTTAGATATTTTATCATTATTTGACAATTTTTAAAAAATTTGGTAAATTATGAAGTTAGGAAGTTAAAAATGAGGAAAATAGCAGTTATAAATCAGAAAGGTGGTTCTGGAAAAACGACGACAGTAGTTAATGTTGGGTATTATCTTGCAGAGATGGGAAAAACTGTTTTACTTATTGACCTTGATCCACAAGCCCATACAACTATTCATCTTGGTTTTGAACCACCTGAGATAAAAAAATCACTTTATGATTTACTTGTTAATCAAACGCCTTTTTCGGATGTCTTAAAACCAACTCAATACAAAAATTTATATTTAATTCCTTCTAAAATTGATCTTGCAAGTGCTGAAATTGAACTTGTTAATGAAGTTGGAAGAGAAATAATTTTAAGAGAGATTCTTAAGAAAAATAATGTTAAATATGATTATATAATTATGGATTGTCCTCCTTCTCTTGGATTGCTTACTTTAAATGCTTTAACAACTGCAAAAGAAGTTTTTATACCAATACAAGCAGAATTTTTTGCTCTTGAAGGTCTTACAAAACTTTTTCAGACAATAAAGATAGTAAAAGAAAGGATTAACCCAACCCTTGAAATAACTGGGATAATTATAACTATGTATGATAGAAGAAAAAATATATGTAGAGATGTTGAAAAGAAAGTTGAAGAATATTTTAAAGAAAAGGTTTTTAAAACAAGAATAAGAGAAAACGTTCGTCTTGCAGAAGCACCAAGTTATGGGAAACCAATAGGTGATTTTGATAAAAATTCTTATGGAGCCGAGGATTACAAGAAACTTGTAAGAGAAATTTTAAAACAGGAGAAAAAAATATGAAAAAAGGAGGTCTTGGTAAAGATCCTTTAAGTTGGATAAGTTCAACAATAATAGAAGAAAAGACAAAAAATCTATCTGAACAGGAAGAAAAAGTAGAAATTAAAAAAATCCCAAAATTTAAGACATTTGAAGTTCGGCTCACTACATTATTGAGAGAGGATCAACTTGAATTTCTTGAAAAACTAATAAGAGATATACATAAAAATAGGGCTCCTCAATATAGAAAGGAAAGAATAACTAAAAATACTTTAATTAGGGTCTTTATAGATGCTTTTAAGGATGTCAATTTCAATATTAAAGATATATCTGATGAGCAAGAGTTATTAAAAAGAGTTCTGGAGAAAGTTATTAAAGGTTAAATTCAATAAGTTTCCCTTTTTCTGCGGATTCAGTTGTTTTTTCAATTATTCCTACAACATTTCTTGCTTTATAAATATCAATTTCAAGCTCTTCACCAAAAATTAAGTTGTCAGCTATGTTGTTGTAAAATCTAAATTTTTCAGTTTGCATTGGTGGAATAATTTTTTCAGTCATACCATTTTCATATTTATATACCTTTATTACATCTGTTTGAACAATTCCTCCTTTTTCCCCAAGAATTCTCCATCTTGGTTTTGGAATTGAAGCAATTGAAGATGATTGAATATCTGCTACTTCTCCATTTTCAAAGGTTACAATAGATTTTACCTCGTCTTCATTTGAAAAATTAAACCATTTTCTTTTTTGAACAATCCCATAAATACTTTTAATTTTTGAGGGAATAAGAAGCAAAAGCCAGTAAAGAAAATGTGCTCCCCAGTCATAAAAAATACCTCCTGAAATTTCTTTTTCACTTCTCCACCATTCCTTCGGCATACCATATCCACCCATAAATATTTCAATATTGAAAATTTTTCCTATTTCTCCTGACTTGACTACTTTTTCAATCGCAAGGAAATCTCCATCCCATCTTCTATTATGGAAAACAGAAAGCATAAGTCCTTTTTTATTCGCAGTTTCAATCATTTCGTCCGCTTCTTTTAAGGTTATACACATTGGTTTTTCTACAATTACATTTTTATCAGCATTTAAACAGGAAACTGCAAGATCTTTATGTGTATTATGTGGAGTAACAATAACTGCAAGTTCTATCTCTTTATCATTTAAAAATTTGTTTAAATCTGTATAGGTTCTGCTTTCTGGAAAGTCCTTTTTTGCCTGTTCCATTCTTTCTTTATTTAAATCAAAGAAAGCAATTACCTTCATTCCATAAGTTGAATTTATTAAATCAGCATGATGTTTTCCCATGTTAAAAGCAGGTCCATATCCAATTATTCCGCATTTTATTTCTTTTTCTTCTTTTTCATCTTTCGCTGTCCAAATAATCGCTCTTTTTATAGTTTTGATAATATCTTTATTTTCAAGAACATTTAAACTATGACAAGGCGCAAAATAGAAAATTCTTCCATTACCATAATTTCTTATATATCCAAGTGGGAATAGTTTTCCTTGCCAATATCCATTAAATAAAATTTCTGCATCCTGAGAAATATTTAAAAAATAAAATTCATCCTCAATAATTATTGAAGGAATTCTTCTATTTATGAAATGGGAGGATGTTGATTTAAGTTCAAATGGAAAGACAGGACTATGTCCAGTAAATTCACAACCAAGCATCTCTTTAAATTTTTTATTTTTTTTAAAATATGCACCTGTTGAATGAATTCCAACTAAACCACCGCTATTTTTTACATATTTAATTATATTTTCTTCTTCTTTTTCATCAAAATCAGTGTTGTCAGCATAAATTAGAATAGAATCATAATTAAAAATTGCATCTTTTGAAAAAATTGTTTTATCTTTTTCAATTAATATCTCATAATTTTCAAGTTCGTTTTTAATTATTTCAGCAAGTTGATATGAAGGATGGTATGGTTTTTCTCCAACAAAAACCAAAATTCTCTTTTTATTTGACATTTTTATTCTCCTTTTTAGAATCAATTTCTTTTATTTCTTTGCAAATGATGGATCTGTTATTCTCTCTTCTTTAACAACTTTTTTAGGTTTGGATGATTTTTTAAGTTCTTCCATAAGTTGGTCATATTCTTTTCTATCAACTGGAATTTCTACAAATTTTTCTTTTTTACCTGAAAGTATACAAGCATTTATAAATTCTACACTGTTTAATCCTTCTTCTCCTTTTACAATAAGATCTTCTCCATAAAGGACTGCTCTTGCAAAATTTTTTATTATTACTGCATGTCCTGATGGAATATTTGAAGATATTTCAATTTTTTCTTCTGAATACTTTAAGGAACCCCACATATTTTCTATTTTTACAATTGATTCATTTAAAGGATATTCAAAGGAATAAAAAGTAAGGGAATTGCCCCTAATTACAAGTTTTCCTTTGTTTCCCGTGAATTCCATATGTAAAGGTCCAACAGGTTCACAAGTAGATGTATAATAATAACCCCACGCACCATTTTCATATTCTAAAATAGCACTTACTTCATCTTCTACTTCTATGTCATGAAATTTAGCCCTTGTTTTTGCATAAACTTTTTTAGGAAGACCGCCAAGATAAGTAAATAGATCTATTGTATGTGGTGCTTGATTTATTAGCACTCCTCCACCCTCTCCTATCCAAGTTGCTCTCCATCCTGCGCTGTTATAATATGCTTGGGTTCTATACCAAGGATCAATACAAACTGTTTTATGAATTTCTCCAAGTGCACCACTTTTTACTATCTCAATTGCTTTCTTAAATATTGGTTCTGTTCTTCTTTGAAACATAATTGTAAAAATTTTCCCTGATTTTTTTGCTGCTTCTATCATTTTGTCTGCATCTGATACTTTAACCGCAATTGGTTTTTCACTTAAAACATGTAGTCCATTTTCAAAAGCAAAAACTGCTATTTCAGGATGGAACCAATGAGGAGTCGCAATAATTATTCCTTCTGCTAATCCACTTTTTATAGCTTCTTTGTAATCGGTAAAATATTTAACTTTAAGTTCTTCACCTTTCTTTTTTGCAACATTTTCATCAATATCACAAACAAAAACTAATTCTGTTTCTTCTAAATTTTTTACACTATTACAATGAGCAGACCCCATTCCTCCTACTCCAATAACTCCAATTTTTAATTTTTTCATTTTTCCTCCCTTTGTTTAAAATTTCTGTGCTAATTTTAATTTTGTTTCTGTCTCTCCGCCATTAATTAAATAAAGTAAAGGTAATGGTCTATCAACATTTTCAATAAATTTAGGTCTGTCTTTCCAAGGAGTAACAGATAGAACATTTGCTAAATCCATCCAGTATTCAAGCCGTGCAACGGATAAATTCCAGACCATATGAAAATGGTTTGCTGGTGCATATTGTTTATATTCTAACATACTTGCATATTTTGGGACTACAAATGTATGAGGCCAGGTATATGTTGACGTTTTACAAACTGCTTCTTGTAATTTTTCAGGTAATTCTACTGTTTCACCTTCATCCCATACAAGAGAAAATATGTTATTTAAAGAACTATAAGCAAGTCGTCCAGCAATTCCTTTAATTCCACCAGGAGAGACAAAAGTAACTGAATTACCAAGGCCTGGAAAGTAAAACTCGTCAGCAAGTGGGAATTTAATTCTTTTCATTATTTTTTCTGGTTCTTCTCCTGGATATCCTGCCCAATCAAAAGAAGCACTCCCAGAATTATCTCCGTCTACAAAACCTTTAACTGCCCATATTTCGTCACCTTTTATTTTAACACCAATTTTTTCTGCAAGTTCTCTTATTTCCCATCCTTCCCAAACTTTCCTAAAATCCATAAATAGAGGTGGAGCGCCTCCTGAAAGATAAGTAAAGAAAAGCATAGTTAGAAGTCCTTGAACATCTGCTTCTGTTGCATAGGGTATTGGTGGTTTTTTTCCATTATGGTCAAATGTTGAATTGAAAAGAGATTCCATAATATCTGCAACAGGTAAAGGGATTCCTCTTTTATCTGAACCCCATTCAAGTTGACTCATAAAACCGCCACCTACTGCATTTAATTCTTTCATAATATCCCTAACTATAAGGTACATCGCAAGTGATTGATTTAATCTTTCGCTATCCTCTTCATTGCGAAGTTCAATACCACCTGAATTTTTTTCAAGCCAATTTCTCAATTCTTTAAGTTCTGCATTATTATATGCTTTTTTGTTAAGCATATCTGCAAGTAATTTCATATCAAGTCGTGTAATCTCTATTCCAAATATTTTTCTTGTTGGAATTATATGTGCAAGAGCAGTTTCCATACCCATAGAATCATGACCAAAAATAACAACTCTTCTCCCTTTTAGTCCTACATATGTGACTGCAGCATAACACCAATCAATAAGTTGTTTTGCTGTATTATCACTCATAATTGGGTTTAAACCTGTATCAGGCCAATTACCAACAATTATATGAATTAATTTACCATATTGAGAAACTGCTCCACTACAAGCATGTGTGTAAACAACGCCAGGTTTTGGACCACTATTTCCACAGGTCAGATTAATAGGAGTATCTGATGGAAATTGTTGTAAGAAAGAAATAAGAGTTAGTTGTGGGAAAGCCCATGTGTCTGGAACACCAACTAAAATATTTACTTTTTCTTTTTCAAACTGTCTTGCAACTATATCTGCCTGTTTTTCTCCATCAATTAAAATATCACTATAAACTACTTTACAAGGAGAACCATCGGGCAATTTGACATTTTGAGCAATAATATTTGCTGTCATTTCAATTATATTTCTTACTCTTTGCCTTGATTGTTCATCTATCCTTGGATCACATGGAGCAAATACTCCGATTACAACATCTTTTACTTGAGTAGAAATATCTTTATTTGCTTTTGTTGCTTTGTTCATCTTTTTCTCCTTTTCTGTAATTTTCGTCTATCTGCTTTTTGCTTAAAAGGATTCTCCCTTGTTCATCTTTACCTATTACTTTTACTTTGACTGTAGAGCCAACTTTGACTACATCTTCAACTCTTTTTATTCTATATGGAGCAAGTTCAGAAATATGAACAAGGCCTTCTTGAGAAGGGAGAAATCTAACAATTGCTCCAAATGGAAATATTTTTGTAACTACACCTTCATATATCTGTCCAATTTCAGGTTCTTCAGCAATTTTGTTAATTTCACTTGCTGCTTTTTTACATGCTTCTAAATCATTTGAATATATTCTTATTTCTCCTTCTTCTAATATGTCTATTTTAACACCTGTTTCATCTATAATTTTTTTAATTGTTTTCCCACCAGTTCCAATTACAAGACCAACTTTTTCTGGATTAATTTTTATTGTTAAAATTTTTGGGGCATAAGGAGAAAGAGAACTTTTTGGGGTTGAGATTGTATTATACATTTTATCTAATATTTCTTTTCTTGCTTCTTTTGATTGATAAACTGCTTTCTCTAAGATTTCTAAAGTAAGGTCTGTTGTTTTAACATCCATTTGAAAACCAGTTATTCCTTTCAAAGTTCCTGCTATTTTTAAATCCATATCTCCGTAATGGTCTTCTTCTCCCTGAATATCAGTAAGTATAATGTATTGACTTTTCTCTTTAATCAATCCAATAGATACGCCTCCAACATGCTTTTCAATAGGAACACCAGCATCCATAAGAGATAAACTACCAGCACAAATAGTCGCCATTGAGGAAGAACCGTTTGATTCAAGTATGTTTGCCACTATTCTTATTGTATATGGAAAAATTTTTTCAGATGGGATTATAGGTAGAAGAGCTCTTTCAACTAAATTGCCATGGCCAATTTCTCTACGAGAAGGTGCTTTTAATTGAGAGACCTCACCAACACAAAATGGAGGAAAGTTATAGTGAACCATAAATCTTTTTGTCGTTTCTTCATATAGGCCATCAATAATTTGTTGATCCATACTTGTCCCAAGAGTTACTGAAGCAAGACATTGTGTTTGACCTCGTGTAAATAAAGCAGAACCATGTGTTCTTGGAAGAAGTCCAATTTTACATTCAATTGGTCTTATTTCTTTTAATTCTCTTCCATCAAGCCGTTTTTTTGTGTTTAATATCAATTCTCTAATTTGTTTTTCAAAAATATAGTCATATACTTTTTCAATTTCTTTTTTCCTTTCCTCTTGTTCAAATTGTGCAAGAAATGTTTCTTTAATTTTTGTATAAAATTCTTTCCTTTTTTGTTTTTCTGGATAATTATACGCATTTAGGATGTTTTCCTTAATATAGTCTGTCACTTTTTCAAATACTTCTTTTTCAATATTGAATTCCACTTTTTCTTTTTCAGGATTTTGAATTTCTTTTAAAATATTAATCATTTTTCTTATTTCATTCCATCCTACTTCAATTGCTGCTAAAAAATCTTCTTCTGATACTTCATTAGCCATCCCTTCAAGCATTACTATAGAATTTTCTGTTGCAGAGATTATTAAATTTAAATCACTTTCTTGAAAGTTAGGGATAGACGGGTTAATTAATAATTTCCCATTTTTTTTTACAACTCTAACACAACCAATTGGAATGTAAAAAGGGATTGAAGATGCAAGTAAAGAAGTGGAAGCACCAATAATTGAAAGGATCTCTGGTTCATTTTCTTGGTCTGCTGAAAGAACAAGAGAGATTACCTGTATTTCTTTATTAAAATGTTCTGGGAAAATTGGTCTTATTGATCTATCAATTGCTCTACTTATAAGGACTTCTCTTTCAGATGGTTTACCTTCTCTTTTAAAAAATCCACCTGGTATTTTACCTGCGGCAGATGTCTGTTCTCTATAATCACAAATTAATGGGAAAAAATCAGTATCTGTTTTTTCTTCTCCTTGAACAACAGTTGTAAGGACGATTGTATCTCCACATCTAATAAGAGATGAGCCACTGCTTTGTTTTGCAACTAAATTTATGTCTATTTCTATATTTTTTTCTCCAGAGGAGATAGTTATTTTTTTCATTTTTACTTTCTTAGATTCAACTCATTTATTACTTTTAAGTATCTTTCAGGGTCTGTTTGTTGTAAGTATCTTAATAATTTTCTTCTCTTACCTATTAATTTTAAAAATCCTCTTCTTGAATTAAAATCTTTCTTATGTTTTTTGAAATGTTCATTTAATGCTTCTATTCTTTTTGTTAGGATAGCAATTTGAACTTCTGGAGAACCAGTATCTTTTTCATGTCTACCAAATTTTTTTATTATTTCTTTTTTTATTTCACTCTCAAGCATTTTTCTCTCCTTCTTTTTATTTTTCTTATGGGAAAAATTATACTGTAAAAAAAAATCTTTGTCAATTTTGCGAATAAATGGTAAATTTATTATAAAAAATTTTGGTAAAAAGGTAAACAAAAATGGGAATCTTTACAAAGCTAAGAGGAATGAGAGATATCTTGCCAGAAGAAATTGAGATTTGGAAAAAAGTTGAACAAAAATTTATTGAAATAAGTGAGTTGTTTGGATTTAGAGAAATAAGAATTCCTATTTTAGAAAGTAAATTTTTATTTGAAAAAGGAATTGGTAGAGATACAGATATAGTTATGAAAGAAATGTATGAATTTAAAGATAAAAAGGGTAGAGAAATTGTTTTAAGACCAGAAGGAACTGCTTCAGTTGTTAGGTCCTATATTGAAAATAAAATTTATGAGAAAAGAAAAATTGCAAGATTTTATTACCTTGGTCCAATGTTCAGATATGATAGACCTCAAAAAGGAAGATATAGACAATTTTATCAGTTTGGGATAGAGTGTTTTGGTGGTAAAAATTTTTATTTTGATGGAGAAATAATCCAAATTTTAAATATTGTTCTTGAGAAACTAAATATCAGAGATTTTGTTTTTGTAATAAATTCTCTTGGATGTAAAAATTGCAAGGTTAAATATACAGAATATATAAAAAAGTATTTTGAAAATATTATTGATGAACTTTGTAGTGTCTGTAAAATAAGAGCTAAAATTAATCCATTAAGAGTTTTTGATTGTAAAAATCATTCTTGCCAAAAAGCAATTGAAAAAATAACGTCAATTTTTGATTTTTTATGTAGTGAATGTAAGCAACACTTTGATTTATTGGTAAGTTTTTTGAAAAATATGAATATAAATTTTAAAATAGATAACAAACTTGTAAGGGGACTTGATTATTATACTAAAACAGTTTTTGAGGTATTTAGCAAAAGTCAAGATATTGCAATTGCTGGTGGTGGAAGATATGACTATCTTGTTAAAGAAATGGGAGGACCTGATATTCCTGCTGTTGGATTTGCAGTAGGTATTGATAGAATAGTTAATCTTGTAAATCAAGAGAAAATTGAGAAAGATGAAAGTGTTTATCTGATTTTTCTTGGAGAACAAGCAAGAATAAAAGGTTTTGATATAATGAAACAACTTATAGAAAATAAAATAAAAGTTGAAGCAGATTATGAAGAAAGGTCAATAAGTGAACATTTAAGAATTGCAAATAAAAATGAAAAAAAATTATGTATAATTTTAGGCGAAAATGAAATAAAAAAGGGAGTTGTTATTGTTAAAAATATGGAGACAGGTTTTCAAGAAGAGGTAAAAGAAAAAGAAATTGTAAAAGTATTAAAAGAGAGGTTGAAATGTTAAGGACTCATACATGTAATGAATTATCAAGAAAAAATATTGGTGAAAAAGTAAAATTGTGTGGTTGGGTTCATTCAGTTAGAGATCATGGGAATCTAAAGTTTATTGATTTAAGAGATAGATATGGAATTACACAAATTGTTTGTTCTTCTGAAGAAGTCCCGGAAGAAATTTGGAATAAGTTGGAAGAATTAAAAAATGAGTTTGTTATTTATATTGAAGGTTTTGTTGTTGAAAGACCTAAAGAAACTGTAAACAAAAAGATAAATACAGGAGAAATTGAGGTTAAACTTTTAAATTTTCAAGTTTTAAATGAAAGTAAAAACTTACCTTTTGAAATTGAAGAGAAAGAAAAAATAAGTGAAACTTTACGACTTAAATATAGATATATTGATATGAGAAATCCCGATTTTCAAAAAAATTTAATAAAAAGGTCTGATTTTTTGTTTTATGTAAGAGAATTTTTAAGAAAAGAGAATTTTGTGGAAATTGAAACACCTATTTTGACCAAAAGCACTCCAGAGGGCGCAAGAGATTTTATTGTCCCTTCAAGATTAAATCCTGGTAAATTTTATGCATTACCACAATCACCACAACTTTTTAAACAAATTTTAATGATAGGAGGATTTGATAGATATTATCAAATAGCGAAATGTTTTAGAGATGAGGATCTAAGAGCTGATAGACAACCTGAATTTACACAGATTGATATTGAAATGTCTTTTATTGAAGAAGATGATATTATCTCAATAGTTGAAAATCTTTTGAAATATGCAATAGAAAAGACATTTGAAATTAAAGTTGAAATACCTTTTAAAAGGATATCTTATAATGATGCGATTGAAAAATATGGAACAGATACACCAGATATAAGATTAAATACAGAATTTGTTAATTTGACAAAAATTTTTGAAAAAAGCGAAATTAGAATTTTTAAGGAAATTATAGAAAATAAAGGTTTAATTAAGGGATTTTTTATAAAAGATGGGGAAAAATTTACCTTAAAAAACATTGATGAATGTAATGAATTTGTTAAAAATTCAGGTGGTAATGGAATTGGATGGATAAGATTTAAGAAAGAGGAAATTCAAAGCCCATTAAAAAAATTTCTTTCAGAAAACATTATAAGTGAAATTAAAAATTTGTCACCTTATAAAACTTTTAATGAGGTTTTGTTGTTTTTAGGAGGTGAGAAAAATTGGGTGAATGAAACACTTAAAAATTTAATTGATAAAATTAAAGGGAAACTGATTGAAACAAAAGAACAATTTTCATTTGTTTGGATTGTTGATTTTCCACTTTTTGAATACAATCATGAAGAAAGAAGAATTCAATCTGTTCATCATCCTTTTACATCTCCTAAAATAGATGATATTGAAATTCTTGAAAAAGAACCACTAAAAGTAAGATCGAGAGCATATGATATTGTACTAAATGGGATAGAAATTGGTGGCGGAAGTATAAGAATTAATAAAAGAGAACTTCAGGAAAAAGTTTTTAAAATTATTGGGCTGGAAGAGAATATCTATTTGGAGAGATTTGGATTCTTGCTTGAAGCACTTGAATATGGTGCTCCGCCTCACGGAGGAATCGCTATTGGAGTAGACAGATTGTTAATGATTTTACTTGGAGAGGAAAGTATCAGAGAAACAATTGCTTTTCCAAAAACTCAGAAAGGAGTGTGTCTTTTAACTGATGCTCCTGGTGAGGTAGAATACAATTTACTAAAAGAAAATAAAATTAGAATTGACATTCCAGAAAAATGATGATAATCTTTTTTATAAAGAATTAATTTGGAGGGAAAAATGAAAAAAAGTGGGTTATTTATGAGTATTTTTTTAATTTTGACTGGTTGTGCTATGTATCAAACCAAAAAAGAGATAGAACCAAAAAAATCTTTTGAAGAAATGGTTGAAATTAAATTAAAACAAATTTTGGCAATAGCAGAAACATCTCTTGAAATTAGTAAAAATGCTGAAAAATTATCAATAGAGGCGTTAAATACAAGTAATCAGGCAAAGGCAAATTCTGAAGTTGCAATAAAAAAGGTAGATGAAGCAATAGAAGCAACAAATCAAGTGAAAAAATTTACCGAAAGTGAAGTTCAGAAAGCAATAGATGCAGCAAATAAAGCATCACAAGAAGCAATTAAAGCGGCAAATGAAGCGTCTCAGAAAGCAATAGATAAAGCAACTGAGGCAATAAATGCGGCAAATGAAGCCTCCGAAAAAGCAATTAAAGCGGCAAATGAAGCCTCCGAAAAAGCAATTAAAGCGGCAAATGAAGCCTCCGAAAAAGCAATTAAAGCGGCAAATGAAGCCTCCGAAAAAGCAATTAAAGCGGCAAATGAAGCAACAGAAAGATCAATAGCAGTTGCAAATCAAACAATTTCAGAAATTAATAAATTAAGAGCAACTATTGAGATGAAACCTCCTGAACCAATAATAGAAGAAGAACCAAAGTATGGAAAATATTATGTAATTCAGAAAGGAGATACATTAAAAAAGATTGCTTATAAATTTTACAACGATACTTCAAAATGGCAAGTGATATATCAAGCAAACAAAAAAATTATAAAAAATCCTGAAAATTTAACTCCTGGTGTAAAAATATACATTCCATAAATGATTGTAAAAAAACAAATTGAAATTTCAAATGAAGAAGCACAATTCCTTTATGGGGTGAGGGATGAGAATCTTGAATTTATTGAAAATTTATTTGGAATAGAAATCTTTGCAAGGGGGAATTTACTTACTTTTAAAGGAGAAAGTCAAAAAATAGAAAAAGCAATAGATCTTTTAAATCAAATTTTGAAAAATAGAGGGAAAAAGAAATATATTACAAAAAATGATATTCTTATGAGTTTAGAACAAAAACAAATAAAAGAGGAGGAAAAAGAAAACAAACAGGAAGAAGAAAGTGCTATATTGATAAATTCAAAAAAAAATTATGTAATTCCCAAAACTCCCACTCAAAGAAAATATGTTGAAGCAATACGAAAATACGATCTTGTTGTTGGAATAGGACCTGCAGGTACAGGAAAAACATATCTTGCAGTTGCTTGTGGTATAGAGGCGATAAAAAAGGGATACTTTCAAAAGATTATTCTTACAAGACCTGCACTTGAAGCAGGAGAGCGACTTGGTTTTTTACCCGGAGACCTTGAGGAAAAAATTAAACCCTATCTTCAACCAATTTATGATGCTATTTATGATTTGATGAAATATGAGGAACTTAGAAGATGGCAAGAAAGGAAAATTATAGAAATTATTCCACTTGCTTATATGAGAGGAAGGACTTTGAGTAATGCTTTTATAATTCTTGATGAAGCACAAAATACAAGTTTTGCTCAAATGAAAATGTTTTTGACCCGTCTTGGTATTGATTCAAAAATTGTTATAACTGGTGATATAACTCAAATTGACCATCCATTAACTTTTGCTACTTCAGGGCTTGTTGAAGTGCAAAAAATTTTATCAAATATTAGAGGGATTAAGTTTATTTATTTTACTAATAAAGATGTTGTAAGGCATAAACTTGTAAAGAAAATAATAAATGCCTATGAACAATATTATAAGTCAAGAAATGGAAATAGAAATAATACACAAAGTGAGGAAAATAAAAGTAAATAAAGAATTTTTGAAAGATAAACTGGATAAACTAAAAAAAATTATTAAATCACCACCAAAAAAGGTAATAGTTTATTTAGTTAATAATAGAACAATAAAATCCCTCAATAGAAAATTTTTTAAAAAAAATACTTCTACAGACATTATTTCTTTTAAATATTCAAGAGATTTTGGGGAATTAATAGTTTCAATTGAACAATGTAATGAGAATGCCAAAATCTATAACCACACACTTGAGCAAGAACTTGTTTATGTGATAATTCATGGTATTTTACATTTAAAGGGTTACAAGGATTCTAAAGAAAAAGAAAAAAAAGAAATGTTTTTGAAACAGGATAAAATTTTTTATTCTATTATATAAAAAATGAAGAGTAAAAAAAATTCCTCAATACTTGCAAGTTTTGATTCTGCTTTTAATGGATTACTGTATGTTTTTAAAAGAGAAAGAAATTTTAAGATTCATATTTTTGTAAGTATTATAGTAATTTTACTATCTCTCTTTTTGCATGTCCCTTTAACTGAAACTTTGATAATTATTATTTTTATTTCGCTTGTGATCGTTTCTGAAATAATAAATACTACAATTGAAATTCTCTCAGAAAATATTGATGAAGAAAAGTATAATATTATAAAAACAGTTAAAGATGTTTCTGCTTCTGCTGTATTAATATCTTCTATCTTTGCTTTTATAAGTGGCTATTTAATTTTTATAAAATTTTTTCCTAAGGGTATTAGGAATATTTTTGAAAACATTGCCAGTTCCTCATGGTATTTTACTTTTTTTACGCTTGTCATTGTAATATTTTTAACAATCCTTCTAAAAATTTTAACAAGAGAAAGTTTTACTTTAGCAGGTGGTATGCCAAGTATTCATAGTGGGATTGCTTTTAGTATTTGGACTGCAATTTCTTTTTTAACATTTAAAGATTATCCAGTAATTTCACCTCTTGTTTTCTTACTTGCTTTTTGGGTAGCTCAAAGTAGAGTATCAAAGAAAATTCATTCTATTGAAGAAGTAATTATTGGTGGAATAATAGGAATATTTGTTACTATATTGTTTTTTCAAATCTTATGGAGGCAATAGATGAAAACATTAAGAAAACATTTTATTTCTGGAATAATTTTTATAATTCCTGTTTCTCTATCTATTTGGATTTTATTCAGAGTATTTCTTTTTTTAGAGAATATACTTGGAAATTTTTTTAGAAGATTTTTTCCTAATATATATACGCCTGGAATTGGATTAATTTCTTTAATTATTCTTATTTTATTTATCGGTTTTCTTGCAAATAATTTTTTTGGAAAAAAGGTCCTTAAGTTAATAGAAATACTTTTTGAGAATATTCCATTTTTAAATAAAATTTTTTCTTTTTTAAAAAGTGTTGTTCAAAAAATTACAGAGGATAAAAAACAAGTATTTAAAGGAGTTGTAAAAATTAAATTACCAGGCGATTCATATACTTTAGGATTTATTACAAAAGAAAAAAAAGAAAGTAAAAATATTTATGTTTTTGTTCCTACAGTTCCTAATATAAGTACTGGATTTATTTTAGTAGTGCCGGAAGATAAAATTGAAAAAATGGATATATCAGTAGAAGATGCTTTAAAATTAATTATTTCTATGGGAATTTTTGAGTAGAAAAAATGCCTCCAGTATTAACTGAGGGTTTTGTTTTGAAAAAAATCAATTTCAGAGAAACAAGTGTAATACTAACCTTATTTACAAAAGATTTTGGAAAAATCAAAGGTGTTTTGAAAGGAGTTAGAAAACAGGACAGTAAAATACCTCCTTTGACCTTTAATGAAGGTGCATATATATCAACCCTTGTTTATAGAAGAAAATCTGATTTAAATCTTTTTAGTTCACCAAGTTTAATTAACTTTTTTTATTTTGAAGATAAATTATCTTCTGCGATATTTCTATATATTTTAAAACTTGTCGATCTTTTTAGTCCTGAAATGCAAAAAGAAGAAAATATTTTCTACCTTTTACAATATACTGTAGGAAGTTTGAAGCAGAATAAGAAAAAGTATTTAGTTTTTCTTTTTTTTAAAATAAAGTTTATAGAATTTCTTGGATATGGAATAAAAGTTGACAGTTGTTGTATATGTGGAAAAGAGAATAAAAAATATTTTTTTTCTCCCAAAAAAGGAGGGCTACTATGTGAAAAATGCAGGAAAGAAGATTTAAATTGTGTTAAAATATCCAATAAGTTAATTTCAATAATAAAGTTTATTAAAAAAGTTTATTTGAAAAATTTTGAAATCCTGAAAATTAATAAAATTGATGCAGAAAAAATAAATTATCTATGCAATTTAGTTTTTTATTATCATTCAAACTTAAATTTTATATGGTGGAAAAATGAGAAAAATATATTCAGATGAAATTATTGAGAAGATTTCTGAAACAATAATAAAAATTAATTATGAACTTCCAAAAGAGATAAAAAATTATATTAAAACTGCTTGTAAAAATGAAACTGATAAGTATTCAAAGAAATACCTTGAAATTATTCTTGAAAATATTGAAATTGCTGAAAAGAAAAGAATGCCAATTTGTCAAGATACAGGACTTCCTGTTGTATTTGTTGAAATGGGAATGGATATAAAAATAGAGAAAGGGAAATATAAAAGTTTAGAAGAAATTATAAATGAAGGTATTAAAAGAGGGAGTAAAAAAGGTTATTTAAGAAAGTCAATTGTGAGTGTAATAGAAAGAGAAAATACTGGAACTAATACCCCTTGTGTTATTCATTTTTTTTTGAATGATAGTGATAAATTAAAATTCACAATAATAGCAAAGGGTTTTGGTTCCGAGAATAAGAGTAGAATAAAGATGTTAAATCCATCGGATGGAAAAAAGGGAATAGAAAATTTTATTATTGAAACAGTTAAAAAAGCAGGTAGTTTTCCTTGTCCGCCTTTATTTATAGGTGTTGGAATTGGTGGTTCTTTTGAAAAAGCAGCAATACTTTCCAAATATGCTTTATGTAAAATAGGTAAAGAAGATTCTAAATATAGGGATTGGGAAAAAGAAATTATATTTAAAATAAATAAACTTAGAATAGGACCATCTGGTTTTGGTGGTGATATTACTGCACTTGATTTAAAAATTGAAACATATCCTACACATATAGCAGGACTGCCTGTTGCAGTAAACTTATGTTGTTGGGCTCATAGAATTGGGAGTTTTGAAATATGAAAAATATATGTTTCCCTTTAGAAAATGAAAAAGATCTGGAAAACTTTAAAGTAGGTGATTATGTTTTGATAAATGGTAAAGTTCTTACAGCAAGGGATGCAGCCCATAAAAAACTGATTGAAATTATAAAAGCAGGAAAAGCACTTCCTATAAATATAAAAAATAACTTAATTTATTATACAGGTCCTTCACCTACTCCAAAAGGAAAAATTGTAGGTTCAATTGGACCTACAACAAGTGAAAGGATGGATAATCTAACTATTCCTTTATTAAAATATGGATTGAAAGCAACAATGGGTAAAGGAGAGAGAGGTAAAAAAATTGTTGAAAGTTGTAAAATTTTTAAAGCAATCTATCTTATTACTTATGGCGGATGTGGTGCTTATTTAAGTCAGTTTGTCAAAAGAATTAGGCTTTTATGTTTTGAAGAACTTGGACCTGAAGGTATTTATGAACTTGAAGTTATAAATTTTCCTGCAATAGTGTGTATAGATATTTATGGCAATAATTTTTATGATTTTAAGAGGTATAACAAAAATAGCGGCCATAGTTCAATTGGATAGAACATCGGGTTGCGGACCCGAAAGTTGCCCGTTCAAGTCGGGCTGGCCGCAGTTTCGGGGTGTAGCTCAGTTTGGTTGAGAGCGCTTGGTTCGGGACCAAGAGGTCTCCGGTTCAAATCCGGACACCCCGATTTTTTAAATAAATCATGATTGTGACGTCAACTCTTTCAGTTTTTTTTCATAATATTTTTTTTCTTGTTCAGAAGCATAGTCAATTATCAAAATCCCATTCAAGTGGTCAATCTCATGTTGAAAACACCTTGCTAATAAATCTTTCCCTTCAATTATTATCTCTTTTCCATTTTCATTTATGCCTTTAATAGTAACCATTTTATTTCTATTAATTGAAAAATAAATTTCGGGAAAACTTAAACAACCTTCAAAATCTATTATTTCTTCCTGATTTTTATCAACTATTTCTGGGTTTATAACTGTAATTAAATTCCCTTTTTCTTTGTCATAAGCAATAAAAATTCTTTTTAAGATACCAACTTGATTTGCGGCTAACCCAAGTCCTTTAACAGAAATTAATGTCTCTTTCATTGATTTTATTAGTTTTCTAACTTTATCATCAATATCTTTAACCTCTTCGGCTCTTTTTCTTAAAATATTTTCTCCATACTTTCTTATTTTTCTCATTTTAACAGATTACTTTTGTACCGAGATACTTTTCTACAATTTTTATTGCACAATATTTTCCACACATAGTGCATACATCTTTATTTTTTAAAGGGAACTTCATCCTTAACTTTTTAAACTTTTCTTTATCAATAGCAATTTGCATTTCTTCTTTCCATTTTCTTTCAGTTCTGGCAATATCCATCAAAAAATCAAGTTCCTTTGTATTTTTAATTCCTTTTCCAATGTCACCAGCATGTGCAGCAATTTTTGCAGCAATAACTCCTTCTTTTACTTCTTCAACACCAGGTAATGATAGATGTTCGCTTGGTGTGACATAACACAAAAAGTCTGCCCCTTTCCAGGCAGCAATTGCTCCTCCAATTGCAGAAGTGATATGATCGTATCCAGGAGCAATATCACACACAATTGGTCCAAGAACATAAAAAGGAGCGTTATGACAGATTTTTTTCTCAAGTAAAACATTTGTCTCTATTTCATTAATTGGTATATGACCTGGTCCTTCTATTATAACCTGAACATTATTCTCCCATGCATATTTTGTTAATTCTCCAAGTGTAAGCAATTCTTCAATTTGAGCACTATCTGTTGAATCAATAATTCCACCTGGTCTCAATCCATCTCCTAAACTTAAGACAATGTCATATTTTTTTGCAATTTCTAACAATCTATCAAAATTTTTATACAATGGATTTTCTTTTTCATTTGATATCATCCAGGAAATTAAAAATGCTCCTCCTCTACTTACAACAAGAGATTTTCTTGGATTTTTTCTTAATCTTTCAACACTTTTTAAGTTTAATCCACAATGAACTGTAATGAAACTTACTCCATCTTTTGCATGCTTTTCAATAACTTCAAAAATTTTATCTTCATCCATTTTTATTAGTGCACCCTTTTCATTTATTGATTCTATCGCTGCTTGATATATTGGAACTGTACCTACTGGAACACTGCTTTTTTTTAATATTGTCTTTCTAATTTTGTCTAAACTACCCCCTGTACTTAAATCCATAACAGTGTCTGTCCCATATTTTTCTGCAACCATCAATTTTTCAATTTCTAAGGATAGATCACATACTTCAGGAGATGTCCCTATATTTGCATTTACTTTTGTTTTTGTGCTTTCACCTATCCCTAAATATTTTTCTTTGTGTTTTAAAATTATAACTTTACCTTCTGCAACTTTTTTTGCCAATTCTTCCGGATTTAGAGATTCATATTCTGCAACTTTTTTGACAGCATTACTTATTATTCCTTTTTTCGCAATTTCTTTTTCAAGTATTATTTTTTTCATTTAAGAATTCCTCCTGTATTAGCAGAATGAACAAGTTTTGAATATTTTGCAAGAACTCCTTTTAAATCCTTTTTTAGTATTTTGATTTCCTTTTTTCTTTTTTTCATTTCTTCTTCATTTATGCAGATTTCAATTCTTCTTGAGGGAATATCAATTTCAATTATATCACCATCTTTTACATATGCAATTGGACCTCCTTCTGCTGCTTCTGGACTTATATGTCCAATACAAGGACCTCTTGTACCACCCGAGAATCTTCCATCTGTAATTAAAGCAACTTTTTCTTCAAGTCCTTTACCACTTATTACAGATGTTATTGATAACATTTCTCTCATACCTGGTCCACCTTTTGGCCCTTCATATCTTATAACTATCACTCCTTCTTTTATTTTACCTTCAATAACTGCTTTCATAGCATCTTCTTCTGAATTAAATACAATTGCTTTTCCTTTAAATTTTCTCATATTTTCTTTAACTGCTGATTGTTTTACAACTGCACCATCTGGAGCTAGTGAACCTTTTAAGATTGCTATTCCACCTTCTTTCATATAAGGGTTTTCAATATCTCTAATCACATTTCTATCATAAACTTTTGCTTTTTCAATAATTTCACCAATTTTTTCACCAGAGACAGTTAAACATTCTGTTTCAATTAATCCTTTTTTATTTAATTCTTTCATTACTGCTGGAATTCCACCAGCATTATCTAAATCTTGTAAGTGTTGTTTAGAAGCAGGAGAAAGTTTACAGATATTTGGAGTTATTCTGCTTAACTGATCAAATATTTCAAGGTCAATTTTAATCTGACCTTCATTTGCAATTGCAGGGAGATGTAAAACTGTATTTGTTGAAGCTCCAATTGCCATGTCAACAACAATTGCATTTTTGAAACTTTCAAATCTTATAATATCTAAAGGTTTAATATTTTTGTTAACAAGTTCTACAATTTTCATCCCTGTATATTTTGCTAATCTAATTCTTCTTGCATCTACAGCAGGTATTGTTCCATTTCCAGGTAAAGCAAGCCCTAATGCTTCTGAAAGACAGTTCATTGAGTTTGCTGTAAACATTCCTGCACAACTTCCAGCACCAGGACAAGCTCTTTCTTCTATGAGTTTAAGTTCTTCCTCTGTAATTTCTCCTTCTAAAAATTTTCCCACTCCTTCAAAAACACTAATTAAATCAAGTTCTTTTTGTTCTGGTAAAAAACCGCATAACATAGGACCACCACTTATAAAAATTCCAGGAATATTTATTCTTAAAAGAGCCATCAACATTCCAGGAACAATTTTATCACAACTTGCTATCATCACTATTCCATCAAATTGGTGTGCTTGAGTCATTATTTCAATAGAATCTGCAATTATATCTCTTGAGACCAAACTATATTTCATTCCTTGATGACCCATTGCTATTCCATCACAAACTCCGATAGTCCTAAATTCAATCGGTGTTCCACCTGCGATTCTAATTCCTGCTTTAACTGCTTCTGTAATTTTATCAAGATGTATGTGACCTGGAATTATTTCATTTCCTGAATTTGCTACACCTATTATAGGTCTTTTTATTTCTTCATCTGTAAGTCCAGTCGCCTTTAACAAACTTCTATGAGGAGCCCTTACATAATCTTTTTTTATATTGTCACTTCTCATTTTTCCCTCCTAATTTTATAAAATTAAAAAAGAAAAACTTTTTATCAACTAATAAATCTTGGCAAAAAAATGATATAGTAAAAATCTATATATGTCAATTAATTCAAAACTTTGTAAGGATTAAGGGAAGATGAATTAAAGATTTTTTAAATTCATTTTCAACTTCTCCTTCATTTGTTCCCCAAAAGTATAAAAGTTCATTTTTAAGTAATAAGACAGAATAACTTCCAGAAGCAGAAATAAGATATCCATCTTTAAATAACTCTTTTCCATTATACACTTTAATTGGAAAGTTTACTTTTTTTAAAATCATATTTCCAAGTTGTCCAAAACTATTTCCACCAAAAACAAAAATAGTTCCATCTTTGGTCAGGACAATTGTATGATTTCTTCCTGCTGAAACTTCAACAACATCTTTTAAATATCCTTCCCCATGTTCACCTTTTACTAAAACTGGTATATTTTTGTCTTTATAAGTTCCGTCTCCAAGTTGTCCTTTCCAGTTTTTACCCCATGCATATAGGTTTCCATCCTTATCTATTGCAAATGAATGAAAAGCACCGCAGGAGATTTTGACTATATTTTTTAAATTTTTTACTTTAACAGGATAAAATCTATTTTTATAAGTTCCATCACCAAGTTGACCAAATTCGTTATCTCCCCATGCCCAAACAGTTCCATCCTTTGATAATGCAAGAACATGAAAAGCGCCTGCTTTTATATCTATTATATTTTTTAAATCTTTTACACTTGTTTTCACTGGAAGAGGATAATTTCTATTTATTATTGTTCCATCTCCAAGTTGTCCATATTTATTATCTCCCCATGTCCAGATAGTTCCATCTTTTCTTAATGCAACTGAAAAATCCCATCCACCTGCAACTTTTATTACTCCGTCAAAAATTTTTCCACTTTTATATTTTACAAAAACAGGAAATTTTGAGTTTTTATAAGTTCCATCACCAAGTTGACCAGAAACATTTCCACCCCATGTTAAGACAAAACCATTTTTATGTAGTGCAATTGAATGTATATCCCCTGCTCCAATATCAATTATATCTTTTAAGTATTCTTTATCATTTAACTTAACTTTTACAGGTTTACTTACATTTCTATCATTTCCATTACCTATTTGACCTGCTTTATTCCATCCAAAAGCAAATACATATCCATCTTTAGTCAAAATCAATGTATGAGATTTACCACTTACAATTTTCTCTATCTTTTCTGAAAAAGCAAAATTACAAAACCAAAAAAGTAAATAAAAGAGCAGAAATTTTTTTCCCATTACCTTGATTTAGACATAATTTTTAACAGGAAGGTTTAGTTTTAAAATATAACTTCTTCTGTAATTTTCATGTATTGAATCAAATGTTATAGTATTTTCATCTTCCCACCTTGGATGTAAATCACATCTAATAGAATCTGTAATTTTTGGGAGAGAGTAAAATTTGCCTATTATTACTTCCTCATCTTTGTCAAGATTAAAAATTTTAAGATATCTATAGTTTTCAATAGGGTATGTGTCGTATAGAATAAATTTTTTATTTTTTGAATATGAACAATGTCCATCAATTTTTTGAATTTTTTTACTCAATTTTTTAATTTTTCTGGTTTTATCTTCTATTATCCAGAATCCTTTTTCGCCTTTTATTTCTGCCCAAACTATTATTTCTTTTTCATCTTTCCAATCAAAATGAGAAATACTGTAAGAGTCAATTAAATCATAAATTTCTTTCCCTTCCAAATCACTTGTTATAAATCTTGTTTTAAATGGTTCATTAAATTTAGTTTTCCATCTATTTACAAAACAAAATCTTGTTCCATCTTTATTAAATAGAGTGTGATTAAACCATCCATAAGATTGATTAATTTCTTTTTCTTTTCTGAATTCAAGCATTTTAGAAAGAGGGATTATCAATTTATACTTATTTCTTTCAATATCAACAATATAAATACCATCATTTTCAGGCCACTTTTCATTCTCATATCTATCTTTCAAACCTACATAACCATATCCAGGTCTCCACTTATCAAGCCGAGAAAAATTTAAACTTAAAGCAATTTTCTTTTCAGGAAATATACAACTTATTGGTCTATCAATAATTTTAGATTTTCCATTTTTTATGTTATAAATTTTTGAAAAAAAATTTTCCCCTATCCTCACATTATAAATTATTTCTTGATCAGATAACCATGAGAGCATACAGCCCTGTTGAAAATTCCATGAATATGTTTCATCAATTTTTTGATATTTTTTATTTTCAATTTCTCCTATATATATCTCTGCTTTATCATTTTTTTGTGGTTCTCTATTTTGAAATTCAACTTTTAAAAATAGAAAATATTTTTTATCATAACTTATTTGTTTCTTATCATAATACCCAAAAAAACAAATTTTATTTTCAGGAGTTAACGGTTGAATTTTCATTTTTTGAAAGTTAAAATTTCTCTTGTATCTTACTTATTATACTGAAAATAATTTTGAGAAGTCAAAATTTTGTAATAAAATGATATCAATTTAGGAGAAAAAAATGGAAAATTTAAGAAAAATAAAAATTGTTTCAGTTCTATTTTCTTTATTTCCTTTGCTTTTGATTTTAATTGGGAAGATAATGGTTTTAAATGGTTTTTCGCATTTTGTAGTAAATTATGAAGAAAACGAGAGGGTAAAAATTATTTTGAATACTTTTTATCTTTTAGGACTTGGAATCTTCTTTTTCTGTGGAGGTTTTTCTGACTGTATTTCAAAAAAACTATTTTCACATAAAAAAGATAATTCTGAAAAAGATCAAGCATACTTTCTTTATATAATTTTAATATTTTCTTTTTTGAATATAATCTCTATCTGTGGTTTTATTGGGTTTTTAATATGTGGAAATTTTGCGTGGCTTGTTACTTTTTCTTTAATTAATTTTTTATCTTTGTTTTCATATTTCCCAACACAAAAAAGATATAAGAAAAAAATTGAGATGTTTTCTGAATAAAAAGAAAGAGCGGGATACGGGATTTGAACCCGCGACTTCGAGCTTGGGAAGCTCGCACTCTACCGCTGAGTTAATCCCGCTTATATATATTTTTACCCTGTTTTTGAAAAAAAATCAACTTTTGAAAAATTGATTTTTAAATATTTTTTTATTATAATTTTAAAAAGGGGAAAAATGGAAGAATTAGAAAAACTTAAAAATATTATTGTTTTTAAAGATGCAGAAATAAAAAATCTTAAGAATGAAATTGAAAAACTTAAAAATATTATTTCTTTTTTTCCTGGCATTATTGTTATTCTTGATAAACATGGATTTGTTGAATTTATAAATAAAAAAGGACTTGAAATTTTGCATTATACTTCAGACGATGAATTAATGGGGAAAGATTGGTTTGATAACTGCATTCCCGAAAGTATAAGAGATAATTTGAGGTTTGTTTTTAATAAAATTATAGAAGGACATATTGAGGGTTATGAATATTATGAAAATTTAGTTATAACAAGAATTAAAACTTTGAAGTTAATAGGATGGAGAAATTCATATATAAAAGATGAGAAAGGTAATGTTTTAAAAACAATAAGTTATGGAATTGAAATTTCAAGAGAAAGTTTTAGAAAGCAGAAAATTGATGATTATGAAAAAATTTTTGATATTCTGCCAGAAGCAATACATATAATAGATAGAGAGTTTAAGATTCTTTATTTTAATAAAGTTTTTGAAAAATGGAATAAAAATCTTGGATTAGAAACAAATGTTATTGGAAAAAATTTGTTTGATGTTTTTCCTTTTCTTTCAGAAAATATTAAAGAAGAATATGAAAAAGTATTTAATACAGGTGAGATTTTAGTAACAAATGAAAAATCGCTTATTTCAGGAAAAGAGATTATAACAGAAACAAGAAAAATTCCAATTTTTGAAAACGAAAAAGTAGTTAATGTTGTTACATTTATTAGAGAAATAACAAATTACCTTAAAGATTAGTTTTTCAAAGATTACGAAGATAGTATTTGATGAATCTTTTTAAGCTCCTCTCTAATTTTTATTTTTTGTGGACATTTTTCTTCACATTGACCACATTCAACACATGCATCCGCTTTTTTTCTTTCTTCCTTTTCTTCAATTTTTAAGTAGTTTTCTTTATATTTTTTAGACCCAAGCAAGATATATTGGTTATATAAGTTAAAGATATGTGGAATTGGAATATTTTGAGGGCATGGAAGACAGTATCTGCAAGAAGTACATGGTATTTCTCCAACTTTTTTTCTTTCCTTTATTATATTTTCAATAATTTCAATTTCTTCTTTAAGTAAAAATTCTTCTGAACTTGCTATCTTTGCATTTTCTTCAACCATCTCTAAACTGTTCATACCTGATAAAGCAATTGAAACATTTTTATTTGCAAAAACGAATTTAAAAGCTATTTCAACTGGATTTTTATATTTTTCCTTGAAAATATTCATTAAATATGGGAAATCTACAAGTCGTCCTCCACCAACAGGTCCCATAACTGCAACTCCAATTCCCTTTTTTGAAACATATTCAATACTCTCTTCATTACTTCTATCAAGTAAATTATATTGACACAAAACTGTTTCAAATATATCAACTGTATCAACAATTTTTTTCATATATTCTGGTTTATCATGAAAAGAAAAAGAGATATGTTTAATTAGTCCTTCTTCTTTTGCTTTTTGTGCCTCTTCTGCTAAATTAAATTTTAAAACTTTTTCTTGAAAACTTTGCCAGTTTAATGAGTGAAAATGGTAAAAATCAATATACTCAACATCAATTTTTTTTAATTGTTCTTCAAGGATTCTTCTATAATCATCTTTTTTTTCTATTTGCCATAATGGTGATTTAGTTGAAATATATACTTTATCCCTCCATCCTTTAATTGCCTTTCCTACAATTATTTCGCTTTTTTGTTCACAATATCCATAAGCAGTATCAATATAATTTATACCAAGTTCAAACCCTTTTCTAATGATTTTTATTGATAATTCTTCGTCAATTGTTTTAACTCCATTTATTTCTTTTGTTGGTAATCTCATTGCTCCAAATCCAAGAATTGAAACATATTTTCCTGTTTTTCCGAATTTCCTGTAAAGCATCTTTCCCTCCTTCTTCATAAAAATTTGTAGTTTGAAATAAGTCAAGTGGTTTTAAAAATTTTATTTTTACTTTTTATTGTAGAATCTCTCTATATATGAAACTGCTTCTTCTGGTTGATTAAAAACTTTAAAAATTTTTAAATCTTTTTTATCAATATATTTTCTTTTTAAAAGAATCTCTGTCAACCATTTAATAAATCCATCCCAGTAAGTACTATCCATAAGAACAATAGGAAATTTATGGATTCTTTTTGTCTGTATAAGTGTTATTGCTTCTGTAAATTCATCAAGAGTTCCAAATCCGCCAGGAAATATAATAAAACCCTTTGTATATTTAACAAACATAACTTTTCTTGTAAAAAAATATCTAAAAGAAATTAGTGTTTTTATATATGGATTAGGTTTTTGTTCCATTGGTAATTCTATATTGAGTCCCACAGATTCACCACCACCTAAAATTGCTCCTTTGTTTGCTGCTTCCATAATTCCTGGACCACCACCAGTTATTATTGTATAACCTTTTTCTGCAAGTAATTTCGCTGTTATTACTGCTTTTTTATACCATTGGTCATTTTCTTTTATTCTGGCAGAACCCCAAATAGTAATGGCTTTGTTTATTTTTTCAAGTGTTTCAAAACCATCAACAAATTCTGCCATAATTCTGAAAATTCTCCATGATTCTTCATATCTATTCTTTTTCATTTTTAATTTCCTCTACAATTAAAACTAAACCTTTAATATCAATAACTTTTATTTTTCTATCTTTTTCAATATTCCCTTTCATACTTTTACCTTTCCAGTATTCTCCATGGACAAAAACCATTCCTTCAGGATTTAATTCAGTTATAGTTTTTCCTTCTTCTCCAATTAATCCTTCTTTTCCAGTTATTACTTTCCTTCTTTTGGTTTTCAAAGTAAACCATATGATAAACCAGGTGAATCCACCTGTCAAAATACTTGCTGAAATAATATACATATTTGGAATTTTAATTTCAGAAGTTTTTTTGAATAACATTAATGAACCAAGGATAAAAGTAATGATTCCTGAAGTAATAAAAATTCCAAAAGTTGGAGTCATTGCTTCTATAATAAAGAAAATAAAACTTAAAATAATCAAGATTAAACCAGCCAAATTTATTGGTAATGTATGTAATCCAAAAAAAGCAAGAATTAAAGCAATTGTTCCAACAATGCCTGGAATCCCAAAACCAGGATGGGAAAATTCAAGTATTATTCCCCATATTCCTAATATAAGTAGAAGATAAGCAATATTTGGGTCAGATATAAATTTCAAAATTCTATCCTTAAATTCAGGTTTTGCTTCTTTAATTTTAATATTTTTAGTGTTTAGAACTATTGCTTTCTCATTTATTTTTACCATTTTTCCATCTATTTTTTTAAGTAAATCATTTATATCTTTTGCTTTTAAGTCAATAACTTTTTCTTTCAGTGCTTCCTCTTCAGTAGAAGAGATACTTTCTCTAACAGCTTTTTCTGCCCATTTTTCGTTTCTTCCCCTATATTTTGCGATTGTTTTAATAAAACTTACTGTATCGTTTACAATTTTTTCTTCAATTTTAGTATCTTTTTCTCCACCTGTAAGGGTAACTGGATGAGCTGCTCCTATATTTGTAGCTGGAGCCATTGCAAGAATATGACAAGATAAAGCGATAAATGTTCCAGCAGAAGCACATTGAGCACCACTTGGATAAACAAAACCAATTATAGGGATATCTGATGAGAGTATCTCTTGGACTATTTTTCTCGTTGAAGATAGTAATCCACCAGGCGTATCTATTGTTATTAAAACAAAATCAGCCTTATTTTTTCTTGCTAAAGATATTGTATTTTTAACCTGATAATAAGTTACAGGACCAATTGCTCCATCTATATTTAATAGATATCCTTCATTCGCTTTTAAAGAATTTTTAAAGATTAAGACATATAAAATGAAAATCAATATCTTTATTTTTTTTCTCATTTTACAAGTATATCTGGTCTTAAAAATTCTCCACCATCTGTTTCTATTTTTAATAAGGGCCAATTTTTATCTTCTGTTATTATAATTGGTCTTTTTTCAGTTGTAATTATTGTATCTTCTGACTTTGTCCCTGTTATAGATGGATTCCACGCAAATGTCTGATTTTCTGATACAATTTCTTTTCTTTCATTTGTTGCTCTGAAATATCTTGTCATATAACCAGTTGGACCGCCTTGATGATGTTTTTTCCATTCATCTCGGTATCCTGTTTTTTCATACATTTCTATTCCTTTAGAAAAAATTTCGCCAATCGTTTTTCCTTTTTGAGTTGAACTGATAAATGTAGAATCAATTTTACAAACTGCAAGGTGTTTTTTCTTTAAATCTTCGGGTAATTTCCCAAAATATACAAGACGAGATAGAGAAACTATTAAACCATATTTTCTTGCACATAGAACAATCATAACAGTTTTTTTTATTTTTTTATCTTTTGGAACTGGATGCCTATATTTTTCAATCCTTTCATCAGAAGCAATTAAAACAACAACAGGAACTATATTTTCCTTCCATAAACTTTCGCTTAAAAATCCACATATTTCTATTTCCTTATCCCCTGGTTTTATCCCTTTACAAATATTAGATACTATTTTTGATGTTTTCGAACCAATTTCTTTGTATCTTTCAATTTCTTCAGGCAAAAGTGGAAAATGTAATTTCTCAATATTTACTGGAAAATAATTATCATAGATTATATCAGAACCAATTTTTCCATCTGTAATTTTTTTTATTTTTTCATTAAATTTTTCTTCATACCAATTTTCAATAATTGGCTCAAAATTAAAATTTTTAAGTTCTTCTTCTGAAATTCTTGGGTATTCTATATTATTTGTAAGATAATAAATCTTCTTCTTTGTTATAAGTAACTTACAAACTCCTGTTTCTGTATGAAGTCCTACATAATTTATTTTCCCACCTGTAAACCAGGCAAAATTACTTACTTTGTTCAATAAAACTCCCTCTAATTTTTCTTCATCTAACAATTTTTTAACTCTTTTCCATTTAATTAGTATTTCTTTTTCCATTTGTTATAATTATTATCCAATTTTTATTTTTTTTCAAGTTAATGCACAAATATATGAAGAAGTAAAAAAATGTATAGAAGATGCAGCAAAAGGTGGTGGTTATATTTTAACTTCTTCAAATTCTATTCATTATAATGTTCCTGCAAAAAACTTAATATATATGGTAGAGGCAGCAAGAAAGTTTGGGAGATATTAAAGATAATAATTTTTTGAGAAAAAATTGACTTTATATATTCATCCCTTTTTACTTTTTGTTATTCCCATTTTTTATTTCATTAGCAAGTATTATTGCCTCAGCAACTTCTTTCATACTTATTCTTTTATCCATACTAAACTTCCTAATTTTATCATATGCCTCCTGTTCTGTTAATTTTTCTTCTTTCATAAGAATACCTTTTGCTTTCTCAATTTTTTTTCTTGCTTCAAGTTCTTCTTCAAGTATTTTCGTCTTTACTAAAAGTTCTGTATTTTCAATTACTATTGCTGCTTGATTTGCTATAGAAGAGATAACTTCTATTTCCTTTTCAGTAAATTTATATGGATATGTAGTATAAACATTCAAAACTCCTATTGCCTTGTTTTTAACAATCATAGGTACTGACAACATTGATACCAGACCTTCTTTTTTTGCAATATCTATGTATTTATATTCTTTTTCTTTTTTAACATCTTCAACTATCATTGGTTTTTTTGTTTCAAATACTTTACCAGTTATACCTTCTCCTATTTTTAAAGGTGGTTTTTTTAAGTATTCATCACTCATTGCTTGTGTTGCTCTTATTTTTAGAACTTTTTCTTTCTCATCATAAAGAAATATTGAGCATATTTTTGAATTAAAAACTTCTGCAGTAACATTTACAATAAGCTTCAAAATATCTTCAAGATACATATCAGAAGTAATAGCACTACTAATTTTATAAAGGGCTTCAATTTCTTTATCAATATCTTTCTTTTTCATTTTTTATAAAAATAATTTTTCAAAACTTTCTAAGAAGTATTTAAGATATTTAGAAATTTCAGAATTATTAAAATTGTCTATAAATGGTTGTCCATATTTGTTCATTTCAGTTCCACATATAACAGGCATATTCATTTTTTGACAAACAGCCATAAATTCGTTAAGTTTTTTTATTTTTAATTTTTTTTCATCTTCATTCTTTATGTTCCAGTTCCTCTCAGGTATTATCGTAATTCCTTTAATTCTTTTTGCTTTAAGCAATTCAACGAGAACTTCTGGATTTTTTTCTCCTTCATTTGTTCCATCAAGCCATGTACCGATAGGTATTCCTCCTCCTTTTTCTATTATTTCTACAACTTTATCAAAAGTTGGAAAATCGGTACTTTTGGATTTTATATAACCAGGTCCACCGAATTTAATAAGTTTTTGTCGTATTTTTTCATATAAATCACCTATATTTTTTTCTTTTAATTCAATAAGTTTTTCTTTTTCAATTTCTAAAATATCAGCCCAGAAGATATCTACTTTTTCTTTCAAGATTTCTTTTGATTTTATATAATATGCGTAGATTATATGTCTTTCAGTTGGATTTTTTGATGGAGTTAAAGGAAGAACATCTTTTTCATAATCTATTTTAACATCTTTTAAATAGTTATTAATCTTCTCAATGATTTTTTTATTTCTTTTTTGAGCAATCCTTTTTAAATTGTCTAATAAATCTCTTTCTAAAGTATTTTCTTTTAGAACTTTTTTAAATCCCTTACCACATAAATAAAAAATACCAGGTTCATTTGGAGAATTTATAACTTTATCTTTCATTTCTTCCAAAAAAACTCTTGTTTCAAAGCCACTGATTACTTTAAGATTTAGTAACTCACCAGCCCATAAGGTTTCTTCAAGAGCAATTAGTGTATCAAAATCAACAGTTCCTAAATATAATAGTCCTTTTTTCCATCCTTCAAAAACAATCCTTAACGGAGACCAGTTTTTATAGTTGAAAGAATGAAAAGTATGGATATGTGCATTAATAAGACCTTTATATTCATTATCCTTTTTAACTTTGTTTTTTTTGATTAAATTACATACTTCAAGAAAACTATTCTTTCTTATTTCAATATCAAAATCAGAAAGAGATTTTAGTATTTCCTCCATTTTTATTAAAATTTTTTTAAATTTTACAATAAAAAGGTATAATATTCAAAAAGGAGGTTAAAATGTCAGAAGAAGTTATAAATTTAAATAATGAAAATTTTAATGAGATAATCAAAAACAATGAAAAAGTTGTGGTTGACTTCTGGGCAAGTTGGTGTATGCCATGTAAAATAGTTGCTCCAGCATTTGAAAATCTTGCAAAAAAATATAAAACTTCAATTATTTTTGCAAAGGTAAATGTTGATGAAAATCCTGATATTGCAGCTAAGTTTGAAATTATGTCAATCCCTAATTTTATAATTTTTAAAAATGGTGAAAAAATAGGAGAAATTGTAGGAGCGTATCCAGAAAACATACTTGAAGAAAAAATATTGAATTTCTTTAAGTGATTAATTGCTCAAAATTATTTTTTTAATTCTTTCAACTGTTTTTTTAATGTCTTTGTTTACTATTCGTATATCATAAAATTTTAATAATATTTTTCTTTCTTCCTTTGATAGTGATAATCTTTTTTGAATTTCTTGTTCATCCATATCTTTTCTTTTTCTCATTCTTCTTTCTTGTTCTATTAGTGAGGGTGGAAGAATCCCAATTAATAAAACATTATCATTATATCTTTCTTTAATTTTCAATCCTCCCTGAGTATCAATTACAAGCAAAGTTTTTTTATTCATTTTTAGATTTTCTTCTAATTGTTTTTTAGGAGTTCCGTAATAATTACCGTATACAATAGACCACTCAGCAAACTCATTATTTTCAATCATTTTTTCAAACTTTTCTTTACTAACAAAATTATAATCAATTCCATTAATTTCATTTTTTCTTGGTTTTCTTGTTGTGTAGGTTGTAATTATATCAATATCTTTCAATTCACTTTTTAATATCTTTTGTATTGTAGTTTTTCCAGTTCCTGAGGGTGCAGAAAGAACAAATATTAGATGGTTCATTTATGGAGTAAATTTTCCTGTAGTTTTTAATGAATGAATTGCTCTTTCAGCAACAGTGTGAAAAGATGTATTTAATAGTTTTTCCCATTGTTTTATTGCCATATCAATCTGTCCATTTTTTTCATAAGCATGGGCTAAAACATCATCAACAAATTCAGGATGAGGGAATTTAATTGCTTTCTCTAAATATCTAACAGAATTTGGATAATCTTTCCCTTTATGATAATAAGTCCATCCAAGTTCAAAATAAAGGTCATACCTATCTTTGTTGTAAGCAATACCTTTTTTGAGGAAAGAAACACCATTACTATACCAGTAAAGCATTTCCATTGGTACACTTATAAAATCTCTTATAAGATTATACATTTCTTTATCCTCTATTTTTTCTTTCAAATTATCTATTTTAATAAAGCAACTATTTATAAAATCCAAATATTCTTTAATCTTCTCATCTGTTTTAACATAGTCCCTTGCTAAACCCTCTATTAACTCTTTTATTTTATTTTTAATCTTAATTATTTCTTCTTTTTCTCTTGTGTTTCCCAATTTAGGTAATTTCTTTTCAATTTTTTCTTCTATAGAATTACCCCTTGCTCTAACATTAGAAAAAATATTATATGCCATGTGCCAGCCCCCAACTGCCCAGACAACTATATATGTTGGCTGAAGCCATGCTATTGCTTCAAGTAATGGTAACATTTTATAATGTTGGCCAGAGTGCCAATAATTTTCTATATTTAGCCATAAAAGATCTGCGGCTAGTCCTTTAAAACCACTCAATATTAAACTACCGGCTATCTGTCCAGGCATCAATAAAATAGAACTTTCAAGATTTTCAATTTGTTTAGAATAATCAATGCTCACTTGTAAAAATCCTATTGGGACTAAAAGTAATATTGCAACAAATAATCTAATCCAATTTCTTTTCATATTTCCCTCTTTTGAATAAAATAAGAACCAATTAAAAGAATAACAGCAAGATATAATATTCCATAAATACCAGTTTTTAAAATATATTGCCAACTTACATCAATTCCAACAACAACCTTGTCTCTTATATTAAAATTTTCATAATTTGGAACGACTGTGTAAAGTATCTTCCATAAACCCTTTAAAATTACATTTTCTGTTCTATCTGCAAGTTGATTACCATATGAAGTCAAATGACCAACTATGTATAGGAAAAACGAAAAAATCACATTAAATGCATCTGAAGCAAAGGTTGCAACAGTAAGAGTAATTGAACCAATTAGAATAAGTTCAATAAATATTAATAATAGTGTTTTAAATACTTGTATATCTGGTGGACTTTTCTTAAAAATTAATAATCCTATGAAAAAAAGAGCCATAAGAATAAAATTTAAAAGTATAATTAAAATAATACCGAAAAATTTTCCAATAAAAAAATTTTGTCTTGTAATCGGTTTTGAAAATAAAGTATAAATGGTTCTTTTTTCAATTTCATTTGAAATTGCTGTAAGTGAAATAAAAATTGCAATTAGAGCACCAAAAAATTCTATACCTGAGAAACTAACATCTTTAATCATTTTTAATTCTTCTTCTGCTGTTAAAAAAGAAAAAGCTTTAGATGCCCCAATTACAACAAGTGCGACAACAAGTAATATATATAAAGTTTTTTTTCTTAGAGATTCTTTAAAAGTATTTAAGCCAATAAACCATGCCTTTTTCATTTTTTTTCTCCTTTTTGATCAAATTCTTCTATAGTTTTCACAAACAAATCTTCAAGACCTTCTGCATTATATTTTTGTATTAATTCATCAAGTTTTCCTGTTGCAAGCAAATACCCTCTATGAAATATTGCAATTCTATCACAGACCCTTTCTACTTCTGAGAGAAAATGACTTGATAAAAGAATTGTTTTTCCATCTTTTTTTAATTGTATTAATAAATCTCTTGTTTCAATACAACCAATAGGATCAAGACCAGTTGTTGGTTCATCAAGAATTAAAATTTTAGGGTCATTTATTAAACTTGCAGCAAGACCAATTCTTTCAAGCATACCTTTGGAATAATGTTTTAAAGCAAGTTTTTTAACTTCATGAAGTTTAACAAGAAATAACAATTTTTCAATTCTCTCATTTATAATTTTATCTGGAATTTCAAAAAGTTTTCCATAAAATTTTAAGAGTTCAGGACCAGTAAGATAATCATAATAATAGGGATTTTCAGGCAAAAAACCAACATTTTTCTTCATCTCTATATCAAATTGGTCTTTCCCAAGTATGCTTATTTCTCCTGAAGTAGGATATAAAATTCCAAGCAAAAGTTTTAAACAAGTTGTTTTACCAGAACCATTAGGACCAAGAATTCCATAAATTTCTCCTTCTTCAACACTAAAAGAAACATTTTCAAGTCCTATAACTATTTTATTTCTCCCAAGATAATAATATTTTGTTAATTCCCTAATTTCTATTACATTCATTTTACCTCCTTCCTTTTCTACCCTTTTTCATTTAATTAAATAAATTATATCATCAAAAAAAAATTATAAAAAATCAGCATAAATTTTATCAAAAATATAAGTTAAAACCTTTCCTTTTTCTCCCAATAACAGAGTATCCTTTTTTAGTTTGTTATAAATATTTTTTAGTCTTATCTTTAATCTTTTTATATCTCCTTCTTGGTCTTCTATATCATCTCTTATTTGAAAAGCAATTCCAAAATTTTTTGCCATTTTTTTAACTAATTTTTCTTTTTTTTCTTCTATTTTTTTAAAATAAAATGGCACTTTAAAGCAAATTTCAAAAAGTTTTCCTGTTTTCAAATAATCAATCTTTCTTTTTTCTTTTTCACTAATCTGTTTTCCTTTATAAATTAAATCAAGAACTTGTCCTCCTGCCATTCCTTTATAACCTATTGCTTTAGCAACATCTCTTAATAATAAAAAATTTTTACTTTCTGCAATAAGTTGAAATCCATATGCTAAAAGTGTATCTCCGACAAGAATAGCAATTCCTTCACCGAATTTTTTGTGACATGTAGGTATTCCTCTTCTAAAATCATCGTTATCCATAGAAGGAAGATCGTCATGAACAAGTGAAAAATTATGTATAAGTTCTATTCCTCCTGCAATCGGTAAAACTTTCTTCTTATTAATTCCAAAAATTTCACTCATACATAAAATCAAAATAGGTCTCAATCTTTTACCTTCAGAAAAAACAACATATCTTATTGCTTCACTTAAAATTTTAGGACAATCTTTGAAAGTAGGCAATTTTTTATTTAGATAGTCTTCTACTTCTTTCTTCCAAATTTTGATTTTATTTTCCATTTATGTAAATTTTTTTAACTCTTTCACTGCCAAAACCACATAGTATTTCTTGAGGAACAGTATTACTTATTTCTGCCATAGTTTCAATCTCAAAATTATCACCAAAAATTTCTATTATATCTCCTATTTTAACATTTTTTCCAGTAACATCTATAAGTGTCTGGTCCATAAAAATATTTCCAATAATCTTAACTTTTTCTCCATTTAATTTTAACCAATACTTATTAGAAAGAGATCTTCTTAATCCATCTCCATATCCAATGCTGCAAGTTGCAACTTTCATTTTTCTCTTAGTAATGAATGATAGTCCATAACCTAAAGGAGTTAGTTTTTCAACATCTTTAATAAAACTAACTCTTGTAAAACCTTTTATAGCACAATTAAATTTAACTTTTTTGGCAAGATATTTTGCAGGATAAACTCCTAAGATTAAAAGACCAACTCTAACCATATCAAAATCTTTATAACTTTCAGGTATATTTAAGACCGCTCCTGAATTTGCTATGTGTTTTATTGGAATTTTAATATAGTTTTCAATATTACTAATTACTTTTTTAAAAATATTTAACTGATGATTAGCATATGTTTTATCTTTCCATTCAGAAGTTGCAAAATGTGAAAAAATTCCCTCAATTTCTATTCCTTTAAAATCTATAATTTTTTCAACAAATGGAATTATTTCTTTTTCTTTAAGACCAATTCTACCAAGCCCTGTATCAACTTTTATATGAACGATTGCCTTTTTTTGAGATTTTATAGAAATTTCTTTTATTTTTTGAAAAATTTCGTCATTACATAAAGTTATTCTTATATTATTTAAAATACATTGTTCAACTTCTTCAGGTAAAATACTCCCCATTATAAGAATTGGTTTTTTAAGATTTAACTTTTTTAATTCCAGTGCTTCATCAAGACATGCAACTCCATAAAAATCTACCAAGTCGTCTATTTTTTTGGCAACATTTTTAATCCCCATTCCGTAAAAATTACACTTAACACTTGCAAGAAATTTTTTTCTTGTTAAATTTTTCACTTTTAAGATATTCTTTCTTATTTTTTCAATGTCTACTTCAATCCATGTTCTTGTTTCCATTTTTAATTTCACTTAATATTTTTTCTACAACTTTTTCTGGTTCTGGGTTTTCATAAACAGGTCTACCTATAACAATAAAATCTGCTCCTTTTTTTATCGCCTGCTCGGGTGTTATAATTCTTTTCTGGTCGTCCTTTTCATTTTTTTCATCTATTCTTACTCCAGGAACAATTATTAAAAAAGGAGGTTTGTATTTCCTTCTAATCATTTCCAACTCTTGACCTGAACAAACGACACCATCTATTCCCCATTTATACCCATAATCAACAAGTTTTTCAACAAGTTTATCTATTTTTGTATTCATATTTAGAAAATCAATGTCTTTTTCTGTGAATGATGTTAAGATACTCACTCCAATTATTTTTGTTTCACTTTTTAATTCTTTTTTTATCTCAATTATACTTTTTATCATCTGTTGTCCTGCCATTAAATGAACTGTAAACATATCAATTTCTTTTTCAAATATAATTCTTGAAGCATTTTTTACAGTATTAGGAATATCAAAGAATTTAAAATCAAGAAAAATTTTTTTACCTTCTTTTTTTAATTTTTTTATAATTTCGTCTCCACAGGTAAGATAAGGAATAATTCCTACTTTATAAAAATCTATGTTATCACCTAATCTTTCAATCAATTCATAAATTCTTTTTTTATCAACCAAATCAAGTGCTACTATTAGTTTTCCCATTTCCTTCCAAAAAATTCAAGTATTGCAACGATTATAAGAATTAAAATAACCTCAAATAAAACCTCAATCCCTCCATATATATTTAGATTTTTTAGAATTAAAGCATTTATACCTGTTGTCAATGTTAGAAGATAGATAAATAAGATAGCCTGTTTTTGAGTCATCCCTAAGGAAACAAGACGATGAGAAAGATGGTTTTTATCTGCTTGAAATATTGAGTATCCTCTTTTTTTCCTAATTATGATAACAGAAATTGTATCAAAAAAAGGAACAGAGAAAATAATCAAGGGAATAAAAACTGGTAGGAATGTTTTACTTTCTTCATATTTATAATATGTCAAAAGAATTGATGTAATACCAAGAAAATATCCTAAAAAGCTGCTTCCAGATTCTCCCATAAATATTTTCGCAGGAGGGAAATTGTGAAAAAGGAAACCGCAGACACTTCCAAGAAAAACAGATAAGATTGTAGCGATAAATAATTGATCCATTTCTAAGGCAAAAATAAACAAAATAATTCCTGTGATAGTTGCAACACCTGCAGAAAGTCCATCCATATTATCAAGGAGATTGAAACAATTCATCATAAGGATAATCCATAAGCAAGTAATTATATATGAAAGAAAAATATTAGAGATAAAAAAAGTAATTCTTATCCCAGATAAAAAAATAATTGTACCAGTAATAAATTGAAAAAACAATTTTTGGAACGCTTTAAGTTCATAAGTATCATCCAGTAATCCAAAGAAAATTACTATAATACCACATAAAATTATACTCAATAATTTTGATAAAACAGAGTAAATTCCTGGGATATAATTTTTTATAAAGTCAGGTACAAGATTATAATTCACAAATAAAATTCCTATCGTAATAACAAGAAAAAAAGAACAAAATATTCCAAGTCCTCCAAGAAGAGGAGTTGGTTTTTTATGTATCTTTCTTTCTGATGGGATGGCTAAAATCCCTGTTTTTTTTGCAATTCTACCAAATAGCAAAGTCAAAAATAAAGATATCAAGAATGATGTAAAAAAAAGAACTATATAAAGATATTTCCACATTTTAAACCTCTTTCTTTTATTTAATTCTATTTTATTTAAACCTTAAAGTCAATGATATTTTGTAAAAATTGATGTAGAGTGTATAATAAAATAATAAATTCAATGATATTTTGTAAAAATTGATGTAGAGTGTATAATAAAATAATAAATTGGAGAAGTAAATGAAAATTGTTGTAATTATGGGTTCAAAGGCAGATATTGAATGGGCAAAGAGAGTAGAAAACAAAATTAAAGAATTTGGGGTAAATGTTGATTTAAGGATTGCTTCTGCTCATAAAACACCTATCAAAGTTTTAGAGATAATAAAAGAATATGAGAAGGAAGATGTGGTTTTTATAACAATTGCGGGAAGAAGTAATGCTTTAAGTGGATTTGTTGATGCTAATACAGAAAAACCAGTTATTGCTTGCCCTCCATATAATGAAAAGTTTTCTGGATTTGATATTTTTTCAAGTTTAAGAATGCCTTCAGGAGTAGCACCTTTAGTAATACTTGAACCAGAACAGGCAGCAATTGCAGCAGTAAAAATTTTATCTCTGAAATACACGGAATTAAGTTTAAAAATTAAAGATTTTCAGGAAAAAATGAAAGAAGAAATAGAAAGACAGGATAAAGATTTAAAAAATGGGAAGTGTTAAAGACCTTATTATTCTTGAAAAAGCAGAAAAAGAAAAACCAGGTATTGGGAGATTTATTTTTACTGATAGATATTCTGTTTTTGATTGGGGAGAAATGCCTGATCATATATTAGATAAAGGGAAATCAATATGTATTTCAACGGCATATTTTTTTGAAAAAATAGAGAAAAAAGGAATAAAAACACATTATATTGGCTTGATTGATGAAAAAGGAAATTTGAAAAAACTTAATGAATTAGATAAGCCAACAGATACAATACAATTTAAAATGTTAAGGGTTTTAAAACCAGAAATTAAGGGAAACTTTTATGACTATTCAATTTTTAAAAAAGAAAGAGTTAACTTTCTTATTCCACTTGAAATAATTTATAGAAATTATCTTTCAGAAAATTCTTCAATTTTTAAAAGATTGAAAGAAGGAAGTATAACACCTAAGGATATAGGTTTAAAAGAATATCCTGTTGCTGGTCAGAAACTTGAAAAACCTATAATTGATATTTCAACAAAACTTGAGACAACGGACAGATATATCAAATGGAAAGAAGCAAAAGAAATAGCAAATCTAACAGACGATGAAATAGAAGAAATAAAGTTAAAAACATTAAAAATAAATGAGATAATAACAATTGAAGCGGAAAAGATTGGTCTTATAAATGAGGATGGTAAAATTGAGTTTGGTTTTGATGAGAAGAGAAATTTGATACTGGTGGATGCTGTTGGAACACTTGATGAATGTAGATTTACTTATAATGGACTTCCAGTGAGTAAAGAAATAGCAAGAATATACTATAGAAAAACTGAGTGGTTTGAAAATATTGAACAGGCAAAAAAGAAAGATAAAATTGAATGGAAAAGATATGTGAATACAGTTCCACCTAAACTTCCAGAAAAATTAACCCTTTTAATCTCAAACATTTATAGAAGTTATGCAAATGAGATTACCCAGAGGAAGTGGTTTGATGTACCTCCTTTAAAAGAAATTCTTAATGAAATTAAAAATTTTATTTAAATGGCACAAATATTAAAATTTTCAGAAGAGGCAATAGAAAAAGCAGTTAATATATTAAAAAATGGAGGTGTTGTTGCTTTCCCAACTGAAACTGTTTACGGCCTTGGTGCAAATGGTTTAAATCCTGAAGCAGTTATAAAAATATTTGAAATTAAAAATAGACCTTTTTTTGACCCTATAATACTTCATATTGGTAAAAAAGAAGATATAATTAAATTTTGGTCTTATATAGATAAAAGAGCAGAAAAACTTATTGAAAAATTTTGGCCAGGTCCTTTAACAATTATATTACCAAAAACTGAAAAAGTGCCTTATATTGTCACTGCTGGGCTTGATACAGTTGCAATCAGAATGCCATCCCATATTGTTGCAATTGAAATTTTAAAAAGGATAGATTTCCCAATAGCGGCACCAAGTGCAAATATTTTTGGTAGATTAAGTCCAACAGAAGCAAAACATGTTGATGAACAAATTGGTGATAAGATTGAATTGATAATTGATGGTGGAAGATGTCCTGTTGGAATAGAATCAACAGTTATTGATTTAACAACAGAAAAAAACATTATTTTAAGACCAGGTGGAATACCAAAAGAAAAAATTGAAGAAGTAATTGGTAAAGTTGAGATAATTCAAAAAGTAGAAAAAATTTATTCTCCTGGGCAACTACCTTTACATTATTCTCCAAAGACACCACTTAAAATTTTAAAAGATTTTAAAGAAATAAAAAAAGGAATTAAAGCAGGACTGCTTGCATTTAAAGAAGTTAAGTATGCAGAAAAATTTGTTAGAATAGAAATTTTATCTAAAAAAGGAGATTTGAAAGAAGCAGCAAGAAATTTTTTCTCCTGTTTGCATAATCTTGATAATGCAGGTCTTGATATAATTTATGTACAACCAGTTCCTGAAGAGGGAATTGGAAAAGCAATAATGGATAGGTTACTTAAAGCAGAAACAAAAAATTCTTAGTAAAGTTATTTTCAAAACAACTGTTTTAGTTTTTCTTCTGACAATGGTTTTGTTAATAAACTTCCAATAAAATAGAAAAATCCACATCCAATAAGGACAATAAATTCAAGGGTCCCCATACCAAGTTTTTGTTTTGAAACAAATATACTTCCAATAAGAGTTGCAAGAACACCATAAATCATACATAGAATTGCGCCAGTTGCTGTTGCTCTTTTCCAATAAAAAGAAACTGCTGTACAGAAAATGAAAATTCCACCAAGACCTATTGAAGCATAACCCATAAAGACAGCCAATAAAGGAGGTGGTTTTTTAAATGTCCAGTAAAAGGGAATTAAAAGGAAGATGCCAATAAAAATTTTGGTTAACTTAAGAAGTAAATTTTTAGAAATATTTGGCTTCCAAGTATATATAATATCCTTTGTAATATTTCCAGCCATAACCATTACCATAGCAGAAAGGGTTGAAAGTGCAGCCGCAAAAACTCCTGTAGTGTATAAAACTGTTAATGGTTTACCACCTACCAATATGGCAAGATAAGGAGCAGCAAGATCTCCTTTCCATGGTTGTATATTTAAAATTTCTGGACCAAAAGTTGCTCTCGCTACAAGACCAGTAATTGCATTTAAAAATATTGGAGGACCGGCAACAAGAAAAACCATAAGTGTAATTAAAGAAAAGTCCCTTTTTGTCAATTTTTTCATTCCAAGAAATCTTGCAACATTGTGAGGGAAACCAGTTGCCATGGTTAAGAAAATAAAAAATGTTGCAATTATTCCAACTGGAGAAGAAAACAACTGGGTATTTCCAGTAGTTGGTAGGTCTCTTCTTATTAGATCAAGTAGTTTTACATCTTGAGAAGCAAGTTTTACATTTAGAGCATTAGCACCACCTAAAAATAAAACAGATGAAATTCCTAATACAAAACAAGCAATCCCTAATAAAGCACCCTGTAAAGCAAGAGACCATTGAGTACCTGTATATCCACCAACAATCATATAGATAAAAACAATAATGCCTGATAATAACAAACACCATATAGCAGGAAGCCCTGTTACAGCATACCATATAGTAGCACCTGCTTTAAACTGTCCTACTGAGTATAAAGTCATAAAGAAAATCATAATTAAAGCCGATAAAGATTGGACTACTTTACTATCAAATCTTATTCTTAGTACATCAGGAACAGTTCTTGCTCCGAATTTTTCAGCATACTTTTGCATTTTTTCTCCAGTAAAAAATAAACAAGGCATAATACCAATTATTGTCCATATACCAGCAAACCACATTCCTGACCATCCAACTGAATATGTAACACCCATCATACCAAGTGTTGCCCATCCGCTTAACCATGTAGCACCAAGAGCAAGTCCTGTAATAACAGGTCCTATGTCTTGATGACCTGACAAAAATGATTCAAATGATGACGCCTTTTTTCTACTTAAAAATCCAAGTAATATACAAAAAAGTAGCATTAAACCGATACCAATTGCTGAAGATATTCCATATTTTATGTCAGTTGAAGGAATAGGATAAAAATTATTCATTTTTCCACCTCCTTAATCTTATTATCAATCCAACAATAGTAAAAAATGTACTGAACAAAACCACAGCCCACCAACTAAGCCAATTTTTATCCATTTTCCCTCCTTTTGATGAGAAAATTTAAACACAAATAAATAAAAACGTCAAAATTTTCCATCTTTTAGGAAAGAAGTGAGAATGGAATTTAGAGAAATCTTTCCTTAATATAATATAAAAAATTTTAGAATTCAAACTTAATTGTTATAATTTCGTAAGGTTTGTAATCTAATTTTATTTCTTTATTTTTTAAGGTTAATTTTTTAAATTTTTCTTCATTCAAGTTACTCATCCATACACCTTTAATATCCCTTTCAAAAACAATAGAACACTTGCCTTTTTTCCCTTCATATTCAACCATTCTTAAAATAAATGTATTGTCTTTAATTGATTTTTTAAAGCAAGTTGGTATTAAATTCCCTTTAATTTTAAAGAACTTTTTTGCTTTGATAATTCCTTCAGTGAAGATAGGTTGAATATTATATTCCGTAGCCATTTTTGTAATTTCTGTAATATTTGTTTTTCCAAAAAATAATCTGTAAGAAAATAAATATTTCCCACTATCAGGATCAGCATCTGGTTCGTATGAATTTCTTAACAAAGTCAATGATAAATTATTTCCATCTACAAAATATCCATACTTTTCTTTATTCATTAAAACAACCCACCAGTTATTTTCTTTAAATCCAGCCCATCTTAATGAAGGATATTCTCGTGGTATATTTTTTCTTCTAATCACACCAAATGGTACCTCACAATAAAAATCAGAATTTTCAATATTGAAATTAAAATTTGTTCTTATCATTGGAACACCAATTTCGCTGTTTCCTTTTATATCCCATTCTGTTTCAAATTCAAAGTCAATGTATGGAAAGTTTCTATAAAGAATTGTTCTTTGGATAATTTCTTTATCTTTATAATTTCTTTTAATCTCAAAAATTGTCTGGATATTCCCTTCTTTAATTTCCATTTTTTCCATATCAATTAAATTTTCAATTTTGTAAATATTTCCAATTATCCATGCACTCATTGGATGAGGTTTTTCCCAGAAGATTTTTATCAAATTTGCACAATTTTCTGCCCAGAATGAACTTCTATCTTCTGGTATTGAATTTGCTTTTGGTATTACATCTTTTTTATTTTCTTTATCATAAATTCCTCTTATAAGTCCATACTTTTTATCTATCCAGATCCGATAAAACTCATTTTCCCATTCCTCGTCTTTTTTTATAAAACCTTGGCCTTCCACTTTCCCTTTTTTAATATAAAAAGATTTAAAATTGTAAGGTGGTACAGAAACACAATTAAATATTAGGTTTTTCTCAAAGATTTCTACATCTAATTTTGTTCCTTTTTCGTCTTCAATATGTATATCTTCTTCTCCTGTGTAAGGTATTCTTAAAGGTAAACTTATTTCCCAGCCATTAGGATTGAAAACTGTTATTCCTTCTTTGTTTGTTATCATTTTCTCAAGTATTTCTTTCATAATTATATTTCCCTGGTTTATGACTTCATCAGCAAGTTTATTTGAATATTCATACGATTTATGTATTGCTGAACCATCAAGTATATCATGAAATTGGTTAAAAAGTGTTTTTTCCCACAATTTTTCTATTTCATCTTCTGGATAATTATCTTTTTCAATCGCAAAAATTGAAGACAATGTTTCAAGTTTCAATAACATATTTTCACAATTTCTATTATTTTTCTTAATATCAGAATGAGTGGTATAACATCCTTCAAATATAAAATTCAATTCATCTTTTATGACTGGTAATTTTTTTCTATATTTTTCAATTACTCTGAAATATTTTTCAGTTGTAGAAAACTCAAGATAAGGGAAACAAGGTCTTTCATTTAATTTTATTTTTCTTTCAATATCCTGTTCAGTTGGTCCTCCACCATGGTCTCCAACTCCATAAACAAACATAAATTCTTTTATTTTATATTTTTCATAGTAATCAACGAAAAGAGGAATGATTCTGTCGCTGTCAATATGATTATTGTATATACTGTTAAAAGCAATTACCTTACTTTTGTCAGGTCCTTCCCATAAAAATAAAGGATAGCCCTTTCCACATCTCATAAAATAATAGTATTTTATATCTGCATTATTGAGTATTGTGGGTATTGTATGAGGATGACCAAATGTATCCGGACACCACATTATTTTTACTTCTTTCCCAAAATTATCATTTATATATTTTTTTGAATAAATTATGTGTCTGACTATACTTTCCCCATTAACCATATTCAGATCATTTTCAACATAAGCATTAGCAGTTATTTCCCAATTTCCACTTTTTACTTTTTCCTTTATTTTTTCAAAAAGTTTTTCATTATTTACTTGTGCAATTTTATAGACATGTGTTTGACTTTGGGAAAAAGTTAAGTCATTATATTTATCCATTAAATTTGTAATTGTTGTAAAATCTCTCAAAACGACAGAAACTGTATCTTCATAAGTCCATAACCAATTCATATCAATGTGAGCATGTCCTATAAGATGAACTTTATATTTTTTAGCATATGGTCTAAAATTTTCAAGCAAGTTTTCAATTTCTTTAATTAGAGATGATATTTTGCCCCAATCTCTTTTTAAAATAAGGTCTGCATCAAGTTTTTCAATACTCTTATTTAAGATTTGTAAAAGTTTTTTATTTTTTGTTTCTTTTACAATGATTTGAGCAAATTTTATTTGATATAAAATTGACTTTAATTGGAAAATCAAATCATCTATGTTTTTTATTGATAGATAAGACCAAAAAACACCAAGTCCGTCTCCTTTATTTGTTTTAAAGACAAGCAGAAATTTTTCATTTGGTTTAACTTTTTCCGTCAATAAAATCGGAGTTGCAATTTTATCAGCCCAGAATTTATGTGAATATAGATTTTTTCCATTTAGATAAAAACTAACACCTGAAGGGAAAACAAATTTTAAATAAATTTTACTTCCTGTAATTCTTATTCCTTCAATTTCTTCAGGGAATTCAATCCATTTTCTTAAATATGCATCTCCATCTTTTAATGCCCAATTTATTGGTTGTTTTCTTACTTCCCAATCATTATCATCTAATTCAATTTTTTCTCCATCTGAAATATTTTGTTTAAATTTCCATTCATCAAGATATAAATATTTATTAATTTTTCCCTCAAGGTCTTTTAATGTATTTTCCCATTTTAAAATTGGATCCATTTATTCTCCTTTTTTAATGAATAATATTTTAAATGGTATAAAAATAAAATCAAGTTTATTTAGATAAAGGGAAAAGTGTCAACTATTTTTTTGAGAAAATTTCAAGATATTATTTTCACAGTCAATAATTATTGTGTCTCCTTCTTTAAATTCACCAGAAAGGATTTTTAACGCAAGAGGATTTTCTATTTCTCTCTGTATAAGTCGTTTTAACGGTCGTGCTCCAAAATTTTCGTTATATCCTTTTTCCGCAAGATAATTTTTAGCGTTTTCTGTCAATTCTATTTGTATTTTTTTATCAAGTAAACGTTTCTGTAAATATGAAATCTGGATATCAACAATTTTTAAAATATCTTGTTTTTTAAGACGATTAAAAATAATAATTTCATCAACTCTATTTAAAAATTCAGGTCTGAATTTTGATTTTAAGATTTCCATTATTTTCTCTCTTACTAAATTTTCATCTGCGAAAGAAATAATTATTTGACTTCCAATATTTGAAGTCATAATAATGACAGTATTTTTAAAATCAACAGTTCTACCTTGTCCATCGGTTAATCTTCCATCGTCAAGAATTTGTAAAAGAATATTGAAAACATCAGGATGTGCTTTTTCTATTTCATCAAGTAAAATAACACTATACGGCCTTCTTCTAATTTTTTCTGTTAATTGTCCACCTTCCTCGTAGCCTACATATCCTGGAGGAGCACCAATAAGCCGAGAGACATTATGTTTTTCCATATATTCACTCATATCAATCCGAACAAGCGCATTTTCATCATTAAATAAAAATTCAGCAAGTGCTTTTGCGAGTTCAGTTTTACCTACACCAGTCGGTCCAAGAAAGATAAAAGAACCTATAGGTCTATTTGGATCTGAAAGTCCAGCCCTATTTCTTCTAATTGCTTCAGAAACTGCCTTTATTGCTTCATCCTGTCCAACAACTCTTTTTGCAAGTCGCATCTCCATATTTATCAATTTTTCAATTTCTCCTTCAAGCATTTTATTTACAGGTATTCCAGTCCATTTTGAAACAATTTCAGCAATATCTTCTTCAGTAACTTCATCTTTTAAAAGCCCTTTTCCTTTTTGTATCTCTTTTAATTTCTTTGTTTCTTGTTCAAGTTGTTTATTTAGTTCAATCAATTTGCCATACTTATATTCTGCTGCTTTGTCAAGGTCTCCTTCCCTCTGAGCTTTTTCTACTATATTTCTTGCAATCTCTATCTGTTCTTTTATTTTTCTTATTCTTTCAACTATTTCTTTTTCACTAATCCATTGGTTATATAATTTTTCTCTTTCTACTTTTAATTCTGATATTTCTTTTTCAAGTTTTTCAAGACGTTCTTTAACTTCTGGAGAGTTTTCTTTCTTTAATGCTTGCCTTTCAATTTCAAGTTGTGTAATTTTTCTGTCAATTTCATCAAGTTCAACTGGCATACTATCAATTTCCATTTTTAATTTACTTGCTGCTTCATCAATTAAATCTATTGCTTTGTCAGGTAAAAATCTTCCGCTTATATATTTATTAGATAAAACTGCTGCTGCAACAATTGCACTATCAGTAATTTTAACTCCATGATGAACTTCATATTTCTCTTTTAGTCCTCTTAAAATAGAGATTGTCTCCTCAACAGTTGGTTCTTTAACATATAATGGCTGGAATCTTCTTTCCAGTGCTCTATCTTTTTCTATGTATTTTCTATATTCATCAAGAGTTGTAGCACCTATACATCTTAATGTTCCTCTTGCAAGTGCAGGTTTTAACATATTAGATGCATCAATTGCACCTTCTGCTGCCCCTGCTCCGACAAGTGTATGAAGTTCATCTATAAATAAAATTATATCTCCTTCTCTCTTTTCTATCTCTTTTAAAATTGCTTTTAATCTTTCTTCAAACTCGCCTCTAAACTTTGTTCCTGCTATTAGAGCACCAAGATCAAGAGCAAGTATTCTTTTATTTTTTAAATTTTCAGGAACATCACCTGAAACAATTCTTCTTGCCAAACCTTCAACTATTGCTGTTTTACCAACTCCTGCTTCTCCTATTAAAACAGGATTATTTTTTGTCCTTCTTGATAGAATTTGGATAACTCTTCTTATTTCTTCATCTCTTCCAATAACAGGGTCAAGTTTCCCTTTTCTTGCAAGTTCTGTTAAATCTCGTGTGTATTTTTCAAGGACTTTATATTTTGTTTCTGCTTCTCTATCTGTTATTTTTTCTCCATTTCTTAAATTTTGTATAACTTTTATTATTCTATCTTTGGTAATGTTATGTCTTGTAAAAATTTCTTTAACTGGAGATTCAACTTCGCTCATAGCAATTAAAAGATGTTCTACTCCGATATATTCATCCTGAAAAAGTTTTGCATAGTTTTGAGATTTATATAATAAATGGTTAAATGTAGGGCTGATATATAAATTAGTTTTAGAGCCATAAACTTTGGGAAGATTTTCTATTTCTTTTTCAATATCATCCTTTAAGATTTCTAAATTTACATTTAATTCTTTTAGTATATCACTAACTATATCATCTTCAACCATCACATAAGCAAGGTGCAGAACATCAATTTCATTATTATTTTTCTCCTGTGCTAAAGCCTGGCATGTCATTAACAATTCTTGTGCTTTTGTTGTAAACTTCTCAAGATTCATTTTTGCTCCTTTTTGTATATTTAGATGGGTTTTTTTTAAAAAAGTTTCAGATTTATTTTTCAACAAACTTACATTTAATTGGTCCAAATCTTATTTCATCATTGTCTTCAAGTTTATATGGTTTTTTTACTTCAAGACGAGCCATATTTACATATGTACCGTATTGACTTCCGAGTCCTGTTGTTCCAATGTCTTCAATATACCAACCATCCTGTTTTTTTGTTATTCTTGCGTGAATTCTTGACACTTTCATTAAACTATCAAGATACAACCTTTTTGTAGATTCTGGTAAACTTTTGAAGTAATTATAATTCGGGATAGAAATATCATTTGTATTTTGTCTTCCAATATAAATTTTTTCTTTTGTTAATTCATACTCTTTATCCATAAAAGGATAATCAAAAACAAGTTTAGCCATAGGTTTTCTGATTTTTTATAATTTTTGAAATAATGTACATCCCACCAATTATAAATATTAAAATTGCAATAATCTGTGTTGGATAAAGTCCAAGGATTGTCTTTTTAAGGTCTCCCCTTAAAAAATCCACAAAATATCTAATTAATGAAAAACTTATCAAATAGGATGCGAAAATAAATCCAGTGCCTTTTTTAAATTTTTGAGACAATTTTTTTAATAGAAAGAAAAGCATTATATATAAAAATGAATAATAGAGTTCTGTAGGATGAACCTTCTTTTCAAGAAATGGAAATTTAACAGCAAGGAAAAAATTTGTTTCCTTTCCATAACAACAACCATTTAAAAAGCATCCTATTCTTCCAATTGCTTGTCCAATAGGTACTGCAATAGCAACTGTATCAAGAAGTTTAACAGTAGAAATCTTTTTAAATTTAGAAAATAAAATTAGAAAAATAAGAGAAAATAAAATTGCTCCTTCTACTGCAAGCCCTCCATTTCTTAATTTAAAAATCTCTAAAGGATTAACAACATAATAATAAATATTTACAAAAATGTGTAAAATCCTTGCTCCAATAATTCCTGTAAAAATTGTCCAAAAAACAAGTTGAGAAATAACTTTCTCATCATAACCCTCTTTAATAGCTTCTTTTTGAAATATTGACACAGAAACAAAAACGCCTATAGCAACCAAGATTCCATACCAATATATAATAAAACCACCAATTTTTATAAATATAGGATGCATTTTACTCTCTTAAATATCTTAAAAAAAATAAAATAATACCTATTGTTACAAAAGCATCTGCAAGATTGAATACAGGGAAAAAATGAAAGTTTATAAAATCAATTACATATCCATATTTTATTCTATCAATTAAATTTCCAATAATTCCTCCTGTAACCAAACCTAAAGAAAATTCCCGATATTTTTCAAATTTAAAAACAATAAAAAAAATAGAAAAAATCGCAATTAAAGAAAAAATAATTATAAAAATTTTCGTTTTTTCACTACTAAATAAACCGAAAACTATTCCTTTATTTTTAACAAATGTAAGAGAGAAAAAACTTGTTATATCTATATTTCCATCAAATTTTTTCAGTAAATTAACAACAAAAGATTTTGTAATTTGGTCAAGAAAAAAAACAAAAAAAGTAGTAATGAAGAAAATATTTGGAACTGTTTTATTTTTTTTCACTTTTTTCTCTTTCTGTTTGACATTTTATGCAAAACCTTGCATAGGGAAGTGCTTGTAATCTTTCTTTTGATATTGGTTGTTTACAATTGTCGCATTTACCATAAGTTCCTTCTTTTATTTTTTTGATTGCAAGTTCAATTTCTTCAAGGATTCTTCTTTCAGAATTAGAAAGTCCAACTTCAAGATCTTTTTCAAACTCATCTGTTCCGTAATCGGCAATGTGTGTTGGAACGCCCTTTTCCCCTTTTTCAATTACTTCCCTTGCATATGATAAGTTTTTCAAAATTTTTTCCTTTTCTTTTACGAGTAAATCAAGATAATACTTTTTTTCTTCTTTTTTCATTTGTACCTCACATTCATAAATCAAATATTATTGTTGTTTTATATTTATCACCAATCTTTTCTATTCTTAAATTATGGTATGTTGCTGCTTTTATTTCCTTTTCCATCCCTTCTATTTTTTTTACTAAAAGTTTAACAAAAAGATTATAGTTGTTATTCTCAGTTTCTATCTTTAATTGTTCAATTTCTCCAGCAATTTTTTTTGTCTCTGCATAATATATTATCTCATTTAAAAACTTAACAAGTAAATTTTCAAATTCTTCATCTTGAATATTTATCTCAATAGTCTTTTCTATGTTATTTAGTTTAACTCCCATTATTTTATATAGACCTTTTAATGAGTTAACAAAGAGTTCCTCTATTGTTTTTCCGTATACAATCAATCCTATATCAGCAGTATGGTTTATAATTTCAATATTTTTGTTCATTATTCTCTTTCTACTTTTGTTATATCTGTTATTTTATCATCATCGGGAAGATTTATAAGTCTTACACCAATTGTATTTCTTCCAACAATTCTTATATCAGAAACTTTAATTCTTATAACAATTCCTTTTTTTGTAGTTATAATTATTTCGTCTTCTTCTGAAACCAGTTTAGAAGCAACAACTTCACCATTTTTTGGGCCAACTTTTATATCTATAACTCCTTTTCCTCCTCTGTGTTGAACTTTATATTCTTTTATCAATGTTCTTTTTCCATATCCATTCTCGCAAACGGTAAGCAATGACATATTTTCTTCTTCAGGTTTTACAATTTCACAACTAACAACTTCGTCGTCTTGTTTTTTAAATCTTATTCCAATAACTCCAACCGCATCTCTTCCGACAGGTCTCACTTCTTTTTCTGGAAATCTAATACTTAGTCCTTTTTTAGTACTTAAAATAATATGGTTATTACCATCTGTCAATTTAACGTCAATAAGTTTATCATTTTCCCTAAGGTCAATAGCAATTATTCCGCCTTTCCTTGGTTTACTATATTTTTCAAGAGACGTTTTTTTAATAAGTCCATTTTTAGTAATCATTATTAAAAATTTTTCTTTTGAGAACTCCTTTACTGGTATAACTGCAGAAATTTTCTCCCCTGGTTCAATTCTTAAAAGATTTATTATTGGTTTCCCTTTTGACATTCTACTTCCTTCTGGAATTAGATATCCTTTAAGCCAATAAACTTTTCCTTTATCAGAAAAAAATAAAATTGTATCAGTTGTTGTTGTTAAAATAAGGTGTTTTATAAAATCTTCTTCTTTAATTGATGCTCCTATTAATCCTTTTCCTCCTCTTCTTTGTCTCCTGAATGAGTCAAGAGTTGTTCTTTTTATATAACCCTCATACGAAATAGTTACAACTATATCTTCTGGTCTTATTAAATCAACATCTTCAAATTCTTCTATATTTTCAACTATTTCTGTTTTTCTTTCATCCCCAAATTTTTCTTTAATCATTAAAAGTTCATTTTTTATTATTTCTTTTACTTTCATCTGGTTTTCAAGAATTTCTCTGTAATCCTTAATTTTCAATTCAATTTCATCCTTTTCTTTTATTATTTTTTCTCTTTCAAGACCTGTTAATCTTGAAAGAGGCATACTTAGTATTGCATTCGCCTGTATTTCTGTAATTTTAAAAGTTTTTATTAATTTTTCTTCTGCTTCCTCTACATTTTTAGAATTTCTAATTAAATCAATGGTTTTATCAAGATTATCAAGGGCAACAATTAATCCAAGAAGAATATGGTGTCTTTCTTCTGCTTTTCTTAAGTCATATTTAGTTCTTTTTATTACAATCTCTTCTCTAAAATCTATAAAATGTTGCAGCATCTCTTTTATGTTTAAAAGGCGAGGTTGTCTATTGACAAGGGCAAGATTAATTATTCCATAAGAAGTTTGTAATTGAGTATGTTTATAAAGTTGATTTATTATTATATCAACATTTTCTCCCTTTTTAGTCTCAAGAACAACCCTTATACCTGATTTATCTGATTCGTCTCTTACTTCAGTTACACCTCCAATTTTCCCATTTTCTATAAGATTTGCTATTTCTTCAACAAGGTTTGCTTTATTTACTTCAAAAGGGATACTCTTTATTACTATATTTACTTTATTTTTTTCTTCTTCAACTTCAACATGTCCCCGTAAAGTAATTATTCCTTTTCCTGTAACATATGCGTTTTTAATTCCTTCTCTTCCACATATCATACCACCTGTTGGAAAATCTGGACCTGGCAAAAACTTCATCAATTCTTCTATAGATATTTCAGGATTTTCAATTAATTTTATTAATGCATCTACTACTTCTGATAAATTATGAGGAGGTATATTAGTAGCCATTCCAACTGCAATTCCTGAAGAACCATTTATAAGAAGATTAGGAATTTTACTTGGCAAAACAGTTGGTTCCATTAAAGATTCATCAAAATTAGGAACAAACTCAACGGTTTCCTTTTCAATATCTGCAAGTATTTCCATTGAAATTGGTGCAAGACGAGCTTCAGTATATCGCATAGCCGCTGGTGGGTCTCCATCAATAGAACCAAAATTTCCTTGTCCTTCAATCAACGGATATCTTAAAGTAAAAGTTTGTGCCATTCTTGCAATTGCTTCATAAATTGGAGCATCTCCATGAGGATGATATTTACCCATAACTTCTCCAACAATTCTTGCAGATTTTTTAAAAGGTTTACCTGGTTCTAAACCAAGTTCAAGCATTCCATAAAGAATTCTTCTATGAACTGGTTTTAATCCATCTCTTATATCTGGTAATGCTCTTCCAATAATAACACTCATTGCATAATCAAGATAAGACTCTTTCATTTCCTCTTCAATTCCAACAATTCTTATTTTTTCTCCTTCCATAATTACCCTTCTTTAAATATCAAGATTTTTAACTTCTCTTGCATATTTTTCAATAAATTCTCTTCTTGGCTCAACAAGTTCTCCCATAAGAACTGTGAATATTTCTTCTGCTTTTATTGCATCTTCAACTGTAATCTTTTTTAATCTTCTTGTTTGTGGATTCATAGTTGTTTCCCATAGTTGTTCTGGATTCATTTCTCCAAGTCCCTTATATCTCTGTATTGTAAAACCTGCTTTTTCTTTTTCCTTTATTTTCTCATATATTTCAATTATAGAAACTCTTTCTTCTTTTCCTTTCTCATCTCTTATTATAAAAATTTTTTCCAAAATTTTATCTAATTTTGTTTTTGTTTCTTCTAATTTTTTGAAAATTTTTTGTAATTCTTTTGATTCATATATTTCATAAAGTTTGTATTTTTTGTCTTCACTCTTTGAAAAGAGATCAAATTCTTCTCCTTTTTGGTTTAAATATTTGGTTACTTCTTCTTCATCAATAAAAAACAGTTCCTCATTATTGTATTTAAGAAAATATGCTGGCATTTTTTTATTTTTGCTATAAAAAGAGATTATTTTTTTAATATCAATACCTTTTAATGTTAAAGTTTTTATTATTTCTGAAAGTTTTTTACTAATTTCAAAAATTGTAGAAATTTGCTCATTGTATTCAATCAATTTTGAATCATAACTTACAAAAATTTTTACTCTTTCTGTAGCGAATTGAACGAGAATTTTGTCAAGTTCATTTTCAGTATTTATGTAAAATTCTTTTTTGCCCTTTTTTACTTTATAAAGCGGTGGTTCGGCTATATATACATATCCATGTTTTATGAGGTCTGTCATTTGTCTATAAAAAAAGGTTAAAAGTAATGTTTTTATATGTGCTCCATCAATATCTGCATCTGTCATTATTATAATTTTATGATATCTTACCTTACTTATATCAAAATCATCTCCAACTCCTCCTCCTATAGCACTTATTATTGTTTTAATCTCATCATTGTTTAAAACTTTTTCTAAAGACGCTTTTTCTGTATTTATTATCTTTCCTTTTAATGGTAAAATTGCCTGAAAAGTTCTATCTCTGCCCTGCTTAGCACTCCCACCTGCAGAGTCACCCTCAACTATAAATAATTCCCTTTTTTCAGGTTCTTTTATTGAACAATCTGCAAGTTTGCCAGGAAGTGCTCCGGTTTCAAGTAATTTTTTTCTTGTTAATTCTCTTGCTTTTCTTGCTGCTTCTCTTGCTTTTGCAGTTGCTATACACTTATTTAAAATTTCTCTGCCTGCTTCTGGATTTTCTTCAAGAAATGTTAGAACACTCTCGTAAATAATCCCTTCAACAATAAATCTAACTTTTGAATTTCCAAGTTTTGCTTTTGTTTGTCCTTCAAATTGTGGTTCTGGCAACTTAACAGCAATTATTCCAGTTAAACCTTCTTTCACATCTTCTCCTGTTAAACTAATATTTTCAAGAAATTTATTATTTTTTCCATATTCATTTAATGCCCTTGTTAATCCGCTTCTAAAACCTGTTAAATGTGTTCCTCCTTCTCGTGTATTAACATTATTTGCAAATGAAATAACTGTTTCACTGTATCCATCATTGTACTGAAAAACAGATTCAATTTCTATATCCTCTTCTGTTTTTTTGATATAAAATGGTTTGGAATGAAGGACTTTTTTATTTTTATTGAGATATTCTACAAATGAAATTAAGCCGCCTTCATATTTAAACTCTTCTTTTATGTTTTTTCTTTCGTCTAAAAATGTAATTTTTATGCCAGCGTTTAAGAAAGCAAGTTCTTTTAGTCGAGCAATTAAAATATTCTCATCAAAAACTATTGTCTCAAAGATTTCCTCATCTGGTTTAAAAGTTACCTTTGTTCCTGTTTTTTCTGTTTTGCCTATAACTTTTAAAGATGTAACAGGTTTTCCTCTTTCATATTTTTGATAATATATTTTCCCTTCTCTTTTTACTTCAACTTCAAGATATTCTGAAAGTGCATTAACAACAGATACTCCTACACCATGTAATCCTCCAGAAACCTTATAAACTTTTTTATCAAATTTACCACCAGCATGCAATGTAGTCATTACAACTTCTACTGCTGGTTTTTTTTCTGTTGCATGCAGGTCAACAGGAATTCCTCTTCCATTATCTTCTACTGTTACAGTATTATCTGAATGTATAATTACATTTATTTCAGTACAAAAACCAGCCATTGCTTCATCTATACTATTGTCAACAACTTCAAAAACAAGATGATGAAGTCCTCCTATTGATGTATCCCCAATATACATTGCGGGTCTTTTTCTTACTGCTTCTATTCCTCCAAGGACCTGTATTGAGGAAGCATCATAAGTACTAAGATTTTTTTTGTTTTCCATTAAAAGAAACCTCCATTTTTAACAAATTATTTTATCATTTTTTCCATTCTCTGTCAAAAGAAAATAAAGTGTTTAAATATTTTTTAGGAGTAAAAAGTAGGGATGAAAAATTTATTTTTGTTCAACTATTTGGTGCGTGTATTCTCTATATATTTCTTTTATTTTCTTATTTGTTTCAGGATCTATAAAATCAGGATTTATTTCTAAAAGAGGCCTTAATACAAAAATTCTTTTTCTATATTCAGGATGAGGGATTATAATTTTTTTGGTTTTAAATTTCTTCCCTTCATAAAAGATTATATCAAAATCAATTTCTCTGGCTTCTCCTTTTTTATGAGGAAATTTTCTTCCAATTTTTTTCTCAACATCCTTCAATTTTTCTAAAAGTTGTTCAGGTGATAAATTTGTCTCAATTTCTATAGCACCATTTAGAAAAAAACCACCTTTTGCATTAACAGGTGGGTTTTCAAAAAAAGAAGATATTTTTTTTATTTTAAGAAATTTTTCAATCTCTTTTAATCCCCTCTTTATATTTTTTATTCTATCACCTTTATTACTTCCAATTGCAATATAAACTTTTTTCATTTCTTTACTATTTAGTCAAGAAAAGATTAAATAAAGCTGGAGGATTTTTATATTTCCTTTTAGGTTTTTTGTCAAAGTTTACTGCAAGAAAAAAAGAGAACGTTTTTTCATATTCATAATTTTCATCCATAAAAGGGTCAAAGATAAATAAAAATCTTGCATTTTCTTCATAAATCAATTGTTTTAAAATATCTTTTGATATAGTTTCAAAATTTTTTACCCAGATTGAAGGTGTTTCATTTGGATTAAGAGTAAAATCAAACCAGTAAAATGATTGATTTTTTGAATTTAAAATACTCTCTATTTTTTCAAATCCAAAAAATCTTCTCAATCCTTCCATAATCTCAGAATTTGAAAAGTAAAAAGTATCTCTACCAATTCTTTCTGAAAAAACAATTTTTTCGCTAAATTTCCCCATCCCATAAAGGTATAAGAAATTTGCAGAAATTTCATTTAGATCAATCCTGATTTTGTTTATAGGATGAAAATTTAAAATTTTTAGTGAATTTTCCATAATTTTATTAACTTTTTCAAATCTTTCATTTTTAAATTTGATTTCATTAAGATTTTTGTTTCTGATTTTATTTGGAAAATTATTTTCTAAAAAAGGTAAATCTTCAGAAATTTTTAAAATTATATCCTTTTCGTAAACATAAAATTCAATTTTTTCGTTTTCTTTTTTTATTTCTTCAATCAGTTTTTCTTTTTCCTTAAAATTTAAATTTACATTAGTTTCAATAATTTTATTTTCAAAAGTAGATACAAACTTACATAGAAAAAAAATTTCGTTTTCCTTAAAAGGAATTGAATATTTTAAAGCACGTAAGAAAGCATATCCAGGAAAAGAGGTATCAGAAATTAAAAATTTAAAATAACTTTTTTCAATTGTTTTATCAAAAAGAAGATAACCCCATTGTCCTTTTTCCATAAACAATTCAAAGTTATCTTTTTTTGCATGTTCAAATAATGTTTTTTGTCCCCTTTTTTTAAAAAGTTCTAAATATCCATGGAGAGTAAAAAGAATAAGTTTCATATTTCTTTTTCAATATATTTGAAGATTTTATCAATGTTCTTTAAAAGTTGTTTAAGGTCAAAAATCCTGTCAAACTCATCCTCTTTTATATATTTTTTTATAAAATTATCTTTTTTAACAAGTTCACAAAAATCAATTTTTTTCTCTATGGATTCAAACGATATTTTTTGGATTTTTTCATATGCTTCCTTTCTTGAAATCCCTTTTAAGACAAGATAGTTTAATAATTTTTGTGAAAAATAAACATTATTCAAAATTTTTAAGTTGTCTTCCATATTCTTTATATTTATTTCCATACCATCAACTATTTTTATTAATAAGTTCAATATATAGTCAAGGAGAATTGTTGATTCAGGTAATATTAATCTTTCTGCAGAAGAATGGCTTATATCTCTTTCATGCCAAAGAGCAACATTTTCTAATGCAACGTTTACATTTTTCTTTATTATTCTTGAAAGTCCACATATTCTTTCACATAAAATAGGATTTCTTTTATGAGGCATAGCAGAAGAACCTTTTTGTTTTTCTCCAAATGGTTCAAAAATTTCTGATATTTCTGTTTGTTGTAAGAGTCGGAATTGTAAAGCAATTTTTTCACAAGAAGAAGAAATAACTCCAAGAACGGAAATAAAATAAGCATATCTATCTCTTGAAATTATCTGTGTTGAAAACTTTTCCCTTTTTAAATTAAATTTATTACATACGAATTCTTCAACTTCTGGCTCTATATTTGAAAATGTTCCAACAGCACCTGATATTTTTCCAACACTTATTTCTTCAATTGCTCTTTCAATTCTTTCTTTGTTTCTTAAAAATTCAAAATACCATGTCCCTATTTTAAAACCTAAGGTTATTGGTTCAGCATGAATTCCATGAGTTCTTCCAATCATACAAATATTTTTGTATTGAATGGCTTTCTTTTTTAAAACTTTAAGCAAATTTTTTATATCATCCAAAATTATATTTCCTGCCTCTCTTAAAATTAAAGCAAAAGAAGTATCAATAATATCAGAAGAAGTAAGTCCAAGGTGAATATATTTCCCTTCCTCTCCTACAGTTTCACTTATTTGTTCTATAAAAGCAATAACATCATGATGTGTAATTTTTTCTATTTCATTTATTCTTTCAATATTAACTTTTGCTTTTTCTTTAACTTTTTCTACAACATCAACAGGTATAACTCCAATTTTACTCCATCCTTCAAGGACAGCTATTTCTACTTCAAGATATTTTTTAAACTTATTTTCTTCACTCCATATTTCTGCCATTTCTTTTCTTGTATATCTTGGAATCATTTATCACCTCCTGAAAAATTATATATTAAAAATTATATATTATTGATATTTAACTTGCAAGATTAATTAAGGGATAAGAAAAAATTTAAAAATAAGATACAACAAAAATAAAAACAAAATCACTGAAAGATATAAAGGCAGAAATTTAATTATAATGAATATCACTAATACGATTATTGGTGAAGTTAAAAGAAAAGTAATATATTTTTTCGTTTTTTTTATATCATTTACAATAGATTTCATAACATCCTTTTCCTCACCACAATTTTTACATTTCTTTTGCTCCCCAGAATTCTCTTCTCCACAGTTTCTACAGAGCCATATTTCTCCTTCTTTTATTTTATTCTCTCTTTCTGAAACTAATATTTTATGCTTAAGTAAAGGTAAATCTTTAATTTTATATGCAGTTTTGTAAAATTCAAGTGCTTGTAAATACTCTTCTTTTTTGAAATAAATATCTCCAAGTTCAATATATGCTTTATAATTGTTTGGTTGTTGAGATATTATTTTTTTTAATTCATTAATTCTTTTGGTTTCCAATTTTTCTGTTAGAAGTTTTTCTTTTTTTTCTTGTAAAAAATGAATAAAAATAAATCCTGAAAATGGAATGAAGATTGAAACTAAGGAAACTTTTAAAATAGTTATTATTATACTCACAATAAAAAGAATAGAAAAAATTGCCATTTCTTGATATGTTAAATCTTTCTCCATCAACTTTTCAAAAAAAATGAAATAAAATTCTATTCCAAGAACTATAAGAATAAATCCAAGTTTTAATCCTAAAAAATATCCAGAACCCCAATAATTAAGCATTTTTATAAATTTTTAATATTTTTTCAACCGCTTCCTGCTCATTTGAAAAGTTTATAAATATCCCTTTTTCTTTTTTAAACCATATAAATTGTTTCCTTGCATATTCTTTTGTTCTTTTTATAATTATTTTTTTCAACTCCTCAAATCCAATCTTGTTATCCAAAAATTCAAGTATCTCATTATATCCGATAGGTGCTTTTATATTTAAATATTTTTCAAAACTCTCTTCTTTTAACTTTTTGACTTCTTCTATCCATCCATTTTCAAACATCTTTTTAATCCTTTCTTCTATTCTTTGATAAATTTCTTTTCTATCTCTCATTAAGATAAAATACAAAATTTTTCCAAGATCTTTTAATGTTTTTTCAGATTTTTGACTTCTCCAATAAGTCATATTTTTCCCTGTTAATTCGTATATTTCAATTGCTCTTTTAATTCTGTATCTATCATTTGGATGAATTTTTTGGGCAATGATTGGATCGATCTCTTTTAATCTTTGATAAAGGTCATCAGTAGGTATTTTTTCAAGTCTTTCTCTTATTTCTTTTTGTCTACTTTTTAATTCAGGAGATAAACTGAATATACCATTTAGGAGAACTCTTATGTAAAAACCACTACCACCAACAATCATTGGAACCTTTTCCTTTGAAATTATTTCTTTAACTTTTTCAAAAACCATACTTGAATATTGATAAACATCAAAATCTTCTTTTAAGGAAAGAAAATCAATAAAATAATGTGGGATTTTTTCTCTCATTAATAAAGAAGGTTTGTCAGTTCCGATATTTATTTCTTTGTAAAACTGTCTACTATCACAAGAGATAATTTCACCATTTACTTTTTCTGCTATATTAAAAGATATTTGTGTTTTTCCAGAGGCAGTAGGACCTCCTATAATAAGAATTTTATGATTCATTTAGGATTGAATTAAAATAAACTTCCACGCTTTCCAGTTCTTTTTTCTATTTCTATAAGTTGTTTACCATATTCAAATCCAGCAATCGCAATTGGGTCATCACTTCTTAAAGTTCTACTTTTTGTATGGTCAGGATTATAAAATTCTCTTTTCTCAAGAGATGTAAGAAATCTATTTTTAAAATCATCAAAACTTTCTCCATAAATATGATAAGAATCAGAAATATCAACATACTGGCCAACCTTAACTTCTTTTTTTATCTTTTTTGAAATTTCTTCTGCAATATATTTTTGAAGAGAAGTTAAACCAAATAAGTTCATAAAAGCAGCTCTGTAAGCATCTCTTGAACGCCAATGTGTATTCATATTTAAAAAAAGTTCACCATCTTTTTCTGTAATTCTACACCATATTCTTTGTAAACAAGGAGGATCATAGGTAAAAGGATCATAAAATGGTATCCATGTAATGCCCTGTGCTCTTCTTGTATAAGAAGTTTCTGAAAGTTTATTTATTATATAATCTATTTGATTAACTTTATCTTCTTTACCAGGAATCCGATAGTTTGCAAGGCGATCATGATAAGTATAAGTCCATTTTTTTTCTTCTGGATTAATCCATGAATCGTGTATCCCATAAACAACCTCTTGTTTGTATTTTTCAAGATCTTCAATACCACCTGGAAAGGCAAGATGTATTCTTGGTTCTGCAAATGGATTTTTTACAACCATTATCATTGTGCAATCTTTACTTGGTGGATTGCTTTCTTTATCATATTCTGTTTTTATACTTATACCTTTTTCCCATAATTCAATCAAACTTTTTTCCCATACTTCTGGAATACTTTCGCCTTCAACTTTAATAACAGGTATCATTGTCTCCTCCTCAATGGCATTTTCTCCCATTCGTAAGTATTTAAAATTTCATATTTTGTAAGCCATCCTCTTCTTGCCATACCTATTCCAAATTTTATATATTTCAACATACCAACATTATGAGCATCTGTGCCTAATGCAAATTTTAGATTTCTTGTTTTACCTTTTAATATATTGACATCGTTTAGATCAAGGCGGTCTGGATAACAATTTATTTCAAGAGCAACATTATATTTAGAAGCATATTCAATAATTTCATCAATATCAACCTCATAACCTTCTCTCCCACTTAAAAGACGACCTGTTGGATGTGCAATTATATCAACAAATGGATTTTCAATTGCTTTTTTTATTCTTTCTGTCACGTTTTTTTTAAATCCTTGATGAATTGAAGCAATAACGAAATCAAGTTGTTCAAGAATTTTGTCTGAATAATCAAGAGAACCATCTGCAAGAATATCAACTTCCATCCCTTTTAAAACTTTTATGCCTTTTACTTTTTCATTAACCCTATCTATTTCTTCGTTCCTTCTTTTTAGTTCATCTTCATCAAGGCCACCTGCTATCTTTGATGTTTTTGAATGATCACAAATTCCAATATATTCATAACCAAGAGATTTTGCTTTAATTGCAATTTCTTCAATTGTTTCAACTCCGTCAGAATATTTTGAATGAATATGAAGATCCCCTTTTATATCTTTTTCTTCAATCAAAACTGGTAATTTATTATTGAGTGCCGCCTCAATTTCACCTCTATCTTCTCTTATTTCAGGTGGTATCCAGACAAGTCCAAGAGTTTTATAAACATCCTCCTCTTTTTCTCCTGCTATTTTTTTATCATCTTTAAAAACACCATATTCACTAATTTTTAATCCTTTATCTTTAGCCATTGTTCTAAGTTTGATATTATGTGCTTTTGAACCAGTAAAGTATTGAAGTGCTGCTCCAAATGAATCTGATGGAACTACTCTTAAGTCAACCTGTAGATTATTTGTTTGCACAATTACAGAAGCTTTTGTATCTCCTTTTGCAAGCACTTCCTTAACAGGCGGTAAAGAAACAAATTTTTCAATAATTTCAATATTATTTTTCCCTGTTGCAAGTATATCAATATCTCCTATCGTTTCTTTCATTCTTCTTAAAGAACCTGCTGGTTCAATTTTCTCTGTATAATTTTTTAGTTCATTTATAATCTCTTCAACTATCGGTAGCGCAATTCCAAGAGGAATTCTTTCTTTCCCTTGTTTATAAATTTCAATTCCTTTTTTAATATTTTCTACTTTTTTTTCACCCATTCTAAAAAGCTTTGCCAATCTTCCATCTTCTATAACCTTTTCAAGATCTTCTAAATTTTTAACTCCGAGTGTGTTATAGACAAGATTTAATGTTTTTGGTCCAAGATTAGGGATTTCAAGTAGTTGTAATAATTCTTCAGGTATTCCTTCAATCGCTTCATAGTATTTTTTGATTTTACCTGTTTCTAAATATTCTGCAATTTTTTCAGCCATCCCTTTACCTATTCCTGGTATCTTTCGGATTTCTCCTCTTTTATATACCTCTTCTATATCTTCTGGATATTCTTTTAAAATTCTGCTTGCTTTTCTATAAGCAGTTATACGAAAAGGATCCTCTCCTTTAAATTCAAGAGCATCAGCAATTTTATCAAATATTTCTGCAATTTCCTGATTTTTATTCATTTTTTACCTACAGGACATAAATAAAAAACATCTTCTTTTATTCCAAGAACTTTTTTTACTTTTTCGTCTTCAAAAGCACCTATCATAACTGTCCCTAAACCAAGTGCTTCTGCTTGTAAATGGATATTTTGTCCACAATGTCCAACTTCCATAAACACATATCTTTCTCCTCTTTTCCCATATCTTCCAGTAGTTCTTTGAAAAACACCTGCAATGATAATAACAACGGGAGCAGTCCTTACAGAAGACTGATTTAATGCGGCTTTTGAAAGTTCAATTCTTAAATCTCCTTCTTTTATAAGTTGTAAAGAATGAGTATCTATGTCGTAATAGTAAAGACCAGATTTTATGTTTTCAACATTTCCAACTACTACATAAATTTCAAGTGGATAAGTTGCGCCTGCAGAAGGTGCAGTTCTTCCACCCCAATCAGCTGTTTTTCCATCTGTTGCCCATAAAATTTGTGATAATTCTTTTAATGTTAAAGGTAACTCTTTATAATTTCTTATTGACCTCCTTTTTTTTAGTGCTTCTTCAACAGAAACTTCCCCTTTTAAATTAGGAGGTGGTAATTTTATTTTTTCCATATTTTCACCCCTTGTAAGAATTGAAATAACCAAGTATAAGCAAATAAATATCCTCATAAAATAAATTTTAATTTTATTAAAGAAATTTTTCAAGAGATTTTGCTGTTGATATTAAAAACCCTTTAAAATCACATCTATTATTTTTTCAACTTCTTCTTCATTAATATATTCTAAATTCTGTATAATTTCTTCCTCAGTAAACGGTAACTCATAATTTATAAATTCTATTTTTGCAGTTGATATAGATTTTTTTTGATTCGAATTATATATTCTTGTAAGTAAAAAGGTCAAAAGAAATATTAAAACAAAAGAAACATTTATCAATATCGGCTTAATTTTAAAATTGAAAGAACTTTTTTCTTGTATATATTTCATTTTTTCTTTCCAGAAGTTTTCATCATAATTTGGCATTACAACTTTATTTGAGTTTTTTAGGATCGATAAAAAATCATTGTATAAACTCTTGCATTTATCACATTTTTTTAAATGTTCTTCAATTTTTTCTTTTTCTTTCAAATTACCTTCAATAAAATCTAAAATACTTTTTTCTACTTTTTTACATTTCATTTTTTATCACCCCCTTCTTTTTTAAATTTTCTCTTATTTTTTGTAATGATTGAAAATATGTTGCTTTAACTGTTCCAATTCTACTTTTCAAAATATTTGCGATTTCTTGATAAGTCATTTCTTCATATGTTTTTAGAATAAAAACAATTTTTTGTTTTTCCGTTAGATTATTCACTTCTTTTTCTATTTGTTTTACTATATCCTCATAACGAATACAATCTTCAAAATTTTTTCTGTTACTATAATATGAAAAATTCTCATAATTTAAATTTTCCAACTTTTTAAATTTCTTTTTTTTTCTTAAAAAATCATATGAGAGATTAACTGCTATCCTATATAGATATGTTGAAAATTTTGAAAGACCCTTAAAACTATTTCGTTTTTTATAAGCACGAATAAAAGATTCTTGGACTATATCTAAAGCGTCATTGTGATCATTTAACAATTTAAAAGCCAACCCATAAATTTTATTAGCATAAGTTAAATAATATTCCTCAAAACTTTTTTCATCTATCATTATTATTTAGACATAAAAACTTGATTAAAGGTTTATTTTATGTTATATTATACACTAAAAATAAAATATAAGGGAGGATACATGGCTAAGAAAAAAAGAAGTGTTTTAAAAAGGCAAAGACAGGAAATAAAAAGAAGGTTGAGAAATAAAATGATAAAATCAAAGATAAAAACATTAATTAAAAAAACAAAAGAAGCAGTTTTAAATAATGATCCAGAATTTAATAAAATTTTAAAAGAAACGATTAAAGAAATTGATAAAAGTGTTGCAAAAGGAGTTCTACATAAAAATAATGCCGCGAGAAAAAAAAGCAGATTGATGAAATTTATTAAGAAATATAAAGTTCAGTTAGAATTAGAAAAAAAATAAATCAAAAGATATATCTCTAATTCTGTGCCGGGTTGAATTGTCCCAATTTTTAAAAAGTAATCAAGATAATGAAGTAAATTAAATTTTTTTATAATCTCTTTTGTTATTTCTTTTCTCTTGCATAAAATATTTCTTAAATAAATTTCAATACTACTTATGAGAGGCGTAAAATTTCTTTCTCTAACTTTTATATAATTTCTTAAGATTTCTATCATTTTTCCCTTATCCAATTCCTTCAAATTATAAATCTCTTTAAAAAGTACATTTTCAGGTGAAGGCACTTGCTTTTTTAGTTTGCTTTCTTTAAATGGAAGATTTATAGACATTCCATAAAGAACAACAATAATATGATGGGGAAGTTTTTGTATCACATTATAAAGTTTTTCACAATCAGTTTTAGAAATTTTCTCTGTATTTTTTATTATAAAAAGTGCTTTTTCAGAAAAAACTGGTGAATAGTCAAAATCATTTAGTATCTTCTTTATTTCAGTTTTCTCAGCATCATAAATTTTTATATCAAAATCATTTATCTTATACTTTTCTTTAATTTCGTCAACCACTTCTTTAAATTTATCAATATCTTCCAGAATTACTATTAGATTTTTCATTTTTAATATTTAAAAGTTCAAAATATATCTTTTTAGCAATCTGAACAGATAATTTTGAAAATATTTCTTCTTCTTTGTAATCTTTGGAAATAGAAAATGAAGTAGTTTCTGTTAAATTTTTACTTATAATAACACCATCTTTTTTTCTTACTTCCATATAGAGTTCAATTTTATATTTTGAAGCAACAATATTATCAGTATCCTTTTTATCAAAAAAAAGCGGTATTCTTTCACACTTAAGAATTTTAATAAGAAGTATATAATCTGAAAGTTCTTTTAGATTTGTTATTGTAAAATCCGGGTAATTGAGTATTATTTCCTTTAATTTTTCATTGATGAAGAAATTTAAGAGTGATTGGTTAGAATAATTTTCAATTTTCTCTAAATATATTTTATTTTTTACCAAATTTCTATTTATATAACATGAAGTCAACAGTAAAAGAAGACTACATACCTTTACCAATTTTTTCATTGGCTATTTTCCCATATTTTGTATCTGGAAAAAGAATAGTTAATTTTTTGTAATAATACAACGCACTTTTTTTCTTACCCGCTCTTTCATAATATCTTGCAATTTGATAATATTTTTCTGCTTCTTTTTCATCAAGGGTTGTTTCTATAATTTTTATTTCATCTTTAAATTGGCTATCTGGATATTCAATTAAAAATTCATTTATTTGTTCCCTTATATCTTCTATAGCGTCTATATCAAGCGATACTTCAGGTATTGAATTTAAAGAAAATTTTATTTTTAAAAATTTTGCTTTTTCTACATAAGTTCTTTCTGAAAAATTTTTTATTATTTTATCTAAAACTTCAATCCCTTTACTGTATTCTTTTAATTCGTAGTAAAAATTTGCAAGTTTAAACATTCTATTTACTGCTTCTATATCATAAGGACTATTTTCTAAAACTTTATTCATAAATTCTACTTTTTCTTCAACATTTTTAAAAAGACCAAAAAATAGTTTACTTTTACTTTCCAATTTTTTTTCTGCTATTTCTGATTGTGCTTTTATTGCAGGAATAACTAAAGGCGAAGAAGGATGTTCTTCTATAATTTTTTGATAATATTCAAATGCTTTTTTAAAATCACCTTTTTCTTTATAAATATTACCGAGTATAAAACAAGATGATGCAGCATATTCTGATTTTGAATAATGTTTCAACAATTTTTTGTGTTCTCTTATAGAAGATTCAATATCGCCATTTTTCCTAAACTGTTCAGCATATTCAAATTGTTCTTTTGGAGTGTCTTTAACTGCATATTTAGGGTTTATCCACTTTTTTGTTTGAGGTGTCCATTCCCAATATGAATAAGAAAAAATTCCCAATAGAAGAAAAATTAAAAAAATTTTACCTTTATTCATAAAAATATTTTTAAACAAATAAAGACTTTTGTCAATCATTTATTTCCTCCATTTCTAAAAAATTTTTTCCTTTTCTTATATTTACTTTAATTGGAACTTTCAAAGTTATAGAGTTTTCCATAATTTCTTTTACAATTTTTATAACTTTATTTTCTTCATCGGGTAAAACCTCAAATAAAAGTTCATCATGAATTTGCAAAACTAATTTACTTTTTAAATTCTCATTTTTGAATACTTGGTATATTCTATTCATTGCTACTTTTATAATTTCAGAAGCTGTTCCCTGAATTGGCATATTTATTGCTACCCTTTTGCCAAATTCTCTTTCATTTTTATTAGAACTTTTTAATTCAGGTATATATCTTCTTCTTTTTAATAATGTTTCTACATAACCAATTTCTTCAGTTTTTTTGACAATATTTTCTATATATTGTTTAACTTTCTTAAATTTTTCAAAATATTTTTCAATAAAGATTGAACTTTCTTCAACTGATATTCCGAGTTCCTGCGATAATCCATAAGGACTCATTCCATATATAATTCCAAAGTTTATTGTTTTTGCAATTTTTCTTTTTTCTTCTTTTGTTAGTTCATAAAAATTTAATGGAGAAAAAAGTGAATCAGAAACAAGAATAAGGTCAGCAGTTTCAGAATGAATATCTTTATCTTTCTCAAATGCATCTATTAAAACAGGATCTTCTGAAAAATGAGCAAGTACTCGTAGTTCTATCTGGCTATAGTCAAAAGAAATAAGAAAATTATTTCCTTCTGCACAGAATGCTTTTCTAACAGAACCACCTTTTTGAGTTTTTACTGGTAAATTTTGTAAATTTGGATTTGAACAAGTTAATCTTCCAGTTGAAGTAGAAATTTGACTATAATTAGGATGAATTCTTCCTGTTTTCTTATTGATGAAATTTAAAAGTCCTTCTATATATGTAGATTTTATTTTATGTATTTCTCTGTATTCAAGAATATATTTAGGTAGAGGATGTAAAGAAGAAAGTTCTTTTAAAACATAAATATCTGTTGCATATGTAGTTTTTGTTTTTTTTATTACAGGAAGTTTTAATTTTTCAAAGAGTATTTCACCAACTTGAGAGGGAGAATTGAGGTTAAATACTTCTCCACTTAAAGAGTAAATTTTGTTGACTATTTCTTCTATTTCTTTGTTAAACTTTTCATTCAATTGTTTTAAATATTCAATGTCTACTTTTATACCTGCTGTCTCCATCCAAACAAGAACTTCAATAAGAGGCATTTCAACTTCTGTAAAAAGTTCGTACATATTAAATTCATTTAAAATCTTCTCATATTCTTCTTTTAATTTAAATATATCCTTATTATAAATAGTTTTTCCTGTAAGATGTTGGGCAATAGAAAAATCAAAATCAATGTTTTCAAATCTAACATCTTTATTTTTTAATTCAATAATTTTACTTTTTAGGTCAAATCCAATTTTTTTTATATTTTTATTTTCAAGGACTTCCTTATATTTTTCAAGATTTTTTAAGATTTCACTATATTTTATTATTTCGCCTGTAGAAAGTCCTATGTATTCCTTTATAGTTTCAATATCACTAATTTCAGGATAGAGCTCTTTTATAACATCTTTCAACTTTTTAAATTCAAATAAATCAAAAATTTCAAACAGTTTAGGTATATCAGGACAATTAATTTTAATATCTTCCAGATTTATTTTATCAAAAGCATCTTTATCAAGGATTGAAAGTCTTTTACTTAAAAAAGCAATATCTTTATTTTGTTCAAGTTTTAATTTTAAACTTTGTGATTCAATTTTTTCTATTTTCTCATAAATTTCTTCAATTGAATTAAACTTTGAAAGAAGTATAGTTGCAGTTTTTTCTCCTATACCTTTTATTCCCGGAATATTATCAGAACTATCTCCTACAAGTCCTATAAAATCAACTATTTTTTCTGGTTTAACTCCATATTTTTGAAGTATAAATTTCTCATCTATCAGACTATAATCTACAGGATTAATAATAAAGACATTTTTATTAACTAATTGAAAAACATCCTTATCACTTGATAATATAAAAAATAATAAATCATCTCTTTTTAATTTTTCAATAAAACTTGCAATAAGGTCATCTGCTTCGTATCCTTCTTTTTCAAAATATTTTATGCCAAAATATTTTATTATTTCTTTAATTTTTGAAATCTGTCCTGAAAGTTCATCAGGCATTGGTTTTCTTTTCTCTTTGTATTTTTCAAAAGTTATGTGTCTAAAAGTTGGAAATTGAAGATCAAAAAAAATAGCCATGTATTCTGGTTTTTTTTCTTTTAAAATTTTAATTAAAGTTGTAGTAAATCCGTATATTGCATTTGTCACTATTCCTGTAGAAGTTTTTAATTTAGGTAAAGCGTAAAAACTTCTATAAATTAGACAAGTCCCATCTATAAGATATATTTCTTTCATAATCAAATATTAGTTTTTGCTTTATTCAGCTTTAAACAGGAAATTACCATTGAAATATTTAAAAGATAGGGTTTATTTTTATCTCTTTTCATTTCAAATTGATGAATATAAATACCTTTTGTCTTTTCAAGTTTTTCTAACATAGAAAGAAGTTGTTCAATTGTTATAAGATTTATTTGCACTTCAATTTTTTCTAATGTGTATTCATCTACCTTCTCTTTTGGTAAAATATTAATATCACTGACATTTGTTTTAATTGCTAAAGTTTCAATTAAATCGTTTAAATATGAAAAAAAAGAAAACTGTTCAGATGCAAATTGAAGAGAAGTGTCGTTTTCTTTGCTTTTACTTTCTTTGTACTTTTCGCACAATTCAATAAATTCATTATATTCTCTTTCTTTTTTTAAAATTAAACTTTCTAAATTCTTGACTTTTCTTTTATTTGGAGCATAAATATATTGGTATTCAAAAATTATAATAAAGACAATCAAAATTAAAATAATTCTTTTGTCCATTATAGTTCAATTTTTAATAAAATATTAAATTTCACTTTGTTCTCTTTTGTAAAGGATATATCATTAATAGCAAAATCAACGAAAAATTTTGATTTCGTTAAATTTTTCATCACTATATCAAGGTTTTTTAAATTTTCAACTATACATACCAAATTTATATTTTTATTGTTTATTGAAACTTCTTCAACTTCTGCATTAATATTTTCTGGAAAAAGGGTTGTTATCTCTTCAAGAATTTTTATAATTGGGATTTTATAAACAGCAACCTGAGAATAACCTTTATTTTCCATCATCTTTTCTTTAATTTGTATCAAAGGGTTTACAACTTTTTTTGTTTCTGGGAAGATTGATTTATATAAATCTTCCATTTTTTTATTAATTTCCTCTATCTTTTTTTCTTTTTCTATCATTTTAAAATGAGGATTTGTGAAAAAAGAAGTGAAAATTACCAAAAGAAGAAGATAAGATATATATTCAAAATTTATCTTTCTCTTAGGAGACAAAATTTCCTGAAAAGAAATACTTTTAATTTTTACTTCTTCTAATATATTCAGAAAATTCATTTCAGATAAAAAATGTATTCCTTCTATTTTTATTTCTTCATAAGTTTTTCTATTTCCAATAAAATAGATAGGTAATTTTTTTGTTAAAAACAGAGAAGGAAGGATTTCTGAAATAGTGCCATTTATATTGTCTGAAGAATAGGAATAAATACCAGTAATTGCAGAGTTTTCAATAATATTTGCTAAAAAGTAATCATCTTCAACAAAAAATTCAATAAAATTATTCTCTTTATTTATTTTCTTTTTAAAAAATTGGTCAATTAAAATGGAATCGATCGAAAATATATATTTTGCTTTATTTGTTTTAAAAATTTTTTTTAGATAGTTTATCTTATCTTTTTCAATAGCAAAAACTCCAACGATGGTCTTGTCTTTTTCTGGATAATGAAAATTTAAATAAAAGTAAAAATTATCAATAGGCAATGGCAATTTACCTTCAATTTCCTGATTTAAAATTAAACTTATTTTTTTGTTATCTCTAAATTCAAATTCAACTTTTCTGAAAAAAATATTTAATTTAGAAAAAATTAAAACAAATAGTTTTTTTCTATTGTCCTTTATAAAATTTTCTAAGTTTTCAAAAAGCAGTTCTCCTTTTTCATTATTTTTGTAATAATAAACTTTTTCACCTTTTATATATAAATAAATTTTCATAAAACACCCTTTTTAATGAGTTCAACAGTCTTTTCTTTTTTTATTATCCCTTCCATTATTTTTTCATCCCCTTTTTCATTTTTTACTTTTATCAGGATATGAAAATAATTGCTTTTATATTTTATCAAACTTCTATTCTTTAAAAAAATATTTCTGTTTATATCTAAAAGGAATCTCTCATCCAATGGTCTATTTTCTCTTTCCTCAATAATTCTATTTACCTGTTCAACTGTAAATCCAAAAGAATTCAATATTTCACTTTTACAGGTATTTATATTTATTTTATCATCAGAATATATGGTAACAAAATCTAAAAGACCCTTTTTTTCATTACTTCCATAGACAATTTCTTTATTGAATCCCTTTATTAACAAAAGTTCTTTTAATGATAAAAGATTTCTATTTGGCGGAGTATAACTAAATCCTTCAGAGGAATATGTAATATCTTCTGCACCAGAAGGTCTTGGTAAACTATCTTCATCAATCCAATCAAGTAGACAGTCAATAAGATAATCAGAATATTTAAGAATAGTAAATAGATTTTTTAAAGTATTCAAAAGTAATTGATTAGTTTTGCCTTTTTCTTCTATAATTTTGTTTATATTTATCTTTGAATTTTCGTCTTCAATTTTAATATTCAGTTGGTAGTTTTCAATTTTAAAATTTCTTTCTTTAGTCCAATTTTCATTTATCCAGTCATAATTATTTTCGTCTTTTTCAAGAATCTTTTTTGCAATTTCAAATCCAATATCAGAAATCTTATCCATTTCAATTAAATCGTAATAATGTTTGAAAGATTCAAGATATTTTTTAGTTTTATAATTGAAAAATAAAACAATAGATGTAAGTATAAGTGAAAAACCCAAAACGAAAATTAAAATAAATCCTTTATTGCTTTTCTTCATTTTTTCCTTTCTTTTCCTCAATGATGTTTAAAAATACAGGATAAAAGATTTTTTCTTCAGAAATTTCCATTTCAATAGCAATTCCTTTAACGGTTTTATCAGTTTCTAAAGTGTAACTCCAATCTTCCTCTTGAAAGACAAGAAAATTTATATTTTTGCCTGTTAGAACTGGAAAACTATATTCATATCCTGAAAGAATGTTTTTTTGAGTTCTTATTAATGTTTCATTTTCATTACTTTTTACACTATAAGTAATTTCAGACGGAAAATCCATATCTTGGATAAATGTAATAAAAGTTATTTCCTTCTTATTAAACTTTATATTTTTAATATCAACGATTTCATTTATTTCAGACTTAAATGAGTGTAAAAAATTAAATAAGATTTCCTTATTCTTAATTTCTTTTTCTAAATCTTTAACACTTTTTTGGATTGTAAAAACTACTCTATAAACAGTCAAAAAAATCAAAGAGATTAAAGTAATAGAAATTAAAATTTCAATAAGTGTAAATCCCAATTTTTTTAAATTATTCATTTTTTTCTGTTGTTTTTAAGAATGGGAGAAAAACTGAATAATATTCATTTCGGCTTTCTACTACTAATTTATAAGGAATTAATTCAATATCCGCTTCTGTATCTTTTATTGTTATATCTGAGATTTTAATTTCCCAAGTATAGTCACTATTTAATCCTTCAAAATTTCCTTTCTCTTCTTTAATTTCTTTACCATCTATTTTAATTTCCTCTATTTTTCTTTCTGCAAGAAAAATTATTTTTATTTTGTCATTTATAATTTTTATCTCTTTCAAACAGATTAAATAATTTGTTAAACATACAATAGCAACAATTCCAAAAATTCCAACAGCAATCATTATTTCAAGAAAAGTAAATCCGTTTTTATATGTTTTCAAAATTTACCTCTCCTTTTAAAATTTCTATATCTGAGAAAGGATTACTGAAAAGAGTATATTTTAAATTTTTTACAGGGTCATAAATGTATAATAAGAAAAATTCCTTTTTGCCATCTGGTTTAATTTTAAAAGTAATAGTTCCATTATTTTTTTCTTCTGTTTCATTTTTACAGGCATAAAAATCAAAGTTTGAAATAATCGGTTCAATTTGATTTTCTTGATCATTTCCAAACCAAAAAGAATTTTCATCAAGATTAAAAAAGAAATATATTGTTTGTTTATTAGAAACTGCAATTTTTTCACCTTCTTTAATTTTATCTATTAATTTATTTAATTCTTCATCAGAAACTTCTAAAAAAAGAGATTTGAAAGAGGGTAAAATTAAAGAAAAAAAAACGAAATTATCAGTAAAACTACAATCATTTCAAAAAAAGTAAATCCTTTATTCAATTTCTGAACTTGATATATCTGCATCTGGACCTTCTCCTCCTTCTTTTCCGTCTCTTCCATATGAAATAATTTCATAATCTTCTCCCTTTCTTCCAGGGCTTAAATATACATAATCATTATTCCAAGGATCCTTAGGAATAAAAGGTTTGTCAAGATATCCTCCTTCTCTCCATTTTTGAGGAATTCTACCAGTTGTTGGTTTTTCTATTAATGCTTTAAGTCCTTGTTCTGTAGAGGGATAAAAACCATTATCAAGATAAAATAATTTAAGTCCGCTTTCGAAACTTTTTATTTGGACTTTCGCAGCAGTAATTTTTGCATCATCAACTCTTTTCAAAAAAGAAGGAAAAATCAACATTGCAAGTAAACCAAGAATTATAATAACCACCATAAGTTCAATAAATGTGAAGCCCTTTTTTATATTCATTTTCAGTCCTTTACTTTATTGATTGAGATATTTGAAAAATTGGTAATAAAACTGAAATTACAATAAAACTTATTATACCACCCATAAAAAGTATCATAAATGGTTCTAAAATCGTAACAAACTTTGTAGATTTTTGAGAAAGTTCTTCTTGATAAATATCGCCAATTTTATCAAGCATTTCTGCCAAATTTCCACTTCTTTCGCCAGCGCTTACAAGTTGAGTGAATAAATAAGGAAAATATTTACTTCTGCTAAAACCAGATGAGATAGAACCACCTTTTGAGACATATTCTGTTAATTCTTCAATTTCTCTTTTAATGTTAATGCTATTTAAAACTTCTTTACTTATATTCAGTGAATCAATAATATCAACTCCTCCATTTATCAATATAGAAAGTGTTTTTGAAAAATTAATAATTTCTCTTTTTAAAAATATATCGTTTAAAAAAGGAACTCTCCATAAAATTTTTTCAAGTATTTCTTTCCCTTTGTCAGATTTTAAGAAATTTTTGACTAAAAGTAAAAGTAAAATAATAAGAAGGAAAAAATATATCCAGAAATATCTGAATAAATTAGCAATTTTAATCAATAATTTCGTCAATAAAGGTAAATTCAAAGAAACTTCAGTAAAAATTCTTGTAATTGTTGGAATGATAAATGATAAAATAAAAACCAAAACAAAGAAAGCAACAATAATCATAAATATAGGATATGTCATAATTGTTTTTATTTTGTTTTTGAAAACATTTCTTTTTTCCAGAAAATCTGATACTCTTAATAAAACAAGATCAAGATTTCCAGTACTTTCACCAACTTTTACCATAGACACAATCATATTTGAGAATAAATCAGAGTGTTTTTTTAAAGCACTTGAAAAAGATGCTCCTTCTCTTATGCTTTTTTGTATATCTTGAAAAACAGTTTTTAATTTTCCTTCTTTCATTGGAACAATTAGTCCAGAAAGTGATTCATCAAGAGGTATTTTTGAACTTAAAAAAGTTGAAAGTTCTTTTATTGCTACAATTAAATCTTCTTCTCTTACCCTATTGAAAATCGCAAAATTTAATTTTTTCAATTCTTTTATATTTAATATGTAAAATCCATCTTTTTGAAGTTCATTCTTTAAATTATTTATATTTTCGCTTTCTTTTTTTCCTTTTATTATTCTCCCTTTTTTATCTATAAGAGTATAAATAAAGGTAGGCATTTTTTAAACATCCTGTGTTACTCTTAATACTTCTGATATTGTTGTAAGTCCTCTTTTTATTTTATCAATTCCATCCATTCTTAATGTTTTCATTCCTCTCTTTATACCTTCTTTTTTAATTTCGTTTGAAGATGCTCTTTTTAAAATAAGTTCTTTTATTACTTCGTCAATAACAAGTAATTCAAAAATACCTGTTCTTCCATAATATCCTTCGTTTAAACAAAATTTACAACCTTTCCCTTTCATAAACTTACAATTTGTTAAATCTTTTTCATCTATTTCTGGAATTAATTCTAAAGGAGGTCTTTCTGGTTCTGAACATTTTGGACAATTTAATCTTACTAATCTTTGAGCCATAACTCCTATTAAAGAAGATGCAAGTAAATATGGTTCTATTCCCATATCTATCAATCTTACAATAGCACTTGAGGCATCATTTGTATGCAAAGTGCTGAAAACAAGATGACCTGTTAAAGATGCTTGTATTGCCATTTCTGCTGTTTCTCTATCTCTTATTTCTCCAACCATAATAACATTTGGGTCATGTCTTAATATAGATCTTAAACCATTTGCAAAAGTCAATCCTACTTTAGGATTTACCTGTATTTGATTAATTCCTTCAAGATTATATTCAACAGGGTCTTCAAGAGTTATAATATTTATTCCAGGATTATTTATTTTAGATAAAGCAGCATAAAGTGTTGTAGTTTTTCCACTACCTGTTGGTCCTGTTAATAAAATAATTCCATGGTCATAATGAATTAATTGATTAAATTTTTTATAATTATCTTCAGAAAAACCAAGTTGTTCAAGCCCTAATAAAAAAGTTTCTCTATCAAGTAATCTTAAAACAACTGATTCGCCAAAAAAAGTAGGAAGTATAGAAATTCTGACATCTATCTTTTTACTATCAACTTTTATTGAAGTTCTTCCATCTTGTGGAATTCTTTTTTCTGCAATATCAAGATTAGACATTATTTTAATTCTTGTTACAATTGGTGGATGGTATTTTTTTGGAAGGACAAAAATATCATGAAGAATTCCATCTATTCTATATCTAACTTTTAAAGAAGTTTCCATAACTTGAAGATGAATATCGCTTGCTCTCATTGATATTGCCCTATAAATTATCTGATTTACTATTCTAATAACAGGTGCTTTGTTGGCAAGATCAAGAAGATTTGATGTTTCAGTATCAATATCTCCTTCTAAATGTAATGATTCTTCTGTACTAAGATCATCAATTACTTTTTTAGACGAACTTGGATGATAATAAAATTTTTCAATAGATTCATTTATTTTCTCTTCGTTTGAAATAGCAATCTTTATATCTTTTTTAAGAATTGATTTTATTTCACCAATATCAAGATTTAGTGGATTATTTGTTATAATAAGAATTTCTCCATTTTCTCCATTAACAGGAATAAAGCAGTTGTTTTTTAAAAAGTTATAAGGAAAAATATTTAAAATTTCAGGATCTATCCTGTCTTCAAAATTTTCTATCCATCTCAATTTATCCATCTTTATTTATCCCTTCTATTAATTTTTCTTTTTCTTGTTTTATTTTTTCTGCCTGTTCAAAAGTTGAAATTATGTGAGGTGTAATAAATATCATTAAATTTGTTTTCACTGATTTAGTTGTTTCTTTTCTAAATAATTTACCAAGAAGTGGTATGTCTCCAAAAAATGGGACTTTTTGAATAGATTTTTCTGAATCATTTCTTAATAATCCACCAAGAACAACTGTTTTTCCATTTGGAATTATTAAAGTTGTTTCTGCCTGTCTTTTTGCAGTTGTTGGTGCTTCAGGAATTCCTCCTTCAACAAGTTTTGTGACTTCTTGAGAAATTTTTAATCTTACATATTTATCTTGACTTATCTGAGGAGTTATTTTTAATATTATTCCAACATCTTTATAATCATAACTTTTAACAACATCGCTACCCTGTCCGCTTGAATAAGTGTAAAACCTTGTTTCTTTTAAATAAGGTATATTTTCGCTTATATTAATTTTTGCTTCCTGATTATCTGCAGTTACAATCTGGGGAGTTGAAAGTATATTGAACTGACTATCCTTTGCATACATATTTATTAGGGCACCTACACTTAAAGGAAAAGTAAAGTCACCTTTATAAAAAGCAAGAGAAAGTCCTGATGGTGGAACTCCTGATGCAATATAAGAGGCAATATCTCCAAAGTTAGTTCCTGTAACACCTGTATAATTTTCATTATTAAATTTCCATGATGTTGCCCATTCTATTCCAAGTTGTTTTGTTTTATCAATAGTTACTTCTGCAATTAATGCTTCAATTAAAACTTGATTTGTTAAGACATCCAGTTCTTTTATAATTTTTTCAATTGTATCAAAATCATTAGGGTCTGCATAAACAATTAGTGAATTTGTTGCTTTTACACTTACAACTTGTGGTTGTATGGGTGCTGTTCTTGCTATAGGTCTAACAGCAGAAATCTTTTTTTGCAAAATTTGACCTAAAACTTTTGCAATTTCTTCAGCATCAGCATTTTGTAATTTAAATATTCTTATTTCCTCTTGTCCTGGTGGACTTGGTTTATCTATTTTTTCAATAATACCAATTATTTTCTTAATATTTTCACCAATATCAGCAACAATTAGTGTATTTGTTCTTACATCAATTGTAATTTGACCTCCTTTTGAAATATAGGGTGTTATTATTTGAGAAATTGTATCTGATGGATAATATTTTAAAGGGATTACTTGGATTATAAAATTTTCTTCTTTATTTTCTGGTATATCTGTAATATTTATATCTTTTGTTCTTATTTTACCTTCGGAAAGAGGAATAATTAATGATAAATTCTCTTTTTTTATAACAGTAAAACCATAGAAGTTTAATATAGATTTAAAAACCCTGTGAATATTTTCAATTGGAACTGGAG
>JBKBIN010000005.1:0-79586 GCA_046296715.1 Candidatus Ratteibacteria bacterium
TCTCTTGCTCTTGAAAGCGCTGGTAGTAGCATCGCTGCAAGAATCGCAATGATAGCAACCACCACCAGCAATTCAATTAATGTAAAACCTTTTCTTCTCATCTTTTTTCACCTCCTTTCTTCCAAATTTTCAAAACAATAATTTTCATTTTTATGGTCTTGGAATTCTCAAAGCAGTTACACATCCTGAATAACAGTTAGGCAATTCTGCTTGAGGCAATAAATAATTTGTTCCACTCTTATATGAAGCAACCCATTTCACATTTCCACCTACATATAAAACATTTATTCCTTCTGTTCCATGGTTATCCTGTGTTTCAAGAGGATGAGTTGTTCCTGCAATAAGAGTTATATTTGCTGTTATTACACTTCTTCTCCATCTATCTGCCATAATTGCTGTTTCCTCTGCTGTCTGTGTAGTTAATGGAAATGCATATGCATAAGAACAGGTTTTTTGAGTAATCCATCCTGTCTCTGATTTTGTTTCTGCAGAAGAAGGACATACAAATAAAGCAGGGTCTTTTATATAAACTACTCCTTCTTTTGCATCAGTAGTTTCATCAATTTGACCTGTTAGAAGTTGTAAAGAAGCAGCCACATCAAAAGTATATCCAGATGCTCCTGGATGAGTTGCTTCTTTTGGGACATTTGTAGGAAATCTTTCATCATAGTCCTGAGAATACATATGTAATGCAAGCCCAAGTTGTTTTAAATTACTGATGCAAACACCTCTTCTTGCCTGTTCTCTTGCTCTTGAAAGTGCTGGCAGCAACATCGCTGCAAGAATCGCTATGATTGCTATAACTACCAGCAATTCAATCAATGTAAAACCTTTTCTTTTCATCTTTTTTCACCACCTTTCTTTTTTAATTACATTTTTATTTCCAAAAGATATCTTCTCTTATAATTTTATTTTATAATACAATTTTTTATTTTGTCAAGTTTTATATTACCCTATATTTTTAATTATGTCAAGTTTTTTAAAATCTTATTGAAAAAAGAAATCTTCTGTTTTCTCCGGGATAATCTGGGAAAATTTCATATTTTTCATTAAGAATGTTGTAAAGCCCAAAACTAATCTCTTTTTTCCCTTTAAATATTAATTCAAAATTTAAAATAGAAAAACTCTTTAACTCCTTTTTCAAAAAATCTCTTTTCCCATTAAAAGAATTCCATATCTTAAATCTTATTTTTTTGTTTTCAAATTCAATTCCTGAATTTCCTGTATATTTTGGCAAATATGAAATTTCTTTTTCAAAAAAATTTTTTTCAATTTCAAAAAAAATTTTTAAATTATCATTAACAGGAATTTTTGAATTAATTAAAAAATTTGTCATTTTAAAATTTTCTCTATAGGGTTGATATAAATCATTATTATCAATGTCTTCCCAAATATACTTTTTATTGTAAGAATGAGATATTTCAAACTTTATATTTTTATTTTCAAATTTTATCCCTCCTATATAAACCTGTTCTGGTAATATTTTTTCACTTTTTAATTCTTCCTTACAGTTTTCAATAATTAAATCTTTCCATAAATCTGGAATTTCAAAATCAGAACTAAAAAAAATTGAAAGGTTTTGATTTACTTTAAATGAAAAATTTGGTAAAAATTTTAATTTATCACCTTCAATAAATTTTAAGCCGCCTTTAATTAAAAATCTTTCTTTTTCAAAAATAATATACTCAGATATTGAAAAATTCTGTTGACTTTCAAATATTTTTTGTCCAATCTCTGTAAGTAATCCAAAATCTTCAAATTTCTTATCTATTGTCAAATTTAAAAAATGTGCGTTATCCTTTTCAATAAAATAAAAATTATGAGAAAAATCAAAATTTAAAAAATTTAAATCTTTTCTAAAATCCCATTTTAAATTCAAAAAGTCCCTTTCTAATAAAAATGGATTTGTAATTGGTCCTGGTAATTGAATTTGGCCAACTTTAAAGTCAAGATCAAAAATATCTGCTAAAGAAAAATAAAAATTGCTATAAAAAAATTCACTATTAGGTCTATAATTTTCTGTATAAAAGTTTGAAAAATTTAAATTTATTTTTTCATCATTATTATAATTTATATCAAATCCCTTTGTTTTAAAATTTCCAATAATCCCTTTTAAATATATTTTCTTTTTTTGTTCAATTATTTCTTTTTCTTTTTTTTCAGTAATTTCTTTTTTTTCAGTAATTTCAACTTTTTCAACTATTTCAATTTTTTCTTTTTCAATTTTTTCTTCTAATTTAAACTCAGGTAATTCTGGAAAAATTAAAGAACTGGAAGTGATAGAAGGTTGTATATAAAATATTTCTGTTTTTTTTATAGTTAAGTCAAGTCCTTCAATCTCTTCCTCAATCTCTATATTCTGTGCATAACATAATAAAGGGAAGAAGATTAAAATTATAACTATTTCTTTAATTCCTTTAAAGATTTTTCTGCTTTTTCTTTCCATTCTTTATATTGGGGATATAAACTTATAATCTCTATAAATTTTTCTTTTGCTTTTTCAATATCTTTTTGTTTTTGATAAATCTTGCCAAGATAAAAATTTTTTTCAACTTTAAAAACTGGATTATCTATATTTAAATTTTCAAAGATTTCCTTTGATTTTTCATAGTCAGCCTTTAAATAATATATTTTCCCAAGTAAAAAATTAATATATTTATCTTGTTTTTTTTCAAGAAATTCTTTTGCATAATTTTCTGCTTCAGAAAGTTTGTCTTCTTTTATTAGAATTTCTATTAGATATGTTAATGCCTGTTCTTTATAAAAATTGTCTTTTTTTATAACTTCTTTAAAAAACTTTTCTGCTTGTTTTTGATTATTTTCATTATAAAATTTTTTGCCTTTAAGAAAATATATTTGCGAAATAAAACTACTTTCTGGATATTTTTCAATTAAATCTTGCCAGTATTTAAACGATTCATTGAAATCTCTTTTAATATAGTTTATGTAACCGATGAAAAAAAGAGATTTTTCTTTAATTGAATCTTCTTGACTCAATTCAATCGCTCTTTTAAAAAATAAAATACTTTTATCATACTCGTTTTTATTAAAATTTACTATCCCAAGTTTAAAATAAATTTCAGCAATTTCTTTCGTTGATGGGAATTTATTTATTAATAAATTTAAAATCTCTTCACCTTCTTTCCATCTCTCAAGTAGAATATATATATTTGCTTTTTCATCTAAAACTTTAAACATTAAATTTAAATCATTACTGAAATCAATACTATCAAGAATTTCAAGTGATTTTATAATTTCTCCTTTTCTTTTTTCTATAATTGCCAGTTGAAATTTTGCCCATTGTGAAAAGATAGAATTTTCATTTAAGAGTTCATTATAATATTTTTCTGCCATCTCATATTCTCTAATATTAAAATAACAATCCCCTAATTTAAGTTTACTATCAGAAACAATATCTCCTTTTCCTGAAATAATTACTTTTTCAAAATAATCTTTTGCATTTAAAAAATTGGCTTCCTGGTATTCACAAAGTCCATAATAATAATTTGCCCATAAGATTAAATCCTTTTGTTTAAGTTGATAGGTAATTAAAGAAAAATATTTTTTTGCATCTTGAATATTTTTATTTTTGAAAAGTTCTATTCCCTTTTGAAGAATTTTTTCTCCTATTTGTTTTTCAATATTTTCGTCAATATCAAATTTTTCTCTATATTCTTTATAAAGATTTATAGCAGAATCTATTCGGTTTGTTTTTAAATAAATAGGAAATAAAAAAAGATATGCATTTTTTTGATATTGGGATAGGGGAAACTTTTTTATTATTATTTCAAATTTTTCTATTGCTTGTTCATATTTTTCAAGTTTTATCAGATTATAACCATAAAGTAAATAAACATAATCAATATATTCTTCTTTTCCACTTGCAATATACTGCTCTAAGTATTTATTTGATAATTCGTAAAAATTTTTTTCAGAAGATGTAATTGCAAGTTTTAGATAATTTTTTTCAGTTTCCCCTATCCCACAGAGCACAAGGAGAAGATATAAAAAGGCCTGTTTCTTCAACATTCAGAACTCTTTTTGTATTATATCTTTACAACATTTACTGCTTGAAGCCCTTTTTCTCTTTTTACAACTTCAAATTCAACTACATCACCTTCATTGAGGGTTTTATAACCCTGGCTAACTATGGAACTGTAATGAACAAATACATCTTCTCCATTTTCTCTCTCAATGAAGCCAAATCCCTTTTTATTGTTGAACCACTTCACTTTTCCTTTTTCTTTTGCCACTATTTTCCCCTCCTTTCTCCTCCCAGAAATTTAAAATATTTTTATTTTAAATCTCCGGGGTAATCTTTGATTTTGAAGATTGGATTAAGATCCTTCTCAAAATCCTCCTTACTAATTTTTCTAATTTTACATAATTTTTTTAATTCTGTCAATTCTAAATTTTCTTTCCTCTTTCTTCAACTGACAGAAACCTATTAAATATTTTACTCCATTTTCATTTATAATTTCAAGAGGTAAAACTTTCCTCTCTTTCATTTCTTTTTTCATATTCATATATTTAATCACAATCTCTTTTTTCTCATTTAAAGCTTTTTCAATTTTCTCTAAAATAACCTTATCAGAGTATATTTTATCTTCAATTTGATTTATGTCAAATATTATTCGTCTTAATAAAAAATCTTTCTGATATTTAAATAAAAAAAGCGAATTTAAAGAAATTGCTCTGTATCTTTCTTCCAATTGTTTACAAAAAATTTTGAAAATTTCAAATGTTTTTTTGGCATCTTCTTCTGCTCTATGTGCTGTTCCTTCTATATTGTAATATTTTGAAATGGCTTGCAAAGAATTTTTTCTGAAATTAAAAAATTTTTTTGCAATTAAATATGTATCAATAATTTTTACTTCAGGAAAATCACAACCAGACCTTTCAAATTCTTTTTTTAAAAATGAAATATCAAAACTTGCATTATGGCATAATAAAATTTCTCCTTTTATAAAATTGTAAATCTTTTTAACAATATCTTTAAATTCAAAAGCATTTTCTACATCAATATCGCTTATTCCTGTTAATTCTGAAATATAATGAGGTATTTTTACTTCTGGATTTATAAATGATGTAAATTTTTCAACAAGATGATCATTTTTGATTTTTAAAAGAGATATTTCACAAATTCTGTCAATTTCAGGGTTAAGTCCAGTTGTTTCAACATCAACAACTACTAAATTATTTATTTTTATCTTCATTATCCAACAAGTTTTAAGTATTTTTCAGGATCTTTTTCAAATTTTTCTTTGCAAGAAGGACTGCAAAAATAATATATTTTTCCATCTTTTTCAAATTTATTTTTTGTCTCTTTTGATAACCATTTTCTGCAAACTAAATCTTTATATTTTTTCTTTCCCATTTTAACTCCTTATGTATATATTGTTTGAAAAAATCCAGTTTTTATCATTGATAAAAACTTCAACTCTATAATTCCCTTCTTTTTCAATTTCAATCTCTTTTTCTTCAATCTCCTCTTCAAAAATTATTTTACCATTTCTTATTAATTTTGTCTTTGCCTTTAAAGGATTTTTTATTAGTATTATATCTCCAACTTTTCCTTCATCTCCACATACATATTTACCATTTCTTTCCCCAAAATAAAAACCCAAACTATTAAATATATAATCATTAGCAAAAAATAAGTTTCCCTTTTTTATTGCTTTTAATATATTCATTTTGTCTTTTTGAAAATCAATTTTAAGTTTTTCTTTTAAATATATGTGATTTCTTAATGTCATAAAAACATTTTTATATGAAAAATTTTTTTTGAAATCAAAAATTTTAAGATAAAAAGGTAAACAATGAATATCAAGACCTGCAAAACCTGAGATTTTTCTTTCAAAATTCAATTCATCCCATTTTTTTAAAACATTCTTATCCGGAACATCTATATTTAAAGGGAAAAATAAATATCTTAAAGGGATGTTATAAATCTTTGTTTTATTTGCCCAATCAAATAAACATGACCATATCTCAAGTCCATCAAAAATACAATCCCATTTTTCCCATTTATAGTCCTTCTTAAAAAGAAATAGCCGATGTTTACCATATGGATGGACTACCAATTTCATAAATTTTTCGTTATTAAGAATATTTTCAATATCTTTTTCATCTGTCCAGTTATTATTTCCAATAAGTATAAAATGATTTTTTTTCTTTTCGTCAACTTCTTCAGAATGAACAACTAAAACATCATTATAATAACCTTCAAACTCAAATAATTCTTTATATCTTCCTTTATTTATTATAGGGGTATGCGATGTAAGAACAACAAAATCAAGTTTTGCCTTTTTGCTTTCTTCAGATATTTTGTAAAAATATTCTTTCCCTCTTTTTAAAGGGAAATGTATATGTATAACTCCAACAACTTCATTATATATTGACTTTTCACACATATCATTGTATTATACCATAAATATATATGGCCCCATCGTCTAATGGTAAGGACAGGTGGTTCTCAGCCATCAGGTACGGGTTCAAATCCCGTTGGGGCTAAAAATTGTCTTCTGCATTAAGAGAAACAAAGTTATTCAGAAAAAGGAGGAAAATTATGAAAGGGATTCTTAAAATTAATCCAGAAAGAGTAAAGGACTATCTTGTTGAATTTTTAAGAGATGAATTTAAAAAAGCAAATAAGGAAGTAGCAATTTTTGGTATGTCAGGAGGTATTGATTCAACTGTTTTAGGATATTTATGTAAATTGGCTTTTGGTAGAAATAATGTCTATGGAATAATTTTACCTTACAAAAATACACCAAAAGTTTCTGTTGACCATGCTTATCTTGTAGGTAGAACTCTTGGAATAAGATATTTAAGATTTAATGTATCTCATCAAATTGATTATTATTTTAAAAATTTCCCTCAAGCAGATAAATTAAGAATAGGTAATAAAATTGCAAGAGAAAGGATGAGTATTCTTTACGATTTATCATCTCACTTTAATGGATTGGTAGTTGGATCAAGTAATAAAAGTGAGATATATCTTGGTTATGGGACTTTATTTGGAGATCTTGCTTGGCTTATAAATCCTCTTGGAGACCTTTTTAAAACAGAAATATATCAACTTGCTGAATTTCTTGGAGTTCCAAAGGAGATATTAAATAAAAAACCAAGTGCAGAACTATGGGAAGGACAAACAGACGAAGAAGAATTTGGTTTTACTTATGAAGAAGCAGATATTATTCTTTACTATTATATTGAAAAAAATATGAAACCAGAAGAAATTGTTAATCAGAATAAAAATCTAAATATTGAAATAGTTAAAAAAGTAATTGAAAGGGTTAGACAGACAGAATTTAAAAGAAAAGGTCCCAAAATTGCAAAAATCCCAGATGAAATAAAATACTCTTAATTTTCAATTATCTTTCTTTAATTCTCTCTATTGCAAGATTTATTCTATTTATAAGTTCATTAAGTTCTATTGTATTTCTGTTTTTATTTACAAGGATATTTATACCAGGGAGAAAAAATGGTTTTGTAATTATATATTGATTCCCATTCTTTTCTCCAATAAGTCCTTCAATTGTGAAATAATTATCTTTTATCAATATTTTTCCTTTTATCTCGTTATAGTAAAAGTTAGAAGTTCCAAAGTGTTTAATTGGGTTGTCTCCACTTAAAGAAGAAAGTATTTCAATTGCACTGAAATTCATTAATTGTTTAACCCCTTTTTTCCTTACTGAATTAAAAAAAGTTTCAATTTCAAATTTATCTTTACCTATATTAAATTGTCCTTTTATATTCATTAAACCTTCAAACAATATTTTTTCATTAAATGAAAATGCAAGTTTTTTTAAGTTTATATCTTCAATAAAAAATTTACCAATTAAAAAGGAAAAATCTTTGATATTAAGATCAATTTTACCTTTCCCATCATAAAAATTAAAACTTACAAAACCTTGAAAATCATTATTAAATTTACTTATAACTTTTTCAATTTCAATCTGATGATATTTTAAGTTGTCACAGGTTAAAAAAATTTCAGGTATTTTGAGTTTAAGATTTTTAAGTTTTATATCTTTAAAACAGAAATATTTAGATACAAAGATTGCATCTCCGTCAAATTGAATTTTTTTTTTGAATAGTTCAGAATAAAGTTATTTGAAAAGAGTTTGGCATCATCTGTTTTAAGTTTAAATTTTTTAATTATTTCTTCTGGTAGTATTTTCAAAAACTCATCAAGTGAAAATTCTTCTGTATCAAAAGAAAATTCAAATTCATTTTGTAAGATAAATCCACTAAATACAAGTTTTTCTCCCTTTTGATTTTTAATTGTGCCTTCTTGTAAGAGAAATTTTTTCTCAATTGGTAAATATTTGCCTTTTAAAAATATATCAAACTTAGCATCTGAATTATCACAAGAAAGTTCTTTTATTTCAAGATTAAATCTAATTTCTTTTGTATTTTCTTTCTCTTTATCAATAAAAATTTTTCCATATATTTTTCCATCAAGAGCCAATTTATAGTTTGTCATTCCAAAAATTTCTTTAAGATTAACTCCATTTAACTCTACAATTCCTTCAAACTTCTCTTTTCCCCAATTTGAAAGATTTCCATAAAATTTTAAATTGCCTATATTTTCTATATCAATTTTTGTTGTTGTAATATTTAGGTTTCCATTAACAATATTACCTTTAACTTTTCCCTCTATCTTTAACTTTTTCCTTTCAGATTTAGAGAAAACTTGGCCAGGCCCTTCAAAAGCAAAAGCATTTTTTAAAAAATAAGGTTTCAATTTTAATTTATCAATTTTAACAAGTATCCAAGTGTCTTTATATGTAAGGTCTTTTAAGTTTATTTCTTCTTTTGAAAAATCAATATCCTTAATTGCCCATCTTTCTGTTAAGTTTATATTCCTTATCAAATTTATTCTGAAAAGAATTGAGAGAAAAATAAAAAAAATTATTAAAACTACTAAAGGAATAAGAAAAAATTTAATTTTCCTAAAAATTACTTTTTTATTTATTTTCCCTCCCACTTATCATAACAGATTATTTCTTCAAGTTTTTTTCTATCTTTTGTTTCTTTAAAAACATTTGGATCTTCAGGATATCCAAGAGGTGTGAGAGCAACAACATTTACATCTTCTGGAATTCCAAGAAATTTTTTTATTCTTTCGTTATCAAAAGAGCCGATCCAACAGGTGCCAAGACCCTCATTTCTTGCAGCAAGTGTAAGATGGTCTACTGCAATTGCTACATCTACAATTACACTATAATCACCCATCCACTTTCCTCTATTGTAATGAATATTTCTACCACATGCAACAATTAACAAAGGAGCCTGAGCAACAAATTCCTGACCATCGCAAAGAGCAACCATTTTTCTTTTTATTTTTTCATCTTTTATAATTATAAATTTCCATGGCTGTCTATTACTACCACTTGGTGCTATTCTTGCTGCATCTAATATCCTTTTTAGAACATCTTCTGGAATCATCTCTTTTTTATAACTTCTAACACTCCTTCTTGTTTTAATAACTTCATAGAATTCCATAATTCCCTCCTATTTAATCTCAACTTTTCCTGTTTTTGGGTCGTAAACAAATTGCATTCCTTCAGGTGGTTTTGGCATTTCTTCTTTATTAATATAGCCCTTTTCAATAAGTTCATCAAGTGAATATGGATATCTCCCTTCTTGAAGTTGAAATGTATGTATTTTATTTCTTAAATATATTATACTATCCATTGATTTTGCTTTTTTCATTGCTCTTTCCATTATTTTTCCATATTCCCTCGGTGCATTTAAAGGTGTAAGTTCTTGTTCTTTTTTCTTGCTACATCCTATGATAAAAAATAAAAATAATATCACTTCTGCAAGAAAAATCATTTTTTTCATATCTACCCCCTTTTTCTAATTATTATTTTAACAAACTTTTTAAATTTTGATAAGTAAACTTTTAAATGTTATTATATCTTTAAAAGGGATAATAAATGAATCTGTGGTTAATGGTTGTTAAAGGTGGGTATATAATGATACCCATCTTTACATGTGGTGTATTAACTCTTGCAATAATAATTGAAAGATTTATCTATTTAAAAAATTCACAAATTGATAGTGAAAAATTCATATCAGATATAGAAAATCTTATAAAAAAAAGAAAAATAAGAGAAGCAATAGAAAAATGTGAAAAATATGATAAACCAGTTCCTAATATTATAAAAGCAGGGCTTTTAAAACTTGATAGAACAAGAGACGAGATAAAAGAAACCATAAATGATTGTGCAAACCATCAAATTCCAGAACTTGAAAAGTATCTTGGAATTCTTGCAACTATTGCTGTAATATCTCCTCTTTTAGGACTTCTTGGAACAGTGACAGGGATGATAAAGGCCTTTATGGTAATAGAAATGAAAGAAGGACTTGTTCATCCAGGAGAACTGGCAAGAGGAATTTGGGAAGCACTTATTACAACAGTTGGAGGACTTGTTGTAGCAATACCTTCTTATCTTTCTTATAATTATTTTGTATCTCGTGTAAATAATCTAATACTTGAAATGGAAAAAAGTGCTACAAGATTGATAGACCTTATTTTTTTGATAAAAAGTGAAGAAGAATTATAACTATCAAATGTTTTAAAATTTTAAAATTCTGAAATTATTGATATATAAAAATTTTCACTTGACAAAATTAAAAATAGTATGTAAAATCATATAAAAAAGAAAGAAAGGAGGTGAGAAAGTATGAATAAAGCAGATTTAGTTGAAGCAGTAGCAAAGGTGGTAGGTACAAAAAAAGCGGCTTCAGCAGCAGTTGATACAGTTTTAGATGCAATAAAAGGTGCTCTTAAAAAAGGAGAAGCAGTAACTCTTGTTGGATTTGGCACATTCAAAGTTGTTGAAAGGAAAGCGAGAAAAGGAAGAAATCCAAGGACAGGAGAAGAAATAAAGATTCCAAAGAAAAAGGTTCCAGTATTCAGAGCAGGCAGTGAATTGAAGAAAGCAGTGAAGTAATTTTTTTAAAGGCGGACCTTTATTTTAGGTCCGCCTTTTTTATTTGAATATTTTAAAATTTTTGAAAGGTGAATATTTAATTATAACTTTGCCATTAATGAGATTTTTATTAATAGGTCCCCAATCTTTACTATCTTCACTTTGATTTCTGTTATCTCCTAATAAAAAATAACAATCTGAAGGGATTAAAGTTTCTTCAACTAAATATGTAGGTTTTTCTTTTATATAATTTTCTTCTATTCTTTCTCCATTTATATAAACATAACCATTTTCAATTTTTATCTTTTCATTTGGCAGTCCAATAACTCTCTTTATTAATATTTCTCTTTTACCTGCCGGAGATATTAAAACTACTATATCCTTTCTTTCAATTCTATCGGGTTTTATAGAAATAATTTTATCTCCAATATTTAATGTTGGCTCCATTGAAGATGAGACAATTTTGAAAAACTTAATATGCTTAATCCCAAATATATAACCTGTAAAAAAAACTATTCCAATAAAAATAAGATTTTTTATGATTTTAAACATATTACTATATTATAAACCTTGACATTTCCATTGTCTAATAGGTATAACTATTTACAATTATTATTTAGTTATTTTCAGGAGGTATTTTTAATAAATGGAAGGCCGAAATTTAGATTCAGGTGTTGAAGAAATACTTGAAAAGGTGGATATAGTTGAGATAGTTTCTGATTATTTGAATTTAAAAAAAGCAGGTAAAAATTTCAAAACATTGTGTCCTTTTCACCCTGAAAAAACACCCTCTTTTTTTGTAAGTCCAGAAAAACAGGTTTTTCATTGCTTTGGTTGCGGAATAGGAGGGAATGCAATAAAGTTCTTAATGAATATTGAAAAAATATCTTTTTATGAAGCATTAAGATTACTTGCTAAAAGAGTTGGTATTGAAATTTCAAAAAAAGAAGGAGTTAAGGAAAGTGTTGAAAAAAAGAGGATTTTAAATGCAAATAAATATGCTGCAAATCTCTATAATAAATTTATTTTTTCTCCGTCTGGGAAAATTGCTCTTGAATATTTATATCAGAGGAATTTAACAGATTCTCATATTAATAACTTTTCAATTGGATTTGCACCTTCAAATAATTTTCTTTTAAGTAAAATTGAAGAAGAAAAATTAAATAAAGAAGATTTTGTCCTTGCTGCTTTACTTGATGAACAAGGGAAAGAAGACACTTTCAAAAATAGAATAATTTTCCCTATTTATAATATAAAAAATGAAATTATTGGTTTTGGAGGAAGAGCAATAGATGATCAAGTTATGCCAAAATATTTAAATATAAGAGAAAATATTCTTTTTAATAAAAGCAATTGTCTTTATGGAATAAACTGGAGCAAAGAATCTATAAAATTAAAAGGTTTTGTAATTTTAGTAGAAGGATATTTTGATGTTTTAAAAATGCATATAAATGGGATAGAAAATACTGTTGCACCGATGGGGACTTCTATAACAGAATTACATTTAAATTTGTTGAAAAAAATAACAGATAAAATATTATTACTTTTTGATGGTGATGATGCAGGGATAAGAGCAGCATTGAGAAATCTTGAAACAATAATTAGAAATGGATTTGAAATCAAAATTTGTATGTTACCTTCTGGTTTTGATCCTGATAAATTTATAGATGAATATGGAGTAAAAACAATGTTAAGTTTTATTGAAAAATCACAGGACTTTGTTGATTTTTCAATATCTATAAATTCTCAAATTTATGATATTAAAAATCCAAAGGGGAAATCAGCAATTATAAAAGAAACACTTAAATTAATATCAAATATTCCAGATGAAATTGAAAGATATGAATTTTTAAAAAAGTTATCAGAAAAAATGGAAACAAAAATTGAAGTACTTGAAGATTATATTGAAAAAATAGTTGACGAAAAAAGAGAAGTTGAATATCAGAGTATTTCTAAAACAGAACAAAATTCTGCTGAAAAATTTTTATTAGAAATAATCTTGAATGATAGAAATTATTTTGAAAAACTTATTAATTATAAAGGACAGATGCCTGAAAAAATTGAAAATTTAATATCAATAGGGGAAAAATTAATTGAAAAAAAACTAAAGATAACTCCTTCACTTTTAATTGGAGAATGCAAAGATGAAGAACTTGTAAACCTTATTACATCTATTACAATTAAAAATGATAGTGATATTTCAGATGAAAAAAAAGAAAAAATATTCAACGATTGTTTAAAAAAACTTAAAAAGAAGAGATTGTTGGCTGAAATAGAAAATTATAAGAAGAAAATAAATGAAAAAATAGAAAAAGGGATTGATTATAAGGATGAATTAAAAGAAATGCAAAAATTATTATATCAACTAAAAAAGGAGTGATATTATGGGAAGAAAGAAGAAAACTGCTAAAAATGGTAAAAATTCATCAATTGAAAGCAAAATAAATGAAATAGTTGAACTTGGGAAAAAAAAGAAGTATCTCTCTTGGGATGATATAAACGAAATTTTGCCTATGGATTTAACTGATGAAGAAGAAATAAATGAACTTTTTGATGAACTTGAATACTATAATATTGACATTTATGATGAAGGAGAAGAGGCATTTTTTGGAGAGAAAGAAAAAAAGATTGATACAGAAGAAGCAAGAAATCCTTTAAGAGCATATCTGAAAGAGGCAGGTACTTATAATCTTTTAACACATGAAGAAGAAATTGAAATAGCAAAAGGGATTGAGGAAGCAAAAAAACAGTTGAGTAGATTGAGCAAACAACCAAATCCTTCAAAAAAGCAAATAGAAAAATATGAAAATCAATTGAGAAAATTAAGAGAAAAATTAATAAATTCAAATCTGCGACTTGTTATAAATATTGCAAAAAGATATAGTAATCCAAAACTTTCTATTCTTGATTTAATTCAGGAAGGGAATATTGGATTGATGAGAGCAGTTGAAAAATTTAAATATAGAACTGGTTTTAAATTCAGTACATATGCAACATGGTGGATAAGACAAGCGATTACAAGGGCAATTGCAGACCATTCATCTACTATAAGAATTCCTGTTCATATGATAGAGAAAATAAATAAAGTGAAAAAGATTGAAGCAAAGTTTTCTCAACTTGGAGAAGAAAATGAATTATCAGAAGAAGAAATTGCAAAGGAAATGAACCTTCCAATAGAAAAAATAAAAAACATAAAAAAATCAATGAGGCCTGATCCAATTTCAATTGATTCTCCTGTAGGAGATGAAGAAAGAACTACTATTGGTGATTTTATAGAAGATAAGTTTAATCCAAATCCTTTATCACATACAAGACATTCTCTTTTAAAAGAAGAAATAGAAAAAGCACTATCAATTCTTGAACCAAGAGAAGAAAAGATAATAAGATTAAGATTTGGACTTGATGAAGAAGGTTATCCAAGAACACTTGAAGAAGTAGGACAGGAGTTTAATTTAACAAGAGAAAGGATTAGACAGATAGAAGCCAAAGCAATACAAAAATTAAAAAATTCAAATAGAGGGAAAAGATTACAATTATTTTATCAAGGAATATTTGATTCAAAATCCATCATTAAATGAATTCTATAAAATTTCTTGGAACAGCAGGTGCAAGATTTGTTATGCTTTCTCAATTAAGATCTTCTGGTGGTTTATGGTTTTCAATAAATGGGACACAATTTCTTGTTGATCCAGGTCCTGGGACATTAATTAGAGCATTAAAATCAAAACCTAAATTAAATCCTGTTTTACTTGATGCAATTTTTTTATCTCACAGACATCTTGACCATTCCTGTGAAATAAATCTTATGATTGAAGCAATGACTGATGGAGGATTTAAAAAGAAAGGAGTAGTTTTTGCCCCTTATGACTGTTTATACATTGATCCTGTTGTTCTTCTTTATTGTAGGGATTATCTTGAAAGAATTGAAGTTTTAAAGGAAGGCCAAAGATATAATCTTAAAAATTTAATTCTTGAAATTCCTGGAAAACTTATGCATGGAGTTGAGACTTATGGATTTAAAATTACTGTAAATAATAAACCTGTTTCATATATACCTGATACCTCTTTTTTCCCTGAGTTAGTTGATTATTATAAAAATAGTGAGATTCTTATCATAAATACTGTTCTTTATGAAAAAAAAGAAAATGTGCAACATTTATGTTTATCAGAAGCAGAAGAGATAATAAAAAATATAAAACCTAAAAAAGCAATTTTAACCCATTTTGGAATGACAATGTTAAAAAATAAAATATGGGAAAAGAAAGAAGAAATTAGCGAAAGAGTTGGAACAGAAGTAATAATTGCAAATGATGGTATGAATTTTGAATTTTAAATCCAACCAGTATATTTTGCAAGATATTTACAATACTCAATAAAATTTCCAAGTGATATATCAGGTGGAACTCCATGGTCACAGGATGGGATATAGCCACCATCTTTAAATAAAAAGGGTATAATTCTGTCCATTTCTTTCTTCAAAATATCCCCTCCTTTTGCAATCTTCCTTTTATCTATTCCACCAACATAAGCCATATTTTTACCAAATTTTTTTCTGAACTCAACAAGGTCATTACCAGCAGCAATCTCAACAGGTATTGTGCAATTTATTCCACTTTCTATCCAAAAAGGGATTATTTCACCGATATAACCATCTGAATCAACCATAATTATTTCACATCCACTTTTTTTAAATAAATATGACCATTCACTCCAGCAATCCATTAAATACTTTTTTATCATAAAAGGCGAAATCATACTCTTTTCCTTATAAGCCATATCTTCATTTATAATCACATAGTCAAATTGAATCTTAGAAACAAGTTTTCTTAAAATATTTAAAACAAAATCTTTCCAGAAATTTACCATTTCAAGAACAAAGTCCTCTTTTTCTGCCATAAATATACATAAATTTTCAAATCCACACCAGTCCCTTAACTGCCAAAAAGGTCCAGGGAATGATATCCCAAGCACCCAATCTCTATCTTTTAAAATTTCGGCTTTTTTATCAATTTCAGGGTCAATCCTTTCAGAAGATTCTGGATTATATCTTTTTTTCATATTTTCCCAATCATTTAAATTTTCAACAGGGAATTTATGCCATTTCCTTGTAACAAAATCCTTTGCACATCTTAAATATGTAAAATCATATTTTTCATCAACTTCAACAATTTCTCCCTTTTGTGTTTGAACAATTAAGTGACCATTTTTCTTTTCTATTATTTTTTCTTCAAAAGGAGGGATTGGAAAAAATGAGTAATGTAGATTTACTTTTGGCTTTTTTGGTTTTTCTATTTTAACACCAATTTTTTCACATATGTAATCAAACCAGTTAACACTTTCAGGAAGTCCTTCTTTATGCCATCTTTTAAGTGTTGATTCTCTTGGTCCTCCTGGTGAAAATGGGATTTTATCAACCTTTCTAAATAATAAAGCATTTTTATATCTTTCTCTCTCATTCATCTTTGTCTCTCTAAGTATTTCTTTTTAATAAAAAAATTGTATAATAAGAAGTAAAGGGATGCAAGAAAAGTTAAAGTATTTAGGTAATCTTGGAGTATTTGAAGCAAGTGATTATTTATTTCAAAAAGAAAGATACACATCTTTTATTTATCCTTCTGTATGTGGAAATAGAATTGTAAAACTTTTTAAAGTTCTACTTACAAATAATTGTAAATTTAATTGTCTTTATTGTGCTAATAGAAGAGATAGAGATTGCCCAAGATATAGTTTTGATGTTTATGAACTTGCAGAAATTTTTTATTCTATGTGGAAGAAGAAAATTGTAAGTGGACTTTTTCTTTCTTCAGGAATAGATAAAGATAATAATCAAACTCAAGAAAAAATGATAGATGTTATAAAAGTTTTGAGGGAAAAATATAATTATAATGATTACATTCATCTTAAAATCTTACCTGGAGTTGATGAATATTTGATAAAAAAAAGTGCAATTTACGCTGATAGGTTATCTTTAAATCTTGAAGCGATTAACTCTGTATATTTAAAAAGGATATCTAAGGAAAAAAACTTTTCAGAGAACTTATTGAATACACTTAAAAAACTTTCTGATTTAAATAAAGAAAAACCTTTAAAAAATGGAATAACAACACAGATTATTATAGGTTGTTCAGAAGAAAGAGATAAGGAAATACTGAGTTTTTCTTATTATCTCTATAAAAACTATAATATTTCAAGAATATATTACAGTGGATTTATTCCTGTTTTAAAGACGCCTTTTGAAAATAAAAGACCATGTTCTTTAAAAAGGCAAGTAAGATTGTATCAAGCAGATATTCTTATAAGAAAATACAAATTTTTACCATCTGAAATTCCTTTTGACAAAAAAGGGAATTTATATTTAAATAAAGAACCGAAAACTTTATGGGCAGAAAAAAATAAAGAATTTTTCCCCTTAGAAATTAATAAAGCATCATTTTATCAACTAATAAGGATTCCTGGAATTGGGATAAAAACTGCAATAAAAATTTTAGAAATTAGAAAAGAAGGAAAAATTAAATCAGAAAATATATTAAGAAAGATAGGAATAAAAATGAAAAAGGCATCACCATATATTTTAATTGATGGCAAAAAAATAGAAGTAAAAGAAGATGAAGAAAAAGAAAGTGAAATTTATCATACAATTTTTGATGAGGTGATTTGAAATGGAAAAAAGATTTTATACAACTGGACAACTTAGTAAAATTCTTGGAGTAAGTAGGGTTACTGTTTATAAATGGGTAAAGAATAAGAAAATTGAAGGGTTTAGATCGCCTGGTGGCAGATGGATAATTTCAAAAGAAGTAGTTGAAAGATTGTTTAAAGACAAAAATTTAGAAGAACTTGAAACTGAAAGAGAAATAAAAATTTTAATTGGTGATGATAATGTTAATATTGTGAATTCATTAAAAGAATTTTTAGAATATAGAAATCCAAATTTTAGAATATTAGGTGCTTATAATGGATTTGAGGTTGGAAGGTATTTATATAACTTCAAACCAGATATTTTAATTCTTGACATATTTATGCCAGGTATAAGTGGATTTGATATTCTCAATATTATAAAAAAAGATGAGAAACTGAAAGATATCTCTATTATAGTAATAACAGGTTATTCAGATAAAGAAAACATAAAAAGAGCAAAAGAGAAAGGCGCTGATTATATCTTTATAAAGCCATTTGATTATAATGAAATAGAAAAAACAATAAAAAAAATAATTAAGATTTGACTTATCTCCTTTACATAAAAAGAATATTTAGGGTAAAATAATAATATGTTCCCAGAAATTCTTTTTCTAAAAAATCAGAAGGGAGTAAAAAATGAAAGCACTTTTACTTTTAGGTGGCTTTGGCACAAGATTAAGACCATTTACAATAACTACACCAAAAGCACTTTTACCACTTGTAAACTATCCTTTCATAGCATATCAGTTTGAATTACTTAGAAAATATAATATAGAAGAAGTTGTTCTTGGAATTGGGTATAAAGGTAATGAATTTAAAAAAGCGATTGAGATTGGGAAAAAGATGGGGATTAAGGTCTATTTATCTTATGAAAAAAATCCCCTTGGAACAGGTGGTGGGATAAAAAATGCTGAAAAATTTTTAAAAGGGAAAGAACCATTTTTTGTATTTAATGGAGATGTTTTGGCAGATTTTAACCTTGAAAAGATTTTGAATTTTCATAAAGAAAAAAATGCATATATAACTATAGGAATGGTAAAAGTTCCAGATCCTTCATCTTATGGTTTAATTTTAACTGATGACCAGATGAGAATATTAAAATTTATTGAAAAACCACAAAGAGAAGAAATTGTTACTGATACAATAAATGCAGGCGTTTATATTTTTCAACCAGAAGTTCTTGAAGAGATCCCACAAAATAAAGAAGTTTCTGTTGAAAAGGAAGTTTTCCCAAAGATTCTCCAAGAGGGTAAAGAAATTTATGGATATATTCATTATGGTTACTGGCTTGATGTTGGTACAATTGAAAAATTTAAAAAAGGAAATTTTGACTTAATAGATGGAAAAATTGAACTTCTTTATAAAAAATCAGAAGAGAGTTTAGAGAAAAAGGATAGTGTTTTAATTGAAAATGAAGTATTTATTGAAGGAAAAGTTGTTGCAGATGAAAATGTTATAATAGGTGAAAATTCAAAATTTAAAGGGAAAGTAATTATAGGTAAAAAATCTTTTATTGGTAAAAATTGCTTAATTGAAAATTCAATCATTTTTGAAAATGTTTTTATAGGAGACGAAACTATTATTGAAAACTCTATTATTGGAAATTCAGTAGTCATTAAGAATAATTGCGAAATTAGAAATTCAGCACTTTGTGATAATTCTTTTATAAATCAATTTTCTAAAATTTCTAATTAAAATGGAAATAGTATCAAAAACAAGGTTTTTTAAACCAACTGAATATAGTATATATAAACCAAAAATTTGTTTCATTTCAACATATATTCCAAAACCATGCGGAATTGCAACTTTTACAAATGATTTATTAAAACATATAGATAATTATAATATTTTAATACCTTCAAAAGTTATCGCTTTAAATGGAAAGGGAGACTTTTATAATTATCCTGAAGAAGTTATTAAAACTATTAGTATTGAAGAGATAGAAGATTATAAAGAAGCCAGTAGATTTCTCAATGATTCAGATATTGAAATTATTGGGATTCAACATGAATTTGGCATTTTTGGAGGAGAATATGGAGAATATCTTCTTGAATTTCTTAATGAGATAAAAAAACCTTGTGTAACAACTTTTCATACAGTTCTTCCAAATCCATCTCAAAAAATGAGGGAAATTGTCAGAAAAATATCAGAAAAGAGTTCATACGTTGTTGTTATGACCAATCTTGGAAGGACTTTGCTAAACGATTACTATGGAATCCCAAAAAGAAAGATAGAGTTGATTTATCATGGAGTTCCATTTTTTTATTTAAGACCAACTAATTATTTTAAAGAAAAATTAAATCTAAATGATAAAACTATCATTTCAACTTTTGGACTTTTGAGTAGAGGAAAAGGTATTGAATATGTGATATATTCACTCCCTAAGATTTTAAATGAATTTCCGAATGTAGTATATCTGGTAATAGGTGCTACTCATCCAAATATAGTAAAACAAGAAGGTGAAAGTTATAGAGAATTTTTGATTAAAGAGTGTGAAAGATTAAATATTGTTGACAATGTAAAATTTATAAATAAATTCTTATCTCTTGAAGAACTACTTGACTATCTTGGAGCAACAGATATTTATATAACTCCATATTTAAATCCCTCACAGATTACAAGTGGAACTCTATCTTATGCACTTGGTTGTGGGAAAGCATGTATCTCAACTCCTTATCTTTACGCAAAGGATATTTTTGAGAATGGTAAAAGAGGTATAATTGTCAATTTCAGAGATCCTGAAAGTATAAGTGATGCAGTTATTTATCTTTTAAAAAATCCAGAAAAAAAGAAACAAATTGAAAGAGAAGCATATAAACTTGGACAAAAAATGACATGGGAAAAAGTTGCATGGGAATATTTAACTCTATTTTCAAGAGTAAGTTCAAGTAGAGGTGAAAGTGCTTCTGTCTATTTTGAAGATAGATTGCTTCCTATAAAACTTACACATCTTGAAACATTAACAGACGATGTTGGTATAATACAACATGCGAAATTTTCTATGGCTGATAGAAAAACAGGATATACAACAGATGATAATGCAAGAGCGCTTGTTGTTGTAACAAAACATTATAATATGTGCATTGACCAGAAAAGTTTAAACCTTATAAACATATACCTTAGTTTTATTTATTATATGCAAAAGTCAAACGGAAGATTTCATAATTTACTTGGATACGATAGAAATTTTCTTGATACAGATGGAGGAGATGATTGTTTTGGAAGATGCATATGGGCAATAGGATATCTTCTTTCAAGTGATTTTGTTTATGAAAATATTAAAGGTGCAGCAAAACATATTTTTGACTTGGCATTACCTCAAATTGAAAATATAAACTCATTAAGAGGAATAGCAAATTGTCTTATTGGTCTTTATTACTACCTTAAAGTTGAAAATAATGAAAGAGGGAAAGAAATAGCAAGAAAACTTGCTGAAAGAATGGTTGAAAATTATCAAAATTCAAGAGAAACTAATTGGAAATGGTTTGAAAATATTATAACATATGAAAATGCAAAATTACCATCTGGTTTACTTTATGCTTACGAAATACTAAAGGATAAAAAATATCTTGAAATTGGGATTGAAGCACTTAATTTTTTAATTGACTTAACAATTATTGAAAACAGGTTTATTCCTATAGGGAATAATGGATGGTATGTAAAAGGAGGTAAAAGAGCATATTATGATCAGCAACCAATTGAAGCAGCATGTATGATAGAAGCATTGAAAATGGCAGAAAAACTTACAAAAGATGAAAAATATGGAAATTTATCTTTGATTGTTTTTGACTGGTTTCTTGGAAGAAACATTAAAGGAGAGATGATGTATGATCCTGTAACAGGCGGTTGTTACGATGGACTTACAAAATCAGGACCAAATAGAAATCAGGGTGCAGAATCAACTATTTCTTATTTACTTGCCCGACTTGAAATAGAACAATAAATGGCAAAAATTATTACTTTTGGCTGTAAAGTTAATCAATATGAAAGTCAACTTATAAAAGAAAATATAGAAAATGATGATAACTTTAAATCAGATAATATTGTTATTTTAAATTCATGTTGTGTGACTGAAAAAGCAGAAAAAGAAGTAAAGAAAAAGATAAAGGAATTATTGAATCAAGGGAAAAAAATATATTTAACAGGCTGTATTTCTGAAAAAAATGGGAAATTAAAAGAGAGTGAAAATTTAAAGATAATAGAAAAAAGTTTTTTCTTCAAGTTTAAAGATAAAATTGAATATTTCTCTGGACATACTCGTGCTTTTGTAAAAATAGAGGATGGATGCGAAAATTTTTGTACTTATTGTATTATCCCTTATGTTAGAGGAAAGGTTGTAAGCAGAAAAGAAAAAGATATTATTGAAGAGATAAAAAAACTTGGCGAAAATGGATATAAAGAAATAGTTTTAACTGGTATTAATCTTGGCTGTTACGGAAAGGATAACGGTGAAAGTTTAATTTCTTTAATTAAAAAGATTGAAGATATTGAGGAGATAAATAGAATAAGATTAAGTTCAATTGAAATCTATTATATTAATGAACCCTTTATTGAATCGCTTAAAAATACAAAAAAGTTTTGTCCACATTTCCACATACCTCTTCAAAGTGGTTCAGATAAAATTTTAAGTTTAATGGGAAGAAGATATAATTTTAATGAGTATTACGAAAAGATTGAAATGATAAGAAAAAAGATTGAAAAAGTGACTTTTACAACTGATATAATGGTTGGTTTTCCAGGAGAGAAAGAACAAGATTTTGAAAAGTCATGTATTGCGATTGATAAAATAAAATTCTTAAAAGTCCATATTTTCTCATATTCTGAAAGAAAAGGGACTTTTGCAATAAATTTACCAGATAAAGTTAATGAAAAGATAAAGAAAGAAAGATTTAAGAAGTTATATGAAATTTCAGAAATTTCAAGAAAAAAAGTTTTAGAAGAGTTTATTGGGCAAAAATTATATGTTTTATTTGAAGAAAAAGAAGGAAATTTCTGGAAAGGATATTCAGAAAATTATATACCTATTATTGTAAATTCAGAACAAAATTTAAAAAATCAGATTATTTCTGTAATACCTGAAAGGATTTATAAAGGTTTTCTTTTAGGTAAAATTTTAAATCAAGGAGATTAGAAAATGAAACCAATATCTCTAATTTTTGGTTTTTTATTATTGATTGCTGGAATTTTTTTTACATTTAAACCAAAAGTCACATATGAGAAAGAATCTACTTCTGATATTATTGCAGTTGTAGGAATTATTTTAATGATAGCAGGAATTGTTTTGTTACTTTCACCTTTTTTAAGATAATTAAATAGACCTTGAAGGTGAAATTAAATTAAGTGCCTCTGTTCTTGTTCTTAAATCTCTTAAAAAAATTCCTCTCATAGCACTTGTTACTATTTTTGCTCCTGGTTTTTTTATCCCTCTCATTATCATACACATGTGTTCTGCTTCAACTATTGCCATCGCTCCTTGGGGTGTTAAAACATCCATAATTATATCAACTATTTGATTTGTCATTCTTTCTTGTATTTGTGGTCTTTTTGAAAGAATATCAACAAGGCGAACAATTTTACTTATACCAACAACATTGTTACCATCTGGTAAATAAGCAATATGTGCTTTCCCAAAAAAAGGTAAGAAATGATGTTCACATATTGAATAAAAATTTACATCTTTAATAAGAACAAGTTCGTTAAAATCCTCTTTAAATACTTTTCCCAATACTTTTTTTGGATCAACATCTATTCCACTGAAAATTTCTGCATACATTTTTGCAACTCTTTTTGGTGTATCTTTAAGTTTTTTCTTATCTATATTTTCACCCAATGCTTCTATTATCAATTTCATCCCTTCTTCTATTTTCATTATGTCCATTTTCGTCTCCCTTTTTTATTCCAAGAATTTTATCTATTTCTTCTGATGTTAATGTCTCTTTTTCTAAAAGTTCTTTAACAAGAAGGTCAAGTTTATCCCTGTTTTTAATAATAATTTCTTTCGCTTTTTTTTCTGCTTCTTCAAGAATTTTTTTGATTTCTTTATCAATTTCTCTTGAAGTTTCTTCACTAAACTCCCTTTGTTGAATAAGATCTCTTCCAAGAAATACTGTATCATGCTGTCTGAAACTAACAGGTCCTAAGTTTTCACTCATTCCCCATTCGCAGACCATCTTTTTTGCAATTTCAGTTGCAATCCTTAAATCATTTTCACTACCTGTAAACTTCTTACCAAAAACTATTTCTTCGGTTGCTCTTCCTGCAAGAAGTGCAGCAAGAGAATTTTTGTAATATACATCGCTTTCAAGAAATCTATCTTTGTCAGGCAATATGTGAGTTATACCAAGTGCTTGTCCTCTTGGGATTATTGTAACTTTATGAACAGGATATACTTCTGGTAAACTTTTTTGAACAAGAGTATGTCCTGCTTCATGATATGCAATAATTTTTTTCTCCTCTTCGCTTATATATAAACTTTTTCTTTCAACACCCATCAAAACTTTATCTTTTGCTTCTTCAAAATCAACCATATCAATTTTTTCTTTTCCTTTTCTTGCTGCAAGAAGTGCTGCTTCATTAACAATATTTGCAAGGTCTGCTCCTGAAAGTCCTGGTGTTGCTCTTGCAATTAGGGATAAATCAACTGTTTCTGAAAGTGGTTTATTTTTTGTGTGAACTTTTAATATCTTTTCTCTTGCTTTAACATCAGGAAGAGTAACAACAACTGTTCTATCAAATCTTCCAGGTCTTGTTAATGCAGGGTCTAAAACATCTGGTCTATTTGTTGCTGCCATAACAATTATTCCTTCATCTGTCTGAAAACCATCCATTTCTACAAGTAGTTGATTTAGCGTTTGTTCTCTTTCGTCATGTCCTCCTCCAAGTCCTGCAAATCTCTGTCTTCCAACAGCATCAATCTCATCAATAAAAATAATGCAAGGTGCAAGTCTTTTTGCCTGTCTAAATAAATCTCTAACTCTTGCTGCACCAACTCCTACAAACATTTCAACAAAATCAGAACCGCTCATACCTAAAAAAGGAACTCCTGCTTCTCCTGCAACTGCTTTTGCAAGAAGAGTTTTTCCTGTTCCTGGAGGACCGATTAAAAGAACTCCTTTTGGGATTTTTCCACCAAGTTTTTGAAATTTTTTAGGATTTTTTAAAAATTCAATTATTTCTTTTAATTCTTCCTTTGCCTCTTCACATCCAGCCACATCTTCAAAAGTAATTCTATTTTTAGGATTTGGAATAATTGGTGTACTTTTTGCAAAAGACATAACCCTATTTCTTTCAAGATTTGCCTGTTTAATGACTACCCAGAAAATCAAGAAAAAAATCAAAGCAGGAATTAAATATGGAATTAATTCAAAAATCCAACTACCAGGTTCATATTTGAAAGAAACATTATTTTCAATTAAAATTTTATTTAAATCAGGGTCTTCTCCAAAGTAAGTATAAAAAGTTCTTCCATCTTTTAATTTCCCATAAATAACTTCTTTTCTTATTGTTAAGACACCTTCAATATTCCCCTTTTTTACTTCATTAATGAAATCACTATAAATTAAGTTTACTTTTTTACTTTCAAATTGTGAAAATTTTAAAAGTCCTATAATAAATATCCCTATCAAAATCCATAATAAAAAACCTTTTAAGAAATTCAAATTATTCCCTTTTCCCTTTTCTTCCATCCTTTATTTATTTCCTCCTTTAACTTTTTTATAACTTCTTCAACATTTTGTGAATTTTCTAAAGCACTTATTACTGCAATTCCATCTGCTCCTTTTTCAATAACTTTTTTTGCATTTTCTATATTTATACCTCCTATCCCAATAAGAGGTATAGAGATTTTCTCTTTAACTTTTTTTAAAATATCTAAACCAATTGGTTCTTTTTCTAATTTTGTTGGTGATTTAAAAATTGACCCAATAGCAAAATAATCTATGTCTTTTCCTTTTAATCTCTCTATTTCCTCTACATTACTTATTGAAACTCCAACTATTTTTTCTGGTATTATTTTTCTTACATCTTCAATATCTAAATCATTCTTTCCTATATGAACTCCATCTCCATCGCATAAAAAACATATATCAACTCTGTCATTAATTATATATATTATCTCATCTGGAATATTTTTTTTCAAGAAATTTGCTATTTTCAAAAAAAATTTTGAATTTTCACCCTTATATCTAAGTTGGACTATGTCAGGTTTTCCTTTAATTACTCTTTCAGCAAAATTTAAAAAATTTTTTTCATCTTCTTTTAGATTAAGTATTACATAAAAGCAAGGCAAATTTATTTTTTTTCTTGAAATTTTACTAATAACTTTTTTCTCACATTCATAAATTTCAAATCTTAAATTATGAAAGAAAGAAAAATAATCAGGATTAATAATTTTTGAATACTCTTCAATAACTCTTATCGCTTCTTCAACTCTAAAAAAATTATTTTCTATAAGTTGTCTTAAATTTAATTTCTGTTTTTTATCAAATTGTCTTCCAATATCTTTTTCAACATCTCTTTGACTTTTTAATTTTTCAGATGGAAAATAATTTAATATACCTTTTGAAAACTTATGTCTTATTTCTTTTATTTTTTCTAAAAGTTGCTTATCCTCGCATATAAATCTTACGGACTCTTCAATTACTCTTAAACCTTCTCTTGCTCTGTTAAAATTTACATCAACAATCCTTAAAATTTTCATTTATTTTCTTTATTAAATTTGTTGTTGAATATTTTTTATATAAAGGGACGATAACAATCTTCCCTCCATATCTTTCAATAATATCTTTTCCTACAACTTCTTCCTTTTTATAATCTGCTCCTTTAACTATAAAATTCGGTAAAATTGCTTTTATTAATTTTTCTGGTGTCTTTTCTTCAAATATAACAATATAATCTACCATTGAAAGTGATGAAAGAATTTCACATCTTCCTTTTTGGTCAATTATAGGTCTTTTTTTTCCTTTTATCATTCTAATTGATTTATCACTATTAAGCCCAACTATCAAAATATCTCCAATTGACTTTGCTTTTTTTAAAACTTTTATATGCCCTGGATGTAGAATGTCAAAGCAACCATTTGTAAAAACAATAGTTTTCCCTTCTTTTCTCAAATTTGAAGATATTTTTTCTATTTCTTCAATAGATTTTATTTTATCCATTTTTAAAATTCTTCTTCAATCAGAAAGCATAGAAGGTGGTAAATAATTAAATGTACCTGTTGAACTTTATATGTTTCTTTTGATGGGACTGCAATAATAAAGTCGGATATCTTCTCAAGAGTATTAGGGGTCTTCCCTGTAATTGAAATGACCTTAATTTTCTTTTGCTTTGCAATATTTGCTGCTTTAATTACATTTTTTGATTCTCCAGAAGTTGAAAAACATATAAGAATATCATTTTCTTTGCCAATAGCCCTAACTTGTTTTGAAAATACTTCATCAAATGAATAATCGTTTGCTATACTTGTTAAAACAGAAGAATCTGTTGTTAAAGAAATAAAAGGAAGGGGTTCTCTTTCTTTCTTAAATTTATTAACCATTTCTCCTGCAAAATGTTGACAGTCAGCGCTACTTCCACCATTTCCACAAAGAAGTATTTTATTCCCATTTTTTATACATTCAACAATGATTTCTGAAATTTTTATAAGATTTTCATTAAATTGATTTGAAAAAACAGAATTAACAAGTTCTAAGTGGTCTTTTACTTCTTTTTCTAAAAATTCAAGTTTCTTTTGCTTGGTCATTTTTTTCTACCTTTCCAATAATATTTGTAACATAAATTTCTATATTCGCTATTCTCTCAATTCCAATTGTATCTTGTAGATATCTTTTTATTAACTCCTGAATAGTACTGCATGTCTCTGTGATATTTAATTGAGAAATTATTTTTAAATTTACTTTTGTTTCAAGGCCTCTTGAAGTGACAAATGCTTTAACTTTTATACCTTCTATACCCTCTATATGTTTAATTATTGTTGAGCTAATATAATCTTCTATTGCTTTAAGAGAAATTTTTACTTTTCCTCCTGGATTATCAAAAGAAACTGCTTTCGTTCTATAAATATAATCAATCCAGTTTACTATCCATAGTATTCCTATAAATAAAACTATTATTGCAAAAAATCCGACATTAATAGAATTCTTTTCAATAAAATTTATAAAACTTTGACATAATTCTTTATTTGAAAAAAATGAAAGAAGACAAAAAACAAAAATTATGCCCATCATTATATAAATACCTCCAACAATTCTGCTCCATATCCGCATGTGTCCCCCTATTTTTTATATTTTCTTTAATTTTTTGAAAATAGTCAAATTTTCTTACTTTTTTAATTTTTAAAACTTTTTTTAAATTGAGGTAAATAATCTTTGTTTTTTTCAAATAATTCATTAACTAATTGTCTAATTTCTCTTAAAGATAAAACACTTGCAGTTAAAGGATCATAACATACAGCATAATATACCATTTCAGGATTTCCAGTTAAAGCACCTTCAACAGCCATTTCCTCAACAGTGATGTTTATGTTATTTAAAGCCGCACATTGTGGAGGTAAGGACCCAACATGGATATAATTGAAACCTCTTCTATTGACAAAAACTGGAACTTCAACACAGGCACCGTATGGAAGATTGGTGATTATATTTTCATTAGGAACATTTCCATTAAATAAATATGGTTCACCTCCTAAATAAGCGTTGATAATATAAGAAGCATATTCGTGTCCTCTTTCAAGATTAACTGGTTTTTGGAGGTATTTTCTAATTTCATCCTTCCATATATTTTCTCTTTTAAGATATTCTTTTAAAATATATGCGTATTCTCCTGGATTCCAACCAGTTCCAGGCAAACAGTACTTTTCAATTAAATCTTGTCTCTTTCTAAACCACCAGTTATATTCTGAATTATGTCCACTTGATTCTGTTACATAATATCCGAGTGCAAGAAATATCTCATTTCTTACAATCTCCTGTTTATAAATTTCTTCATTCTCTAAAATTGCTTTTCTTATCAATGGATAAGCATCTTTTCCATCTTTTTTAAATTCAATAAACCATGCTTGATGATTAATTCCTGCACAAAAATAATCAATTTGGTCAATCTTTGCTTCTATCCAGTTTGCAAGCATTTCTGCTGTCCCCTGAACACTATGACATAAACCAGTTATTTTTAAATGAGGGTAGTTCTTCTGCATTGCTCTACATAACATTGACATTGGATTTGTATAATTAAGAAAAATTGCATTGGGACAAAGTTGTTCAATATCTTTACATATATCAAGCATAATAGGAATTGTTCTTAAAGCACGGAAAATTCCAGCAACTCCTCTTGTGTCTCCAACACAGAAATCAACTCCATATTTCTTAGGAATTTCTATATCATATCTCCATATTTCAACTCCACCTACAAGTATTGTACATATAACTGCATCTGCATCTTTTAGTGCTTTTCTTCTGTCCATTGTAACTTCAAGTTTTGCAGGATATTTTCCTGTTTCAATAATTTTTTCAACTGCTTTTTTAATAAATTCAAGTCGTTCTTCATTAATATCCATTAGAGAAATAGTAGAATCTTTTAAAAGAGGAAAAGTAAGAATGTCTCTTACAAGAGCCCTTGTAAAACCAAAACTTCCTGCACCAATAAAAGCAATTTTAGCCATAAAATCCTCCTCTAAAATGATTATTATTTTAAACTTTTTACTTTATATGTCAAAGATTATGATAAAATTTAATAATGGTTGAAAATTACTCAATTTTGTTTAGTTTTATAGGTGGAATTGGTTCTTTTTTTAGTCCATGTATTTTGCCTTTGATTCCCGTTTATATTTCATATATCACTGGTTATTCATTAGAGGAATTAAAAGAAAAAGAAAATCTTTCATATAAAAAAATCCTTATTTCTTCAATATTTTTTATTATCGGCTTTACTTTTATCTTTACTTTACTTGGTGCATCTTCCACTTTTATAGGAAATTTTTTAGGAACAAAAAAAACAACTTTCAAGTATATAGGTGGGGCAATAATGATTATTTTTGGGCTTCACATACTTGGAATTTTAAAAATCAAAAAGTTGTATCAAGAAAAAAGAATAAAAATAAAAAAATTTAATTATAGATATATAAGTTCATTTTTTTTAGGAGTTGGTCTTGCTGGTGCATGGACTCCTTGTGTTGGGCCTGTTCTTTCTTCAATATTAATTCTTGCTTCTATGGAAAATACTATAAAAAGAGGAATGCTTCTTTTATTTTTTTATTCTCTTGGAATGGGAATTCCTTTTATCTTAATGACTATTTTTTTAAAGAAAACAATTCCTTTTTTGAGTAAAATAAAAAGACATTTCAGAAAAATTGAAGTTTTTATGGGTTGTTTACTTATCTTCTTAGGATTTTTTTTAATAATTAAATTTTAACTAATTTCTCAAATTTTCTCTAAAATTTTATTTAATTTCACTTCATCTATTTTGCCTATTTTTATATATATCCTTAAGTTTAATTTCCGCAATTGTAATTAATGTAAAATCAGATGCTTTTGTTATCCCCAAATTACACCTACGAGGTGACGGGTGGGAAAGAAGGATTGACTTGGGACTTGGCAATCTTGTACTAAAATTTTAATAAAAAGATTGACTTTTTTTATTTTTTAATGTTCTTCTAATATAGCATTTATATACCTTTCCATTTCTTTATCGCTACAATAGTTTGATGTGAATAATACTTGATTTTTTTTATTTATAAATATTAAAGCAGGATCATAAAGTTTTTTTAAATATTCAGCATAAGCCTTTATTATGTCAAGTTGATAATCCGAAAGATCGTTTATAAATGTCCATTTTATACCCGAAACATCAGCAATTTTTTTAAGGTCACTTGTTGGACAACTTGCAAGTGTAATTGTAACAAAGACAACTTTATCTTTATATTTTTGGTAAAGTTTTGCTAACTGTTTAAGTTGTTCAATTGTATTAGGTGCCATACTTCCACCACAATATACTTTCATAAATTGAATAATTTTAGGTTTATCATATTTATAAAGTTGAAAATTCTTCCCATAAATATCATTTGCAATAATATTAGGTGCTATTTTTTTATCTTCTGCTATTGTTTTAGATAAAAATCCGGAAATAAAAATAGTTAGAAATAATACAAAAAATTTATCTCTCATTTTACCCTCCACTATTTTATGTATGAAGCAAGTTTTGGTCCAAATAATCCGATAATCAATCCTATCAAGATCATCAAAATAGCAATTATTTTAATTATTATATTACCTAACTTTGAAATTTTGATTTGTAATTTTTCTCTGACACCACCACCTAAAACTGCTAATGGTATTACAGGAATACCATGTCCTAATCCAAAAACAAAAAGTAGAAAACTGCCTTCAAGAATTGTTATTTCTTTTGCCATAATATATACAATTGCTGGCATTATTAAAGCAGTAGCACAAGGTGCCCAACCAAAAGCAAATAGAACACCAAGCAGAAAAGACGATATTGCAATTGGTAAATCAATAATTTTAAATCCAAATTGCTGAAAAAAAGAGATATTGCTTGTTTTTTTCTTTGAAAAATGTTTTAAAATACCGAGTTGTTGCAAACCAAAATAAATGAGAATAATTCCAGCAACTGCAAAGAAAATATGAGAGTATCTTACAAATTTTCCAATATATGAAACAAATAAACCAAATATGAAAAATACCAAACTTAAACCAGCAGTAAAACATATTCCAAGTATCAATCCTTGTTTTAGATTTTTACTTTCACCAATAATAAAAGAAAGAGTTGCCACAATTATTGCTATAGAACAGGGGGATAAACTTGTCATAATACCAAGTAAAAACATTCCAAAGATTGTAATATTTTCCATTTTATACTCCTTTTATTCTGGTTGTTTTAAAATTTTTATTTTTAAAAGCAAAGAAGATTTTAATCCTCAAATGTATCCTTTTTCCCACTTTTTCTTAGGAACATATATTCAAAAAGACCAACCAGAATAAACCTATAAAAATTTTATCATTTCAGTAAAAAGCCAAAAATTTTCTTTGATAATCTTAGTTGCAACAAAACTATAATAGATGTGATACTTATACCAAGTGCACCTGAATTTTTACCTAATAAATTATTTAATGTTTCCTTGGGAACGAGATATAAGAAAATACTGACCAGAATCAAGACATTAAGAATCATTGGTAATATTCCTAAAAACATCTTTAACCCTTTTTATCCTATATAGTTTCTTTTTTCAGAATTAAAAAAATTATAGCACAGTAAATAAATACATACCAAATCTTCTATTTCACTTTTTTGACTTAATAAAAAGCCATAGTATTCGCAATTTTGTTTTATCCTAAAGGGCTTTAAAAATATCGGAAATTTTATCTATTTTTAAAAAATAATGCTCAAAATCAGGTAATCTATAGATGAATTACTCTTGTATTCCTTGAATATCCTATCTTTCCAAATAGCAGTAAATAATTTTCCTATTTCCTTCTCAACTTCTCATTCTTTACACTAATAATCTTTCAAAAATTTGGATGGTATTACATAGTTCTCAAATTCTACGAAATTTTAAAATTTAGTAAAATTTGGGAAATTTAAGTATAATTTAACTAAAAGGTAAAAACTATGAAAATATGTATACTTGCTGGAGAAAAATCGGGTGACAATTATGGTTCACTTTTATGTAGAAATTTTAAGAAATTAAAGCCAGATATATTTATTTTTGGGACAGGTGGAGAAATGATGGAAAAAGAAGGAGCAAATTTAATAAAAGGTATACCTTTTGGATATATGGGTTTTTCAGGTATTATTAAAAAAATTTTCTCATATCTTTCTTCTTTAAAAAAAATCTTAAACGAGATAGAAAAACAAAATCCAGATATTATAATATTTATTGATAATCCTGGTTTTAACCTTGAAATTGCAAAACGACTAAAAAGAAGATATAAAACCTGTTATTATATACCTCCTAAAATCTGGGCTCATAATTATAGAAGGGTAAAAATTTTGAAAAAATATATTGATTTTGTTATACCAATTTTTGAATTTGAAAAAGATATATATATGAAAGAAAATATTCCTGTATTTTATTTTGGACATCCAGTTGTTGACCTTATAAATATTGGAGAAAAAAAAGAAAGTTTAATGGAAAATAGATATATAATAGGAATTTTGCCAGGAAGTAGGAGAGAGGAATTGATATATAATTTACCTGTCATGAAAAAAATTTTGGAAAATTTGAAAGATGATTTAAATTTTAAAGTTTTGATATCTGCAATAAATGAAGAATTTAAAAAACTTATTTATATGTTTTTCAAAAACTCTAATTTTGAGTATGAAATAGAAAATGACCTTTATTCTATAATTCAAAATTCCAATCTTATTTTTGCAGTTTCAGGCACAGTCAATCTTGAAGTTGCATACTTTAAAAAACCTATGATTGTATTTTATAAAACTTCTTTTTTAAATTATCTTTTGTGTAGATTAATTGTAAAAGTAAAGTTTATAAGTCCTGTTAATATAATTTTAAATGAAAAACTTTTTCCTGAGTATATCCAGAATTTTAAGGTAAAAGATGTCGTCAATGATATAATTGATATAATAAAAGAAGGTGAAATTTACAAAAAACAGATGATAGGTTTTAAAAAAATTAGAGAACTTTTAGATAGAAAGAATGTAAGTGAAAAAATTTGTAGATTTATTCTTGAAAGGAGTTAAATTTTGATAAAAGAGTATTTAAGATTAAGGAATTACATTAAAATATACTGGAAATATGTTTTAGTTGGTGGCATTCTTTCAATTTTTTACATTATTTTAAATTTTTTATCATTTACTTCTGTCATTCCTCTGATAGATAGAATTCTTTCTAATAAAAAAATAACTCTTCCTGAAAATCTTCCAAGTTTTATCGGAATTAAAATTCAACCTTTAATTGAAAAAATTAATTCCTATCATCCCCTTGTAGTTTTAAAATATCTAATTCTTTTTATAGTTTTAACTTTTTTTCTTAAAGGTATTTGTTTTTATTTCAGTAACCTTTTTTTCAGATTGTTTTCAACAAAAATCCAGACAGATTTGAGAGATAAAGTATATACTAAATTTTTAAATCTTTCTCTTGATTTCTATAATTATACTCAAACTGGAGAATTAACAACAAGGATTGTATATGATATAGGACTGCTTAATTATGTTTTTGAAATATTTTTTCCAGGTTTTATATTTCCAATCTTTCTTATAATAAGTTATCTTTCAATAATTTTTATAATTGACTGGCAGATGAGTATTGTTTCAATTTTAATATATCCTGTAATACTTGTACCTGTTTCAAACTGGACAAAAAAGTTAAGAAATCTTGGGAGAAAAATTCAAGAAACATATGGTAGAATAGGGAATTTTATAAATGAGAGTGTTTTTGGTCAGAGAATTATAAAAGCATATAACCTTGAAGAGAGGATGTTAAAAAAATTTAGAAAAGAAAATGAAAATATTTTCAAAACAATTATGTCAATAAATAAAAGGATTTTATTAATTGAACCTTTTACTGATTTTTGTGGTGCAGTTGCAACTGGTCTAATTATATTTTACGCAGGAAATAAAATTCTTACTGGTGCAATTACTGCTGGTTTTTTATCACTTTTTTTCTTTGGCCTATTTTCAATAATAAGTCCTCTTAAAGGAGTTATGCAAACATATGCTCATATAAAACATGCAAGTTCTGTTTTACCAAGAATTTTTTTCATCCTTGATTATAAAATACAGGTAAAGGATGAAGGTGAAAAAATTTTTGAAGGATTGAAAGAAAAAATTGAATTTAAAGATGTTTCCTTTTCATATAATTCCAATTTTGTTTTGAAAGATATAAATCTTGTTATCAAAAAAGGTGATAAAATAGGGATTATTGGAAAAACAGGTTCAGGCAAAAGTACTTTAGTAAGTTTATTAATTAGGTTTTTTGATCCAACAGAAGGAGAAATTTCAATAGATAGAGAAAATATAAAAAATTTTAAACTTTCTTCATTGAGAAAACATATAGGTTATGTCTCACAGGACCCTATAATCTTTTATGGAACTGTAAAAGAAAATATAACTTTAGGAGAAAATAATGACGAAAAATTTAAAGAAGTAATAGATATAGTTGGACTTTCAAAATTTGTAAATGAATTACCGGAAAAAGAAAATACAATAATTGGGGAAAGAGGAGTAAATTTATCAGGCGGACAGAAACAATTAATCTCAATAGCAAGGGCAATATATAGGAATCCTGAAATATTAATATTTGATGAAGCAACTGCCTCTCTTGATAGTGAATCAGAAAAAATAGTTCAAAAAGCAATTGATAAAATAATGGAAGGAAGAACTGTTTTTATTGTTGCTCACAGATTGTCAACAATTAAAGAAGCAACAAAAATAGTTGTTCTTGAAAATGGAAAAATAGTTGAACAAGGAACCCATTCTGAATTATATGAAAAGAAAGGGCTTTACTACAAATTTTTAACTTTACAGCAATTATAATTTATCTTCTGGTAAATCAAACTCTTCAAAACCAATTTTAAAAGCAGGTGAGTCCTTTTTTAATCTAAAATCAAATTTTTCTAAATTATAAAATTTTGGGTCATCAATTAAAGAATTTATATCCATCATCTTTTCTTGCCATTCCTTAAAAGTATATTGTTTGCCTGTTCTATCAAAAAATTTTATTTCACCTTTTCCAATTTTCCAGTATAAATTTTTATCAAAGACAAAGTTAAAATCAAGCCCTCCTACAATCCATTCTTCAGTTTCTCCTACAACAATATTTTTTTCAAATGTAAATCTTTTATGTGGTTCAGGTCTTGTTAATTGAATCTGTTGATATTTTCCAAAAGCAAAGATATTATTCCTTACAATATTTTCTCTCCCATAGTGTTGATGAAAGCCGCCATGAGTTGTATTATAAACTAAGTTTTTTTCAGCGATTATATATGAACTTCCCTCATCAAAATATATTCCCCACCCTCCATACCAGTATCCATAAATATCATGGAAAATATTATTAGAAATTAAAGTTTTTGGTTGTATTCCAAGAGTATATATTCCACCCATATCACTTAAAATTGGGCCATCACCATTTGTTTTTTTACCTATATGGTGAACACAATTAAATTTAACAATATTTCCACCTGCAAGTGTTTTTCCATATCCCCATGTCCATCCAATACTTATTCCAGTGTAATAAAAGTCATAAATATTATTATTCAAAATAAAATTATCGTAACTCTGTCCAATCCATATGCCAACTGCACTATGGAAGATTTTACCACCATCTTTTATAATACATTTACTTATCTCATTTCCAAATGTTTGCAATTTTTTTTCTTCTCTTATAATTCTTTCTCCTATTTTAATTCCACCTGCTCCTAAATCATAAATTTTACAGTTGATAATTTTGTTGTTTTGACATCCCTTCCCAAGTTCAATACCATAGTTTCCAATATGAGATATTTCACAGTTTTCAAATTTACAGTTTCTCATTCCTTCACAATAAATGCTTCCCGGAACTTCTACACTTGCCTGAGCAAAACCACCAACATCTTTACCTCTTAAACTATTCTCAGGGAAATACCATTCAGTGTGAGAAAAAGTAAGATTGTAAAATTGAATATTTTCAACAAATTTATCTTCTTCTGGTTTACCAATAATTTTTATAACATTTTCAATTTTTGGGACAATAAATTCAAAATTTTTTTTAATTTTTTCAGGGAAGTAATATAATTTCTCATTCCCAAAATCAATATACCAGTTGTTTTTATCAAGAAATTGCAGTAAATTTTCAATATAATAAAGGTCGTCTTTCTGTGGTTTAAAAACAGTTCTTTTTTTAAATACAATAATTCCTTTATATTTATCAATTGATAAAATTGGTAATCTTGATTCAACCCATTTTGTCATCAATATAACTTCTCCATTTTTATATTCAATTAGATTTTCAATATCCTGTTTATTAAAAATTGCTTTATAAACTCCCTCATTCCATTGTTTTTTTTCATCTTCTTCGCATAATCCATAAATTTTCAAATAACCTGTCTTTGGATATCTTGCTCTATCTGTCCTTTCTCCATTTACCCATAAATTTCTAAATTTTTTCCCCTTTATTTCAAAAACAAAAACTTGATTTTGATTGATTTTGGTAATTTCCCAGTTTTCAAGTTTTTCGCCTCCACTTATTACAACTTTCTCATTTTTATATGGCATTATGATAACAGGGAATTCAGAAGTTCCTGAATGTTGGTGATCTATCTCTATTGGTTTTTCAAGAAAATATGTTCCACCTTTTATCATAATTACAACTGGTTTTTTTAAAGTCCCTTTGTTTTTCTGTTTTATATTTTTAATTTCATCTATGGCTCTCTGAATTGTTAAAAAAGGACCGTCATTTTTACTCCTTCTAACCAATCTTCCTGAAAAAGTATCATCACCATTTTTTGAAACATAAAGAACTTCACATTTTTTAATATCCATATTTGCCTCCAGTTCCTTTTTACAAGAAAAAAGAAAAAATATGCTAAATACAATTATAAAACTTTTTCTCATATATTTCATAATACACCTTGTGTGTATATTTTGAAAGGTTGACAGATTTATTAATTTTTATATAATTTTTAGAAAAACAAAAAAGGAAGAAAATGGTTGAGGCAAAAAATCTTACAAAGTATTATGGAAAAACGAAAGCAATAGAAAACGTTAGTTTTTTAGTTGAAAAGGGAGAAATAGTGGGACTTCTTGGTCCTAATGCTGCTGGTAAAACAACAATAATGAGAATTTTAACATGTTTTTTAACTCCAAGTTCAGGGACTGCAATAGTAAACGGATATGATATTCTTGAAAATCCTCTTTTTGTTCAGAAAAGTGTAGGGTATCTACCTGAGAAAAATCCATTATATGAAGAATTTACTGTTAGTGAGTTTTTAAATTTTGTTTGTGAAATGAAAGGAATAGTAAAAAAAGATGAAAAAAAGAGAAGAATTTCAAAGGCACTGGAAGAATGTGGACTTTTAGAGGTTGAAAATAAAAGTATATACAAACTTTCAAAAGGATATAAACAGAGAGTAGGAATAGCACAGGCAATTTTAAATGACCCTCCAGTTTTAATACTTGATGAACCGACAATAGGCCTTGACCCAAAACAGATTATTGAAACAAGAAATTTAATAAAAAGTTTAGCAGGTAAAAGAACAATTTTTCTTTCAAGCCATATTTTACCAGAAGTAAGTATGGTTTGTGAAAGAGTTATTATTATAAATGAAGGGAAAATTGTCGCAATTGATACAATTGAAAATTTGACAGCAAGGTTGAAAGGAGTAATTGAAATATATCTTGAAATTGATGGAGAAATTGAAAAAGTAAAGGCAGTTATTAAAAATATCCCTGGAGTAAAAAGTATAAATGTTATTTCTGCTGGAGAGGGGAAAGTGAATAGTTATAATATAATTGCAGAAAGAGATATAAGAAAAGAGATTTCAGAAAAAATTCTTATCAATAACTTTGGACTATTAAGTATGAGGATTAAAGAGATGTCTCTTGAAGATATTTTCTTAAAACTAACAACAAAGGAATAGAAATGAAAGTATTGCCTGTTTTTAAAAAGGAAATTAAAAGCTATTTTATATCTCCAGTTGCCTATGTAGTTATTCTTATCTTTAATCTCATATGTGGTTTTATTTTTTATGCTTTAACTGCCTATTATTCAATTATTTCAATGAGATATTCATATTCACCCTATCCATATTTTACTCTTTCTCCAAATGAAATGGTTGCTCGACCTATGTTCCATAATATGGCTATAACATCTTTATTTGTACTTCCTCTTTTAACAATGAAATTATTTTCAGAAGAAAGGCGACTTGGGACAATAGAACTTTTATTTACTTATCCTTTAAAAGATTCAGATATTTACTGGGGAAAATTTCTTGCCTGTTTTTCAGTTTTTATTATTATGACTTTGATACCATTTTCTTATATGTTTATTCTTGAAAAGTGGGTGAATTTTGACAAAGGTGTACTTTTAAATGGTTATCTTGGCATTCTTCTACTTGGCGGAAGTTTCATTTCTATTGGTATTTTAATCTCCTCCCTTACTGAAAGTCAGATTATTTCAGCAATTATAACTTTTGGAATTTCTTTACTTTTCTGGATTATAGGATGGATATCTGAAATTTTTACAAAATATTCAAAATTTTTTGATTTTATATCTCTCTATAACCATTATGAAAACTTTCCAAGAGGGATACTTGATACAAGAGATTTAATTTTCTATTTAAGTGTTTTGATTTTCTTTTCATTTTTAACATTGAGGATACTTATTTCAAAAAAATATAGGGGCTAAAATGGTTGAAAAGAAATTTTTTTATAGAATTAATGCATTTTTAATGGTTATAATCTTTCTTGCAATTGTTATATTTGTTAACCTTATTTCTGAGAAAAATTATAAAAGGATTGACTTGACAAAAAATAAAATCTATTCAATCTCGTCCCAGACAAAAAAAATCATTAGAAGCTTAAAACAACCTGTTGAAATAATTATTTTTTATAAAGAAAAAATAGACGAGAAAACAAAAGAGATTTTTGAGCAATATAGAACTAATTCAAAATTTATAAACTATAGATTTGCTGACCTTGATAGGGATGTTTTGCTTGCAAAAAAATATGGAATAACAAGTTATGATACAATTTTAATAATGTCAGGAGATAAATATGAAAAAATTTATAGCCCAGATGAAAAAAATATAACTTCTACTATTTTAAAACTGATAAAAGAAGAAAAGAAAAAAATTTATTTTACAACAGGGCATAGAGAAAAAAGATTAGATGAAAAATTAAGTAGTTTAAAAGATTATCTTGAACAGGAGAACTACATAATAGGTGAAACATTAATATTAAGAGACGGCATTCCTGAAGATTGTGATATTCTTGTAATATGTGGGCCTGAAATTGATTTTGTTGATAAAGAAATTGAAGAGATAAATAATTTCATAAATAGAGGAAAGAGATTACTTTTATTTTTAGAGCCAGGTAATTTTCCTGTTATAAAAAATTTCCTTAATTCTTATGGAATTAAAATTGATAATGACATAATTATTGACCTTGCAAGCAGAAGATTTCTTGGAGACCCTTTAAGTCCATTGATCATTGATTATCCATATCACCAAATTACAAAAGAAATTTCAAATTCAGCATGTGTCTTTTCGTCTGTTAGAAGTGTAAGGTTAGAAGAAAATCTGCCACCAGACATTAAAGGTGATATTCTTGCGAAAACAAGTTCTGCATCATGGGCAGAAAAAAGTTTAAAAGAGATAGAAAAGGGTAAGGTTAAGTATGACGAAAATGATGAAAAAGGACCTATTCCTGTTGCTATTATTGTAGAGAAAGAGATAAAAGAAAAAGACCAAACAAAAAAATCTTATATTGCAGTTTTTGGTGATTCTGATTTTATTTCTGATAAAATGATAAATTTTTCTGCTAATAAAGATTTTGTTTTAAATACAATTAACTATCTTGCAGAAGAGGATATATTAATTTCTATTAGAGAGAAAAAAGAGGAAAATCAACCATTAATTCTTACAGAAAAAGCAGGAAAGTTTCTATTCTTCTTACCTGTAGTTATAATTCCAGTTTTGATAATAATTTTAGGTGGATTTATTACATTTAGAAGAAAACTTATTTGCTGAAAATGAAGATATTTAAAAAAACTTTGTTCCTTTTTATTATCTTAACTGTTGTGGTTATTTATTATTTTTATCAGAATAAAATTTCCTTGAAAAAGGAGAAAGAAGAAAAAAAAGTATTTATCTTTGAAAAAGATAAGATAAATTTTGTTTTACTAAAAAGTAAAGATAAAGAAATTGCAATTGAAAAGAATGAAAATGGAAACTGGATTATAAAAGGTAAAAATTATGAATGTGATAGAAATGAAATAGAAAGTTTAATAAGTAAAATATCTTCACTTGAAATTGAAAGAAACATTGGAAATGTTGAAGATTTAAATATCTATGGACTTTTAAACCCTGAAAAAACAATAGAAATTCATTATGATGGAGAAAAACAAACACTTTATATAGGGGATGAAACACCATCTGGAAGTTATCTTTACACAACAAAAGATAAAAATGAGGTCTTTCTTGTATATAAATGGGATTTAAATAATATCCTTGAAAAAAATGAATTTGACTTAAGAGAAAAAAGGATAATTCCTACTGATATATATAAATCAGAAGTAGAAGAGATTGAAATAAAAAAAGAAAAGATTGTTTTCTTATTTAGAAAATATGGAGAAAAATGGTATATTGAAAGTCCTGTAAAAGACCTTGCAAGTGAAGAAAAAGTTGAAAGGATAATTGAAAATTTAATAGACCAAAAAGTAAACTCATTTGAAGAAAAGAAAAATCAGAAAGAGTGTGGGCTTGAAAATCCCAAAATAATATTCAAAATAAAGGTAAGAGATAAAGAATATTTTGTATATTTTGGTAAAAAAGAACAGAATAAGTATTATTCTAAGAACTCATTAAAGCCATACATATTTCTTGTAGATGATAGAATAGTTGATGATATCCCTGAAAGTATAAATGATTTAAGAGAAAGAAAAATATTTGATATAAATATTCCAGAGATTGTTGAATTTTCCATTGTAAAAAAAGATAAAGAGTTGAAAATCATAAAGGTAAAAGAAAAATATTATATTGAAAAAGACAGAAGTAAAAAAGTTTCAAAAGATAAGGTTGAGGACTTTTTGCATGACTTAAAAAATCTTGAAATTGATGAGTTTATTGATTATTCAAAAGAAAAATTAAGTGAACTTTCTCTTTCTCAGCCATCTTTAAAAATAATTGTTAGGGATGAAAAATCTAAAACAGAAATTGATTGTGGGAAGAAAATAGAAGATAAAATATTCTGCTTTCATCCCAAAAGAAAAATTATATTTACAATTTCTTCTTCTGATTTTGAAAAGATTGACAAACAAGAGGAATTTTTTATTGAACAAAAAGAAAAAGATAAATGAGTAGAACTATAAAAACATTAATTTTTCTAATTCTTGTATTTTTAGTTTTCTTCCCTTTTATAAAAATTTCTCAAAAAAGATATCTACCAAAAATAAATATAATTAATGGAGAGATTAAAGAAGGTGATATACTTGGAGATATTTTAAGATTAAAAGGAATATCAGATTATGAAAGGGGTATGATTATTAAAAAATTAAAAGAGGTATTTGATCCAAGAAAGAGTAAAATTGGCGATACTTGGGAGATACATTTTTCAGTTGATGGCAATTTTTTAAAGTTAAGATATTTTAGTAAGCCATTCCACTATTATATTGTTGAAAAAAAAGCGGATGAATTTACTGCCTATATTGAAGAGATAGAAAAATATAAAAAAAATTTTATAAAAACAGGAATTCTAAATGCATCATTGTATGAAAGTATGGCAAATTTAAATATAAATCCTGAAATAATTATTCAATTTGCAGAAATTTTTGAATCAAAGATTGATTTTTTTACTGATTGTCAGAATGGTGATAAATTTTCAATAATATGGGAAAGTTGGACAGATAAGAATGGTGAAATTTTAAAGGATATAAAGGTTATTGCAGGAAAATATGAATCAGGGAATCAGAAATATTATGCTTTCTATTTTGAAAAAGGAAATTTTAAAGGTTTTTTTGATGAAAAAGGGCAAGGGCTTGAAGGGTCATTTTTAAAAGCACCTTTGTCGTATAGAAAAATAACATCCTTTTTTTCTCATTCAAGATTTCATCCAATTTATAAAATTTATAGACCTCATTATGGAATTGATTACTCAGCACCTATTGGAACTCCTGTTTCATCTATTGGGAACGGAACTGTCATTTTTGTTGGTTATCTTGGTGGTTATGGAAAATGTGTAAAAATAAAACATTCAAATGGTTATATCTCTTATTATGGACATTTAAGTAAATTTGAAACGGGAATTTATAAAGGAAAGAAAGTTAAAAAAGGAGATGTTATTGGATATGTAGGTATGACTGGTATTGCAACAGGGCCTCATCTTGATTTTAGAGTCCAAAAAGATGGTAAATTTATTGATTTTTTGAAGTTGAAATTTGTTCCCGAAAAAAATATACCCGAAGAATATAAAGAAGAATTTGAGAATTTAAAAAAAACCTATTTTGAAATTTTAAACAATTCCTCTTACACCTCGTAGGTGTTAGTGGGAGATGAAAGAGGGTCAATGGTTTTGGCGATCCATAAATTTTAATTGGAAATCTTGAATATTGTTAAAAAATAAAATATAATTTTAAAAAAGCCGGGATGGCGGAATGGAAGACGCAACGGACTTAAAATCCGTTGGGAGCTTGCTCCCGTGAGGGTTCGACTCCCTCTCCCGGCATCTTTGTTTTGAATAACCAGTAAGTAAAGTCGGACTTTGAAGATTAAATTTCTCTTAATTTATTTAAAAATTCCTTTTCAACTTCATCTAATTGAGTAAAAAGCCGTTTTTCTGTTAGATCAAAAGAGCGTCTGGGAATTCTATCAATTGAAGAAGTATTTCTCTGGTCTCCATTATGGAAACACCATCCAGCAGCACCATTTTCTTTTGCACCAAGGAAATCATCTAAAAAATCTGAAAGTTCTGGTTCCCAGTCCTTATTAAATCCTCTACGAAATGGTTCTTGATATAGCAATGACACAATCTTTCCTATTTCTTCCATCATCTTATAATACTTCCTTGTAATTTTCCCTGTTTCTTTTGGAGAATTAGGATTTCTTGGGCGATGAATTGCAAGAAAATCAACGCCAGTATATAAAATGTATTTAGCCATAGTTTCTATATCCATATCTCCTGAATGTGAAGCAGTGATTAGCAGGTCAGGATTTAATTTTTTAATTTCATCTCTTATTACTTTTAAATCTTCAAAACTTACATATCTCTGATTTTTTAAGTTTCTTTCGTTAGCAAGATCTATATAATAGTTTTTAAAATCTTTTAAATTTTTTATAAGGTTTAAACAAGCATTTAAATGGGACTCTAAGTTTTTAAATCTGGGAATACCAACAATTTCATCCTGTCTTGAAAAAGTTATGTCAACTATTATACCAATTTTATAGCATTCATTCAGTATAAATTTAAGACGGGAGAAAAATGGTTCTCTTAAATTTCCTTGATTGTCAACACACGATATATCTTTTCCAAATCCATTCCATGTCGCCCAAACTCTTATCCAGTTAAAATTGTATTTTTTTTATATCTTGCAAATCTTCCGAAATAAATCCTTCCTGAGCACCACATCCAGCAAAATAGCTTATCCCAAGTAAAAAAACAGATTTACTGTTAATTTTAAAAAAATCTTTCTCAATCCCAAGCATTTGACCTTTTTTAGAATTATAATTTAATTTTGATAAAAAATAAAATTTATTCAGGTGTTTTTAAAAAATAGAATTTTTGAAAAAAATAAAGCATCAAAACAAAAAGACCAGTTAGAATAAATCCTTCTGAAATCCCAAAGATATTACTAAGAAAACCAATAAAAATGGGACCGGTAAACCATCCAAAACCGATAGTTGTTTCATTAAATTCTGTTGAATATCCCTTTTTAGCGATTTCAGAGAATACAAGTTTGAAGGAAAGAGCAGAACTAATCCCAAGTATTGAAACAGATATAAAATGTAAAATAGAGGTTTTGATAATACCAGTAATCAATATTGAAGACCCTGCAATTGAATAAGAAAAAAATAATTCTTTTTCTCCTGGTTTTAAATTTAATCTACTTAAAATCAAAAAAGTTAAAAATCTTACAGTTAAAAGAGAACCTATTATATTGCTTATTGTTATTGTTGAATATCCTATCTCTCTGGCAAGTTTTGGGAAAAGATAAAGTATTGCAGATAGACAAAAGAAATTTAAGGTATTTGCAAGAACATATTTTTTAAATTCCTTGTCAAATTTTTTTCTTGTTTTGAATTTTTCTGGTAGATTTTTATAAAATTTGAGAAATTTTTCAAAATACAAGATATTTAATAAAAAGCATAAAGAAGAAAGGACTCCACAAACAAAAAATGGTAGAGTTTCATTTATTTTAAAGAAAATTCCTGATATAAAAACACCACCAACAACTCCTAAAGCCCAGAAAATATTGTATTTATCAATTTCATTTATACCAACAAATAAAGATTGAACAGATGGCCAGAATCTACTGTAAAAAATACTGTTTAAAGTTATAAATAAAAGAAAAAATTTAAATTTATTTAAAAATGGCATGGAAAAATAAATAATTCCTATTGGAAGGCAGACAAAAATAAACCAAGGAAAATGTTTTTTAAAGTTTAATTTATAGGAAATGAAAAGAGAAAGAGTATAAAAAAAACTGCTTAAAAACCCAGTAATCCCAAGCATTAAAGGAGTTGCTGAAAATTTAGAAATTATATATAATGGGATAGAAATATTACTTATATAAAGGGCAAAAGAAATTAAAAAAGTTGTAAAACAAAGAAGAAGTATCATTTAAGTTTTATTTTGAATTCAAAACATATCTTGATAAAATTTCAAATAATTCATCTTCTAAAGATTTTTTTCTTCCAGCAAGATTTTCAGTCTCATAAGGGTCGTTTTTAAGGTCAAATAAAAATAAACAATCTTTATCTTTATCAAATACACCTTTATAATTTTCAGTTCTTACCATATATTGAAACATATCAAAATCAAATATCTCACTTAATGCAAAATTTCTCTTTTTTTCTTCAAAAAGATTTTCGCCAACTGCTCTTTCTGATTTTTTTATGCCAAGTCCATAAAGAAGTGTAGGGAAAACATCAATAATTTCAACAATTTTTTCTGAATTTTTTCTTAAATGTTCATTTTTATCTGGCCATTTTATAATTAAAGGGATTTTAACACTCTGCTCATAAAAAACTTTTTTATATAATAAATTATGGTCTCCAAGCATTTCTCCATGGTCAGACCAAAGGATTATTATAAGTTGGTCAGGTGGTCTTTTTTCATAATATGTTTTTAAAATTTCTCCTATCCAGTAATCAACAAGAGAAATTTTACCATAATAACATGCTCTTATCTTTCTAATTATTTCAGAATTAAGTCCTCTAAAAATTTCTCTTTGTTTTTCCATTATTTTTTTAGTTTTGTGTGGCAATTTCCCATCTATTTTTTCTTCTTTGATTTCTTCAGGCATGTCTTCAGGTAAATACATTTTTGCAAACCTACCAGGCGGATCCCATGGTTCATGAGGAGAAGGAAAACCAACAAAAAGACATAATGGCTTATCAAAACTATATTCTTTTAAAAATTCACATGCTTTTTTCCCAACATAACTGTCAAGATAATCTTCTTCTGGTAGAGGGCTTGGACGTGTTGAAAATTTGTCTCTTTTCCTATAATCTTCTCTAAATATTTCAAGTAGACCTTTTTCTTTCAAATAATCTGTCATATATGAATCAGTTTTAACTGTTGCATGAGGACCAGTTGTTTCATGAACATAATCAATTCCTCTTTTTTTCATATAATCTTCCATTATTTTCATATGGAAATTTTTATGTTCATAAAAATGGGATTTACCAATATAGGCAATAAACCAGCCATTTTTTTGTAAGTGATGGAAAAAAGTTTCATCTTCTGCAGGTAAAGAACCTCTATTTTGCCAAATTGTGTGTTGATGAGGATAAAGACCACTTACAAATGAGGCTCTTGCTGGCATACATAAAGGGGAGACAGTGTAAGCATTCTTAAATACAACACCTTCTTTAGCGATTTTATCAATATTCGGTGTTTTAATTATTTTATTCCCATATGCTCCAATACAATCACTTCTTAACTGGTCAGGCATAAAAATAATAATATCCTTTTTGTCCATTTCTTTATTGATTTTTTAAAAATTTACTGAGGCCAGTTTCAAATATGCTTCAAAAAGGACTTTATAATATCTTAAAAATCTTTCTGGTTCAGGATTTGATAGTATTTCTGCAAGACAGAAGTTTTTAAAGTTTATACTTTTAAGTAATCTGAATAATTCAAGCCATGGATAATTATTACAAAGTTCATTAATATGGACTATATCAATTTTATCTTTTAAAAGATTAAAATTTTTTTCAATTGAGCCTGTTTCATCCAAGTCATCTGGCATATTTGAGTTCCAACATACATAACAATTAGGGTGGTCTGCTATATCAATAATCTGTTTTATATATACAGGCTTTGCTATTTCTCTTCCATGGACTTCTAATCTAATTTTTATTCCATAATCATAAGCAAATGATGAAACTTCTCTTAATGCCTTTCCTATCTGTTCAATTGTTTTTTCTTTTGGTACACCTTCAGGGAAAGCATTTGGTCTAACCTTTATACCTTCTGCTCCTATATCTTTTGCCAAAATTACATATTCTTTTGTCCCTTCTATATTTTTCTCTAATACTTCTTTATCAGGACTGTGATATTCAAAGATTGTTCCAAGACCTACAAGTTTTACTTTTGAATTTTCAAATTTTTTTCTAACTTCTTCTCTCTCTTTTTTTGTTAAATTTGATTCTACTTTGTGTTTGTGCTGAGTTCTTAGTTCTACTCCTTCATATCCAAGTTCTTCACATTTTTTTATAATAGTATCTAAATCCCATTCTGCTGCAATCATATAGGTTACAATTCCAAGTTTCATTTCCCCTCCTTTTTAAAAATCAATTATTTCCTCTTTTTCTATTGATTCAATCATTTTTTCTATTATTTTTACATTAATTAATCCATCTTCAGGTTTAATTATAGGTTGTTTATTCTCATATATACAATCAATAAAATGTTGAATGGGCAAAGAAGCAAATCCAAAGGGTTTATTATCAACTGGTGTATAACCTGGTAAAAATGGAAAGAGGGTTTGATTTTTTATATCAGAAGATATTTTATTTATAGATTCATTGAAATCACACACTAATCTACCTTTGCTCCCTTCGAGTTTAAAATAAAAGTCAACAAGTGCTGGCCAGGATTCTGGTATAATCCAGGAAGTTTCTAATGTTGCATAAAATTTACCAAAATCTAAGACAGCAGTCACTGAATCATATGTGTCAACTCCATAACTTGAAAGAACTCCTTTTTTACCAACAGCATAGATTTTTTTAGGTAAAGATTTTGAAAACCATATAACAAGATCAACAATATGGGGAAATAAGAACCAGTGTGGTCCAGATTTACCAGACCATGTAAACCATTTTAAAGGAACATCAATTCTATCACTCAATCTTGAATAGATAAATGATATTTCTCCAACTTCTCCTTTATCAAAACTTTCTTTTAAATTTACAAAATATGGATTAAATCTATTATGGAAGTCAGTCATAAGGATTTTTTTAGATAGATTGGACTGTTTTACCATTTCTTCTGCATCTTTTAAACTTGTTGCCATCGGTTTTTCTACAAGAACATTTTTTCCCTTTTTTAACATTTCACAAACTATATCTTTATGAGCAAAATCAGGAGTTGCTACAGAAACTGCTTGAATTTCTTTGTCTTCTGCAATTTCTTTGTAATCTTTCGTATATCTTACATTATATTTTTCACTTATTTCTTTTGCTCTCTTTTCATTTATATCACAAATTTTTACAAGTTCTGCTTTTTCATATGTTTTATAAGTATGAACATGTATTTCTCCAAAAATTCCAGTTCCAATAACTGCACATTTTACTTTTTCCAACTTATTTCCTTTTTAGTTGTTTTTGATTATAAAATTTTTATAAGGAGATGTCAATTTAAACTTGACATTTTAAAAATAAAAAAGAAAATTAAAAGTATGAGAAAAAAGAGCTTAGAAAAAATTGAAAAAGCGATTGAATATATTGGGAAGTTAAATAATACAAAAATTGTTAAGGAACTTTCGTGGAGTTGGAATCCTTTTTGTGAAAGTTATAGATATTTTGACTATTCTAAAAGTGAGGAATATAAAGCAAAAATTACAAGAAACAAGCATATTATTGTAAGGATTTATCCTAAAAAAATTGGAAAGACCCAGAGTTTTAACGGAAAGAAAGAATATATAATATTTGGAGAAAAAGTTTACAGAAAAACAGATATGGAGATAGTTTCTAATTTTATTCTTGAATTTTTAAAAAAGAGGAATTTTGTTTTAGATAATGTTGTTTTAAAAATAAAAAATGAAAAAAGAATTGAAATAATGTTTGATAATCATATAGCAGAAATAGAAGTTATAAGAACAAAACCAAATTTTGAGTTTATCTTAAAGGATAAAGAATCTGAAAGGCCTTATTTTTGTTCGCCTAATCATCAATATATTTTTAAAGTTAAAAGCAATATTGAAGTGGATAAAAATCAAGAAATTTTGATTGATTATGAAGAAAGTGAAATTGCAACAACTGGTAACTCTCCTATTGCTTTGATAAAGAAGGCAATATACGGTTTTGGTAGTTATAATTTAAGAGGTTTTTATTCAGACGAAGGACTTTTTCCTGAAGTTAAACATGGTATAAGACAAATAGTTTATGGGAATCTTGCAGGTAGTATTGTAGGAGCAAGTGTTTTTGTTAGGGTTGCAGAGAGATTAAAAGGTAATACATGGTATACACTTGCTTCTGGGATTTTGGCTTTTATAAGAGCTCCTGCTGAAGTATATTTTATGAAAAAATCATTAAAACTTACTGAAAATTTTCCATCATCACTTGTGCAAAAATTTTTTGAAAAAGGAAAGATTAAAGAAATTTATGAGAGTAAAGAAATTAGGACATGGAGAAATTTTGAAAGGGAAATTTTCAATATTTTGAAAAATAAGCAAGATTTTATATCTCTTGCAGAAAAATATTCAAATATAAAATTTCAGATTTATAAACTTGTTGAAAAACAGAAAATAGAAGAAATTTACAGGATGCTAAAAGATGAGTTTAACATGTCTTTTGAAGAATTGGAAAAGATTAAATATTTTGTAATGCATTTGAAAACTATAGATACTGAAAGAATTATTGAAGAAATCAAGAAAGAAATAAATGGTCTATATGAGAAAAAAATTTTGAAAATTGGAGGAGAATATATGTTTTTTAAATATATTGATGAAATATTTAAAGAAAATTTGATAAGATTGCCTGTTAATAAAGCATTTAAGTTTTTAAATGACAGATTGAAAGATGAAGAAAGAGAACCAACCAAAGAGGAAGTTTCAAATTTTATAAGTATATCAAAAAGAAGGATTGAACCATTTAGATTTCTTGATTTATTTACTTTTTTCTCTTTATTTATTATGGGATATCTTGCAACTTTTTTAAAAGGATTAAAGGATATGACAATTCTAATTTATTACATTTTTTATGGAGCAATATCAAATATAATTGTTGCAGCTGTTACAAGATATGGTGGACAAGTAGGACTCCAATATTTGTTTAAAGGACTTGAAAATGCTCCAAATATAACAAGTGCTGCTGATGCTTGGAATGAATATAATTCACACATTATGAGATTATGGGCTGTCTTTTCATCACTTGGTATGATAATAGGAATTTTAGGCAAGGTTTTTTCAGATTTGACAAAAGGTTTTTCAAGATATTTTGTTGAAGGTGTTGCTTTAATTTTATATGTAATGGCTATAAGAGAATGGTTTTTATATTATCAAAATTTAGAACAAAGAAGTAAAATTGGAGAGTAAAATGGGAAAATTAAAGAGATTTGGTGTCTCAATGGAAGAGGGTTTGTTAAAAAAATTTGATAATTTTATTAAAAGACAGAAATATAAAAATAGGTCAGAGGCGATAAGAGATATTATAAGGGAAAAGTTTGTTGAACAAGAATGGGAAAGAGGAAAAGATGTAGTCGGATGTATTGTAATTGTTTATGAGCATGATGTAAGAGAAATTGTGGATAGAATAATAGATATCCAGCATAAATTTTCGTCTTATATTATATCTTCTCAACATATTCATATGGATGAAGAAAATTGCATGGAGATAATTGTTGTTAAGGGGGATGTGGAGAAAATAGAAGAGTTATATTTTTCGTTGAAATCCCTTAAAGGAGTTAAGTATTCTAAGGTAACAAAAGCGACTACAGGTAAAAGAATAGAATGAGAATTATCTTAACTGGTGGAGCAGGTTTTATCGGAAGTTGTTTTCTTGATTACTTAAATAGAAAAGGGATAAAAGAGATAGTTGTTGTTGATCATATAAATCAAGAGAAAAAGAAAAATATAGAGAATAAAAAATTTAAGGAGTATTATGATAAGGATGAATTCCTACTAAAAATTGAAAAAAAATTTGATAAAAATTTTGATTTCTTAATTCATCTTGGCGCATGCACAAATACAAGAGAAACTAATATTGAATATGTCATAAGAAATAATTTTATCTACTCAAAAAAACTTGCTCTTTTCTGTCTTGAGAATGATATTGAATTTATTTATGCTTCATCTGCTGCAACATATGGAAAAGAAGAAAAAAATTTCTCAGATGATGAGAATAACATTGAAAATTTAGTTCCTTTAAATCTTTACGGACTTTCAAAAAATCTTTTTGATATATGGGTTGTCTTAAATAAATTTCATAATAATTTTGTTGGACTAAAATTTTTTAATGTTTATGGACCAAACGAAAAACATAAGGGAGAAATGAAAAGTGTAATTTCAAAAGGATATGAACAGATAAAATATACAGATAAAATAAGATTGTTTAAATCATATAGAGAAGATTATAAAGATGGGGAACAAAAAAGGGATTTTATTTATGTGATGGATGTTTGTGATGTTATTTGGTTTTTTATTGAGAATAGAAAGAAAAAGGGCATTTACAATGTAGGAACAGGAAAGGCAAGAAGTTTTAATGAATTGGCTAAAATTTTATTTAAATATCTAAACAAAAGAGAAAATATTGAGTATATTGATATGCCGGACGACATTAAAGATAAATATCAGTATTTCACACAGGCAAATATTGAAAAGTTAAGAAAAGCAGGGTACAGAAAAGATTTTTTAGATTTGGAAGAAGGAATAAAAGAGTTTATATCAGTTATTTTGCTTGAAAAATAGAGATAATTCAATTATTATATTATAAAGCCCCTGTAGCTCAGGAAGGATAGAGCAGCGGTTTCCTAAACCGCGTGTCGCCCGTTCAAGTCGGGCCAGGGGCATTCAGGAAAAACAGAGGGAAAAGGAGAGACAAAAGGATAGGGAAGGAACTTTAAACGGGCGACACAAAGGGGTTATAGGGGAAAGGATTGTCCCCTATGTTTTTCGTAGTGGGGGGAGGACTATATCAGGAAGGGGGAAGCACCCCCTCCTGAGATAAGTCGCCCGTTCAAGTCGGGCCAGGGGCATTCAGGAAAAACAGAGGGAAATGAATAGGAGAAAAAATAAAAAAAGGAGGTGAGAAAGATGGCAAAATTTATAATGTTTAGTACTTTGACAGAAAAGGGGGCAAAAACAATAAAACAAAAACCAGATAGGATAAAAGAAGTAAATAAAGAGATTGAAAAAATGGGTGGGAAAATCTTGGAGCAATATGCTATTTTAGGTCCCTTTGATTTTCTTACAATTATAGAGGTAGAAAATGAAAAAGTCGCTGCAAAAATTTCTCTTGAATTTGCACAAAGAGGGAGTGTAAAAATAACAACATACCCAGCAATTGATATAGATGATTTTATAAATATGGTAAAATGAAATGCAGATTAATTTTATGTGATAATTACGATCCCTTTTTTAATATGGCTTTTGATTATTATTTTTGGAAAAAATCTGAAAAATTTGAAAACTTGCCTGTTTTGAGATTCTATAAATGGGAGCCAGTTGCTGTTTCAACGGGATATAGACAAAAAATAAGTAAATTGATTAATTTACAATTCTGTAAAAAAAATAATATCCCTGTTGTTATGAGGCCTACTGGTGGAAGTGCAATTTTTCATGATGTAGAAATAACCTACTCTTTATCTGCAAATTTATCACATCATAAATCTTTTTCATCTCCTTATCTTACTTATTTAACCATAAGTAAAGGGTTAATAAACGGTATAGAAAAATTTGGAATTAAACTAAAAATTAGAGGATTTTCTCAAGGGAAAGAGCCATCTTTTACAGATATGCCATGTTTTTCTTTATCTTCAAGACATGATATAGTTTTTAATGAAAAAAAGATTATTGGTTCTGCTCAAAGAAGAAACAATTTTTCTTTTTTACAGCATGGTTCAATTTTAATTGATATTAGAAAAGATTTATGGGAAAATATATTTTTAGAGAAAGTTGATTTTTCAAAAATTGGATGTTTGAGTGAATTTGTTTCTGTAAATCAAGAAAAGTTAGTTGAATTTTTAAAAAATGGGATAAATGAAGTTTTGAATTTTGAAATATATGAGGATTATCTCAAAGAAGAAGAGAAAAGGGAAATTGAAATTATAGAAAAAAAACTAAAAACGGAGGGGAAATATGAATAAATTTTTAGAAAATCTTGGAGTTCAAAGTTATTGTTTCAGGAATTTTAAAGATAATAAAGTTGTGGCAAAGATGATAAAAGAATTAGGTTTAAACAAGATTGAATTGTGTGGAGTTCATATTGATTTTTTTGATACAAGCAAGTTTAAAGATGTAATTTCTATTTATGAAGAGGAAGGCGTAAAGATTTATTCAATAGGAGTTCAATATTTTTCAAATAATGAAATAAATGAGAGGAAGTATTTTGAATTTGTTAAAATTTGTGGAGCAAAATACATAAGCGCTGACTTTGATATAAATAAAATTTTTGATTGTTTTAAAGTTGCTGAAAAACTTGCAGAAGAATATGATGTTAAAATTGCTATTCATAATCATGGAGGATGGCACTGGCTTGGGAATATCCAGACGCTTGAATATGTTTTTAAAAATACTTCTGAAAGAATAGGACTTTGTCTTGATACTGCATGGGCACTTGATTCAAGGATAGACCCATTAAAAATGATAGAAACATTTAGTAAAAGATTATATTCTCTTCATTTGAAGGATTTTATTTTTGAAAGAGATAGAAGAGTTGTTGATGTAATTTTGGGAGAAGGCAATATTGATTTAGAAAAAATTGTTAATAAACTTAAAGATATAAATTTTTCTGGACCACTTATTATTGAATATGAAGGAGAACCAGAAAATCCCCTTCCATCTATTAAAAAGGGAATTGAGAATTTCAAAAAAGCAGTCAAATTATAAAGTAACTAAGGGTATTGTTTTTGATTTTGATGGAACACTTGTAATTTCGCCAATTCCTTTTAAAAAGATAAAAGAAAAGATTTTAAAAGAGGCAAAGAAAAGAAATTTAAGATTTAAAAAAGAACTATCAATACTTGAATTACTTGATTTTATTAAAAAAGAAAATAGAAAAAAAGGTAAGGAATTTTATATCATAGGGCATAAGATTTTAAAGGAACAAGAAATAAAAGCAAGTCAAAAAGCAAAATTAAGGGAAGATGTTATAAAAACACTTAACAACCTTAAAAAAAATAATATTAAAATCGGAATTATCACAAGAAATTGTAAAGAATCAGTTATCAATGTTATAAATAAATTTAAAATTCCTTACGATATTCTTTTAACAAGAGAGGATGTAAAGAAAGTTAAACCAAATACCTATCACATTGAAAAATGTTTAAAGTTGATGGATTTAAAAAAAGATGAAGTGATTCTTGTTGGAGACCATCCTTTTGATATTAGATGCGGAAAAAAATTAAACATTAAAACCATTGGAATTAAAAGTGAAAACATAGATGAGCGACTATTATATAAAGAAGGAGCAGATTTTTTAATTGATGAGATTAGTGATATTGAATATTTAATTGGCTTAAAAAGTTTTAAACAAGGTAAACTTCCTAATAAATTTTTAAGATATTTACTTGAAAAATATACAGATAAAGGCAAAAATATAATTTCAAAAGCAAGTATAGGAAGTGATTGTGCTATCTTTAAGACAAAAACCAACACAATATTTGCAAAAACTGATCCTATAACACTCACTTCTGAAGATATTGGTTTTTATTTAGTTAATATAAATGTTAATGATATTGTAGTTATGGGCGGGATCCCTAAATATTTCCTTTGTACAATTTTATTCCCAAGTGGAACAAAATTCCAAGAGATTGAGAATGTTTTTTTGAAAATAAGAGAAGAATGTGACAAGTTTAATATAAAATGGGTTGGAGGGCATACAGAAATAATATCTGATATAAAGAGACCTATTTCAGTTGGTTTTGTTGTTGGAGAAAAAATGAAAAAAATTGATTGTTCAGAGATAAAACAAGGAGATAAAGTTTTCCTTTTAAAAGAGATTGGGATAGAGGCTGCTTCAATTTTAGTTAGAGAGAAATACAAAGGACTAAAAAAATTTTTTTCAGAAAGATATTTGAAAAAAATTAAAAATTCAATTTATAATCCAGGAATAAGTGTTTTTAAAGAAGGAGTAATTTTATGGAAAAATTTTAAAATAAAATCTATGCATGATCCAACAGAAGGCGGTATATCAACAGGTTTATATGAAATTTCAGAAAATAAAAATGTAGGGATATTGGTAGATATTAAAAAACTAAAATTTTATAAGCCACTGATTAAGTTTTGTAAGATTTTTAATCTTAATCCTTTTGGTGTAATTTCTTCTGGTTGTATAGTTGGAATAGTTGATAAAAAAGAGGTAGAAAAAATGATTGAGTTTTGTAAAAAAAGAAATATTAAGGCTGAAATTATTGGTGAAATTGTAAAGGGAAAAGGTGTATTCTATTATGAAAAAGGGAAAAAGAAAAGATTTCCTAAATTTGAAAGAGATGAGATAAATAAAATATACCAAAAATGAAAAAAAATGGTAAAATGATTATATGGAAGCAAAAAAAATACTTATAATTGAAGACGATCCAGAAGAAAGATTGATTTTAAGTAGAGAATTAAAAAGAAATGGATATATTGTTTATGAAGCACCAACAGGAGAAGAAGGTCTAAAAATTTTTAAAGAAGATAAACCAGATTTAGTAATTCTTGATGTTATGTTGCCAGGAATTGATGGATGGGAAGTTTTAAGAAGAATTAAAAAGGGTTTTTTGAGTAGAAAGGTGCCAGTTATGATGCTTACAGGAAAAAGTCAAGACATTGATAAAATAAAGGGTTATGAAATTGGTGCTGATTATTATGTAACAAAACCTTATAATGTCAATAAATTATTACCTGTTATAAAGAGTTTAATTGAAAAATAAAATGGTTGTTAATCTACCTCCACAATTTCATGAAAAAGAATCAGAATTAAAAAAAGCAAAAACAATAGAAGAAAAAATTTCTATTCTTGAAGAAATGCTGGCAATTATGCCAAAGCATAAGTCAAGTGAAAAACTTCAAGCACTTTTAAAAAGTAAAATTTCTAAATATAGAAAGATGCTTGAACAACAACCAAAAACGAAAAAAAAATCTCCGATCCCAATAATTCAAAGAGAAGGGGCTGGACAAACTGTTATATGTGGACCACCAAATTCTGGCAAATCCACTCTTCTTTCAAAATTGACAAAAGCAAATCCTGAAATAGGTGATTATCCATTTACAACAAAAATACCTATTCCAGGTATGATGGATTATGAGGATATAAAAATACAGATAATTGATACACCTTCTCTATCTATGGAATTTACTGAAAACTGGGTAGGTGATTTTTTGAGAAAAGCAGATTCTTTAATATTCTTATTTGATCTATCATCTGATTTTATTCTTGAGGAAATTGAAGAATCACTAAAAGTTCTTGAAAAGTTTAAAATAAAAGAAGAGGATGGATTTAAGTTTAACAAAAATATTATCTGGGTAGGAAATAAAATTGATTTACCAGAAAGTAAAGATATAAAAGAAATTTTTTTAGAATTTTATTCTGATAAAATACCTGAAATAATTACAATTTCAGCAAAAAATAATGAGAATCTTGAGATACTTAAAGAAAAAATCTTTATTTCTCTTGACATAATAAGGGTCTATACCAAAATACCTGGAAAACCACCTGACACTGAAAATCCCTACACATTAAAAAGAAATACAAAAGTTATAGAACTTGCAGAGATTATTCATAAAGACCTTGTTAAGAACTTTAAATATGCAAGATTATGGAGACACGGAAATGATAAGTTTATAATCGCTGGAAGAGATTATGTTCTTTTTGACAAAGACATTATTGAAATACACGCATAAATATTTATTGACTTTTTTAAAATTCGCAATATAATAAATAATAAACAACAGAGAAAATAAGAGAAAATAAAGATTCTGTTAAATTAGAGGAGGTAAAAATATGTTGAGAAATTATGAGTTATGTTTTTTAATAAAAGCAGATTTGCCAGAAGAAGATTTTAATAAGGAAGTTGATTTTATTGAGAGAGTTATTTTAAGAGAAGGAGCAGAAATTGTAAAAAAAGATAATCTTGGAAGAAAGACACTTGCTTATCCAATAAAAAAGAAAGAGGAAGCAATTTATTATATTTTCTACATAAAAAGCACACCAGACAAAATTTCAAAAATTGAAAGTGAATTTTATAGAAGAGAAAACATATTGAGATATTTATTTTTAAAGAGGAAAAAATTTGATTTTAAGGAGGAAGTTAATGCCGGGTCCGTTTCTCAATAAAGTTTTTTTAATAGGAAGATTGACAAGAGACCCAGAATTAAGATATACAACAAATGGAAAAGCAGTTGCTACTTTTGGCTTTGCCGTTAATAGAGAATATTTATCAAAAGGGGAAAAGAAAGAAGATACTTGTTATTTAAATCTTGTTGTTTGGGGCAAACAGGCAGAAATTTGTGCTGAATATCTTAAAAAAGGAAATTTAATATTTGTTGAAGGTTCTTTACATTACAGAAGTTGGGAAACAGAGAATAACGAAAAGAAATCAACCATAGAAGTCAAAGTTGAAAGATTTCAGTTTTTAGAAAAACCAAATATTGAAATAATTGATGAAAAGGAGGAATTGGAAAATGGCGAAGAAGAAGAAGAAAGTTTGTAAGTTCTGCCAAGAGAATTATGAAGAAATTGATTACAAAGACATAGGAATTATAAGAAGGTATATAACACCGAGAGGGAAAATTATTTCTTCTAAACAGTCAGGTACATGTGCTAAGCATCAAAGAGCACTTGCAAAAGCAATAAAAAGAGCAAGGTTTGTAGGTTTTCTACCATTTGTTAAAATATGATAAGGTGAAAAATGAAAGTCATATATATTAAGGACTATCAAAATAAGTATAAAAAGGGAGAAATAAGGGAAGTTAAAGATGGATTTGCAAGAAATTTTTTAATTCCTTATGGGTATGCTCTTGAAGCAACTGAACAAAATATACGACTTTTAAAAGAGAAAGAAAAAATAGAAGAGTTAAAGAAAAAGAAGAAATTAGATCAAGCAAGAGAATTAAAAAATATTTTAAAAGAAAGTTCAGTTACAATACAGGCAAAAGCAGGTAGAGATGAAAAACTTTTTGGAGCGATAACTAATGAAATAATAAGTGAAGAAATAAAAAAACAACTTAATATTGACATAGAAAAACATCAAATAATCCTTGAAGAACCAATTAAAAAACTTGGAATATATAAAATTCCTATAAGATTAGCAGAAGGATTAGAAGGTGAAATAAAAGTTTGGATAGTAAGAGAAAAATAAAATGCCTAAAAAAAAACAAGAAGTACCCATTGATAGAATTCCTCCACAAAATATAGACGCAGAAAAAGCACTTTTAGGATGTATGCTTCTTGATGAGGAGGCAAGAATTAAAGTTCTTGAAAATTTTAAGCCTGAATTTTTTTATAATGAAGCACATCAGAAAATTTTTTCTTCTATTGTAAAACTTTTTGAAAAAGGGGAAAAGTGCGATTTTATAACTTTATCCGACTCTTTAAGAAGTGAAAATTTGCTCGATGAAGTTGGTGGAGTTGAATACCTTTCTCACATAGTTGAGAGTGTTCCTACATCTGCCTATGTTGATGAATATATGAAGATAGTCAAGGAAAAATATATATTAAGGACTCTAATTTCAAATGCAACAAAAATAATTACAGAAGCATATAATCAACAAGATGAAATTGAAACACTTTTAGATAAAGCCGAATCCTTAATATTTGAGGTAAGTCAGAATAAAATAGAAAAAGAAGCATATCCTTTAAAAATTCTTGTTAGAGATGCAATTGAAAATATAGAAAAAATTCGTGAAAGGAAAGGCTATGTTACAGGACTACCAACTGGATTTATTGATCTTGATAAAATGACAACTGGACTTCATCCATCTGATTTTATCATTATTGCTTCAAGACCATCAATGGGAAAAACAGCTCTTGCTTGTAATATAGCATTAAATTTGAATTCTGGTTTTGAAAAAGTTCCTACTCTAATCTTTTCTCTTGAAATGAGTAAAGAACAAATTGTTCAGAGGATGTTATGTAGCGAAGCAAAAGTAAATATTTTAAAATTAAGGCAGGGAGTTCTCTCAGATAAAGAGATAACTAAATTGCTCCTGGCAGCTTCTCATCTTGAAGCATCTCCAATTTTTATTGATGATACTCCATCTTTAAATATTTTTGAATTAAGAGCAAGGGCAAGGAGATTGAAAGCAAAAGAAAACATTCAAATTATAATTATTGATTATCTACAATTAATGAAAGGCAAAGGGAAAGCAGAAAATAGACAACAAGAAATAAGTGAAATATCTGCTGCTTTAAAATCACTTGCAAAGGAGTTAAATATACCTATCATTGCAGTTTCTCAATTAAGTAGAGCTACTGAACAGAGAGCCGATAAAAAACCTCAACTTGCAGATTTGAGAGAAAGTGGTTCAATAGAGCAAGATGCAGATCTTGTGTTACTCTTATACAGAGAGGAATACTATAACGAAACAGAAGAGAATAAAGGTAAAGCAGAAGTTATAATTGCCAAACAAAGAAATGGTCCCACTGGTTCTATTTTTCTTACATTTTTAGAAGAATATACAAGATTTGAAAATTATACTCCAAGAGAAGAAATATGAAAAAAATTTTCCAAGAGATTGGCAGTAAATTCATACTCCTCCTTAAATACATTGGTTCACTTTCCATTCTTATTTCCTCTTCCTCAAAAAAAATGTTTAAAGTTAAGAAAAAAGAAGATGTTGTTAAATATATAAATGAAATTGGCACAAACTCATTATTTCTTGTTGAAATAATTGCTTTTTTTACTGGAATGGTTCTTGTTATGGAAACAGTTCATACACTTAAAAAATTTGGTGCAGAAATGTATTCAGGTGGCCTTGTAGCCATTTCAATGATTAGAGAACTTGGTCCTGTTCTGATTGCTTTAATTGTTGCTGGAAGAGTTGGTGCTTCAATTGCTGCTGAAATTGGAGTTATGAAGATTACAGAACAGATAGACGCTTTACAGGTTATGGCAGTTGATCCTGTAACTTATCTTGTTAGTCCAAGAGTTATTGCTGGAATAATATCATTACCATCTCTTTTTATTATAAGTTTTTTTATCTCAATTATTGGGGGTTTTTTTGTAGGTGTTTTTATGGTTGGTATTCCCTCAGGTGTCTATTTATATCAGAGTTTTAAATATGTAAATATTAAAGATTTTCTTATAGGGATTTTGAAGGTCTTTGTTTTTGCAGTTATAATAATAAATGTTTCTGCATATGAAGGACTTAATGCTTATGGAGGAGCAGAAGGAGTAGGAAGGGCTTCAACAAATGCTGTTGTAACCTCATTTTTTCTAATTATTCTTGCAAACCTAATTATAACTGGTCTTTTCTATTTTGTATAAAATGGAAAGAATAATTTCTGTTAAAGATTTAAGTGTAAAGATTGGGGATAAAGAAGTTTTAAAAGATATAAATTTTGAGGTTGAAAAGGGAGAGTCAGTTGTTATAGTTGGTCCTTCTGGATGTGGTAAAACGATTCTGGCAAAGACAATTCTTGGGATAATAAAACCATATAAAGGAGAAATTTATATTTTTGGACAGAATATATTAAATTTGAAAGAGGAAGAGTTAAAAAAAATAAGAGGGAAGATAGGTATGGTATTTCAAAATTCTGCTTTATTTGATTCTTTAAGTGTTTGGGAAAATGTCGGCTTTTATTATCTTTATCATACAGATAAAAGCAAAGAGGAAATAAAAAGTTATGCAATTGAAATTTTAAAATCACTTGGACTTGATGAAAGTGTTTCTGATATGATGCCTGAGCAATTAAGTGGAGGGATGAAAAAGAGAGTATCAATTGCAAGAGCTTTAATTTCAAAACCAGAGATAATATTTTATGATGAACCAACAACCGGACTTGATCCTATAACAAGTGAAAATCTAACACTCTTAATAAAAAGAATACATCAGGAATTTAATACAACTGATATAACTATAACACATGATGTAAAACTTGCAAGTAAAATAGGAGAAAAATTGATTTTAATTGACCAAGGGAAAATAGTTGAAATTGGGACATATGAAGAATTAAGAGAAAAAAGTAAGCATCCTATAATAAGAAGTTATGTTGAAATGGGAGGATAAAATGGAAAAAAGAACAACTGAACTAAAAGTTGGGATTTTAGTTTTTGCTGCTATTATAGGTGTTATCGCTTTTATCTTTACTCAGACAAGGATAGGTAAATGGACTGGTTATGAAATAGGAGTTTTGTTTGATTATGTTAGTGGACTTGAAATAGGTAGTCCAGTAAGAGTAAGTGGAGTAAGAGTTGGAGAAGTAAAAAAAATTGAAATATTATATGAAGAAAAACCCAAAGTTTTGGTTAAGTTAAAAATAAATCCAACAGTAAGAATAAGTAAAAATAGTAGATTTACAATTAAAACACTTGGGATAATAGGAGAAAAATATATAGAGATATTTCCTTCAACTGGGAAAGATTTTGTAAAAAGAGGAGAGATAGTTGAAGGCGAAAATCCTTTATCAGTTGATAAGATTGCAAATATGGGAGAAGAGATACTTATAAATTTGAATAAGATATTGTCAGATGTAAGAGAAATAACAGGTGATAAGGAAGTAAAGTTCTGGATAAAAGAAATACTTGCAGATTCTAAAAATACTATAGAAAAAATAAACAATTCTTTTGAAAAGATAGACCAACTTGCAGACGGACTTTCAAAAACAAACCAAAATTTAAATTCTTTTATTGAAGAGAACTCTCCAACTATTAAAAAAGTCATAGAAGATACCGATTCATTTCTTGTATCTGGGAAAAAAGAAATGGAAGAGACAATGAGAGATATAAGAAATTTCCTTACTATTAAAGATAGAGCAGATACTCTTCTTTCAAGTTTTACAGACACATCTTATGAGATTAAAAATGCTTCCTTAGAGTTTAAAAACACATCTTTACAAATAAAAGAATTTTTTGAGAAAATTGAAAAAGAAGGACTTATAGCAAAGATTATGAAAGAAGAACAAATGGTAGATGATATTAAAAAAGAAATAGAAATTTTGAAAGAAACGACTGTGAAAATTAAAGATGCATCTGAAAAGTTAAGTTCAACATTAGAAAATATGAATACAATTTTAATAGAATTAAAAACAGGCAAGGGAAGTATAAGTAAATTTTTATATAGCGATGAACTTTATAATGAAGTTTTAAACTTTGTTAAAGAAATAAGAGAAAATCCTTGGAAACTATTTTTTAGGAGAAGATGAAAAAAGAAAAAAGTATTTTTGTTTGTTCAGAATGTGGATATCAGTCAGTTAAACCACTTGGAAGATGTCCAAATTGTAATCAGTGGAATACTTTTATAGAAGAATTTTATACTTTACCTGAAAGATTTGAAACTAAGGAGATGATTTATCCAAAGAAATTATCAGAAATTGAATTTGAAGAAAAAGCAAGAATAAAAACAGGGATTGAAGAATTTGATAGAGTTCTTGGTGGTGGAATTGTTAAAAAAAGTTATATTCTTATTTCAGGAGAACCAGGGGTAGGGAAATCAACTTTACTATTATCCGTGTGTGGAAATTTAGCCAAAAATGGTTATAAAGTTCTTTATATAAGTGGTGAGGAATCAGAAAGTCAGATAAAAATGAGGAGTAAACGGCTTGGCATTGATACAGATCTAATTTATTTATTAACAACTTCTGAAATAAATACAATTAAAAAAGGGCTTGAAAAAATAAAACCTGATTTTATAGTTGTAGATTCAATTCAAACTGTTTATAACCCAGATATTCCAACAATCCCAGGTTCAGTTACACAGGTAAGAGAAAATGCAAATTTTTTTATGAGATATACGAAGAATAATGATTGTTCTACCTTTCTTGTAGGACATATAACAAAAGAAGGAGTTGTCGCTGGGCCAAAAATCCTTGAGCATATTGTTGATGCTGTAATTTATTTTGAAGGAGACATAAGGACAAACTTAAGGATATTGAGAAATATAAAAAATAGATTTGGTTCAACAAATGAAATAGGGGTTTTTTCAATGGAAGAAAGTGGTTTAAAAGAAGTTCCAGATGCTTCTATGCTTTTTATTCAGGATATAGAGAAAAATCTTCCAGGTAGAACTATATTTCCGACAATTGAAGGAACAAGGACAATTCTTGTTGAAATAGAAGGACTTGTAACTCCGACATATTATGGTGTCCCAAGGAGAACAGTTTCAGGAGTTGACTATAATAGAGTTTCATTAATAATTGCAGTTCTTGAGAAAAAATTAAAATTAAATTTTAATACATATGATGTTTATGTAAATGTTGGTGGAGGAATGAAAATAAATGAAGTTGGTTCAGATTTAGCAATTAGTATTTCTTGTGTATCTTCTTTAAAAGATATTCCACCTATTAAAAATACTGTCTTAATAGGAGAAATTGGACTAACAGGAGAAATAAGAGGTGTTGAAAATATAAATTTAAGATTAAGAGAGTGTGAACGACTTGGAATTGAAAAGGCAATAATACCTGAAAAAAATAAAAATGATATTTCTGTTAAAAATATAAAAATATATCCTGTTCGTTTTTTATATCAGGCATTGGAGATAGCACTTAATCTTTAATTTAACTTCATTATAGATAGTTTAGAATTTCCAATCTTTTCATAATGGGATTATAATATTTAAAAAGCGAGGGTGGCGGAGATGGCAGACGCGCTGGACTTAGGATCCAGTGGGGAAACCCGTGAGGGTTCAAATCCCTCCCCTCGCATTTTGTTTTGTAAGTAAGATGAATTTAGAATAAAAGGAAGGAGGAAAAAATGAGGCAGATTATTTATTTAAAATATGGATGGAAGTTTAAAAAGGGAGATTTTCCTGATGCGATAAATTTTGATTTTGATGATTCTGACTGGGAAGAGATAAGAGTTCCACATGATTGGGCAATAAAAGGTCCATTTTCACCAGAAAATGATAAAAGAATGCATAAAAGGATAATAGATGGAAAAGAAGAGATTATTTATTCTACAGGAGTTACTGGTGGACTTCCAATTGATGGTATAGGATGGTATAGGAGAAAAATTGAACTTAAAAATATTAAAGAAAAAAGAATAAGAATTGAATTTGATGGTGTTATGAGTAATAGCCAAGTTTATTGTAATGGTATTTTTGTTGGAAGTTGGCCATATGGATATTCTTCTTTTGCATTTGATATAACTGATTTTGTAAAAGAAGGAGAAAATTTAATCGCAGTTAGAGTTGATAATAAACCAAATGCTTCAAGATGGTATCCAGGAGCAGGTATTTATAGGAATGTTCGTATTGTTATATTAAATCCTATCCATATTTCATTGTGGGGAACATATATTAAAACAATAGATATTGACGAAAGACAAGCAAAGATATATATCAAGACAGAGATTGAAAATTATTTGATTAAAGATAAATATATTGAACTTGAAACTAAAATATTATCACCAGAAGGGAAAGAAGTAGTAATAGAAAGCACTAAAAAGCAAATTGGTATTGAAGGTTTTTTTGAACAGGAAATTTTTATTGAAAATCCTTTATTATGGTCAATTGAAAATCCTAATTTATATAAAGCATGTTCAAGTTTAAAATTAGATGGTCAACTGGTTGATTATTATGAGACAATTTTCGGTATAAGAGAAATTTATTTTGATTCTGAAAAGGGGTTCTTTTTAAATGGAAAACCAGTTAAGTTTAAAGGTGTGTGTCTACATCATGACCTTGGGCCACTTGGAACTGCAGTAAATAAAGCAGCAATAAAAAGGCAACTAACAATACTTAAAGAAATGGGAGCAAATGCAATAAGGACAAGTCATAATCCACCGGCACCTGAACTTCTTGATCTTTGTGATGAGATGGGTTTTCTTGTAATTGATGAGGCGTTTGATGAATGGAAGATACCAAAATGTGAGAATGGATATAATAAATTTTTTGATGAATGGGCAGAAAAGGATTTAAGGAGTATGATAAGAAGGGATAGAAATCATCCATCTGTAATTATGTGGAGTATTGGAAATGAAATACCAGAGCAGAACGATCCTGTAAATGGACCTAAACTTGCAAAATTTTTACATAATATCTGTAGAGAAGAAGACCCAACAAGACCTACAACAACAGCAATGAATTGGGGAGAAAATGCTATTAAAAATGGGTTTGCACAAGTTGTTGATATTCCTGGTTGGAATTATCAACCACATTTATATGGGAAATTTCATCAACTTTTACCTAAAAAACCTATGTATGCAAGTGAAACTTCTTCCTGTATTAGCACAAGAGGTGAGTATTATTTCCCTGTTGAAGAAGAGATTGATTTAAAAAGACCCAATTTACAAGTAAATAGTTTTGATTTATCACATCCTATTTGGGCTACAACTCCAGATGTTGAATTTAGAGCACAGGATGAGCATCCTTTTATAATGGGAGAGTTTGTTTGGACTGGTTTTGATTACCTTGGAGAGCCAACTCCTTATAATGAAGAATGGCCAAGCAGAAGTTCATATTTTGGGATTGTTGACCTTGCTGGAATACCAAAAGACAGATTTTATCTTTATCAAAGTAGATGGGCAAATAAAGGAACTTTACATATAGTCCCACATTGGACACTTCCTGGATATGAAGGTAAACAAATTACCGTTCAAGTATATAGTAGTTGGGATACTGTTGAAGTTTTTGTAAATGGTGTTTCTTATGGAAAGAAGACAAAACATTCCAGAGGACTTATTAATAGATATAGATTGGTCTGGAATGGAGTAATATATGAACCTGGAGAAATTAAGGCAGTTGCTTATGGAAAAAATGGAAAAATTGAAAAAGAAACTATTGTAAAAACTGCAGGAAAACCAGTAAAAATTAAACTTATTACTGATAAAGGAACTATTAAAGCGGATGGAGAAGATATGGCTTTTGTTAATGTCAAAGTTATAGATGAAAATGGAAATTTATGTCCATATGCAGATAATTTGATTTATTTTAGTATAAAAGGCCCTGCTGAAATAGTAGGTGTTGACAATGGAAATCCTATATCAACTGAACCATTCTGTGCAAATTACAGAAAAGTTTTTAATGGGATGTGTGTTGTTTATATAAGGTCGTTATTGAATAAAAAGGGAGAAATAAAATTGTCTGTCCAATCTGAAGGACTTATAGGAGATGAAATTGTAATTAAAGCAGAAGGTTAAAGGATGGAAAAAGATTTTGATGTTATTGTTATTGGTGCAGGAGTAATAGGGTTATCAATTGCTTATGAATTATCAAAAAAATACTCAGTTGGTTTGATTGAGAAAAATAAAAAATATGGACTTGAGACAAGTTCAAGAAATAGTGAAGTTATACATTCAGGAATACATTATCCAACTGGTTCATTAAAAGCAAAGTTGTGTGTTCAAGGAAATGAATTAATTTATGAATTTTTAAAAGAAAACAATCTTATTTATAAAAAAACAGGAAAATTGACAGTTGCAGTAGAACCAAATGAAATAGAAGAGATAGAAAGATTATATAAGCAAGGGATAGAAAATGGAGTTTGTGATATTAGAATAATTGAGAAGAAAGAAATAAAAAATTTTGCACCTGAAATTGAAGGAATTTGTGCTTTATATACTGGTTCAACAGGAATTTTAAATGTTCATAATTTAATGGATTGTTTATATGAAAAATTTCTAAATAATGGTGGAATTGCTGGTTTTGATGAAAAGGTTATAAATATTGTGAAGAAAAATGGAAATTGGATTGTAGAAACAGAAAAAAGTAAATATTTTTCAGAGATAGTAATAAACTGTGCAGGCCTATATGCAGAAGAAATTTCAAAAAAACTTGGTTTTAATTATGAAATTTTCTGGGTAAAAGGTGATTATTTTACGATTTCAAAAAAATTTAGTATTCCTTTACTTATTTACCCAGTTCCAATGAAAGAAGGGCTTGGAATACATTTAACACCAAGATTTGATGGAATTTTAAGGGCAGGACCTGATGTAGAGTATGTTGAAAAAAAATATCCACCATATCCTACTGAAAAGGAAAATTCAATATTTAAAGTTGATGAAAATAAAAAGGAATTTTTTTACAATCATATTAAAAAGTTTATTCCATTAATTGAAATAGACGATTTAATCCCAGAAAGTTATGGTATAAGACCGAAATTACAAAAAGAAGGTGGAGAATTTAAAGATTTTATTATAAAACAAGAAGTCCCTGGCTTTATAAACTTAATAGGGATAGATTCTCCTGGATTAACTTCTTGTCTTTCAATTGCTAAATATGTAAAAGATCTTATTTTCTGAAAATAACAGATACCCCTGACAAAATAAGAATAAGTGAAAATGCTTTTCTTAAATTTTTTTTAGGAAGGTTTATACTAATTTTAGCACCGATTTGAGCACCTATAACTGAAGTTAAAGAAAGTAATAAACCAATTTTTATATTTATAAGGTCTCTAATTATGTATGCAATACTTCCTGAAATAGAATTAAAAAGTATCGCTATAAGTGCTGTTCCAATTGCATAATGTATTGAAATTTTAAGAAATATATAAAGTAAAGGAATAATTAAAACTGCACCACCAACACCACAAAGCCCTGATACAAAACCAGAAAAAAAACCAATTAAGATTCCTACTAATTTATTATATGAAATTGTATCTGGATTTTCGTTTTCTTTATTCTCAGAAGCAAAAAACATTCTTAATCCAAGCAAAGTAATTAAAAAGATAAATATATATTTGACTATTTTATCTTCAAGTTTACTTGTTAAAAGAGCACCAAATTGAGAACCAACAATACCAGAAGGGACAATTAAAAATATAAGTTTTGTTTTAACTTTTTTATTTTTAGAATAAGTTATAATTGCAGAAATTGAAGAAAAAATGATTACAAACAAAGAAGTTCCAATAGACATTTTCATTCTACTATCAATTGGAAAAATAGAACCAAAAAAATGGTATATTGCAGGTACCATTAAAGAACCACCACCCATACCAAAAAGTCCACAGATAAACCCAGCAAAAAATCCAGTTATAAGTCCAATAAATATTAAAGACATTTTATTTTGCTTTTTTAAGATCAGGAGAAAGAGGAAGACCTTTTTCCTGTTTTTCTTTTATTTCAGCGACTGTCTTTTCAATTAAAATATATCTTTCTGGAGAGGATGGATGAGTAGCAAGAAAAACATCTTTTGTTGAGCCAGGATATTCAGCTGCCATTTTTCTCCAGAAATTAGGTACATCAGAAACATCATATCCACTAATTGCTGCTATATAAGTTCCGAGATAATCTGCTTCTTTTTCAAATTCTTTAGAAAACACAAGCCCTGCAATGTCTCCAAAAATACCCTGAGTACTAACACCTGTTGCAATAGTAATTGCAATATCAACTATTGTTCCAAGGATTCTATTTCCAAGTGTCTTTTGAACATGGTCTAAAACAGCATGAGCAATTTCATGGGAAAGAACATATGCAAGTTCTTTATCCTCTTGTATAAATCTTAAAAGCCCTGGTGTTGCATAAATTGTCTTCCCATCTGTAAATGCATTTATAGTGTCTCCGATTTTAGGGTCTGAATATAAAACAAAAGAAAAAGGACATATTTTTGTAGTTTGGACATTAAACTTTAAAATCTCTCCATTTCTATCAACTATAACTTCAACTTTTTCCTTGTTTATATCTATCTCATTTAAGATTTTAGTTAAACTTTCTAAACTTGTTATTTTCTTTTTATCTATTTCAATAATTTTATCATTTACTTTTAAACCTGAACTATAAGCACCAAAGTCAGGATGAAGATAAAGAATTGTTGGTGTCTCTTCAATCCTATATTTTTTTCTTACAATCGGCAAATCATCTTTTTTATAATTTTTTTCACTATGGACAACTATTCCAAGAGAAATAACTGGTTTTTTAGAATAGAAATTTACAGCACCTTTTAATAAAGGAAATCCAACTTTATATAACCTTATATACCTTTCAATTTTTGTATTTATTGCAATTTCTTGTTGTTTTTCTCTTTCTATTTCTACCTCTTCCTTAGATAATTGGGGTTCCTTTAATACTGGTGTACATCCTGAAAGTAAAAGAAAAACAGAAATAATTCCAATTACTTTCTTCATTTTTCCTCCATTAATATATTTCCTCCATTAATATATATTAAATTAAATAAATTCCAAAATGTCAAATGCTTGACATAAAAAAGATAATATGGTAAGGTGATAGGGATTAAAAAATGACATGGAAAGCAAATCCTGAACTTGTTAAAAAGTTGAGTAATAATAATCTATTTGGAGCAAATTACGATGAGAATCTTGTTAAAGAATATTCTCTTCCAGATCCCCTTTTGTGTCTTGACGGAACAAAAATTACAGATAAAGAAGGATGGATGAAAAAAAGAAGACCTGAAATTTTGGAACTTTTCAGGTTACATATGTATGGAAGGCCTCCATTAGAAAAATTAGGTTGTTTCAGATATGAAATTTTTGATAATGAAAAAAATGCTCTTGGTGGATTGGCAATTCGTAAGCAGGTAAGAATTTATTTTACAGAAAAAGAGACACCCAGTATTGATTTACTAATATATATTCCAAAAAATTTTAAAAAACCTGTCTCTATTTTTACACTTTTACATTTTTACGGAAATCATACTGTGACAGAAGAAAAGGCCATACCAATAAAGTTAGAATGGGATAGGAAAAATGATTGTCAATATATGCCAGAAGAAAGTACAAGAGGGTCCCATTCAAAGACAATACCTGTAAGAAATATAATTTCAAGGGGTTATGGTGTGGCAACTGCTTACTATGGCGATATTTTACCTGATATAAAAAATTGTTATAAATACGGAGTTTTTGGAGCCTTTGACTATTTTTTTGGGGAGAAAAGGCCTTCTGATGCATGGGGTGCAATTTCGGCATGGGCATTCGGATTAAGAAGGATAATGGATTACTTTGAAATAGATGAAAATATTGACTCAAAGAAGGTTGTAGTTCTTGGTCATAGTCGTCTTGGAAAAACAGCACTGTGGGCTGGTGCACAAGATGAAAGGTTTGCAATTGTTATATCTAATAATTCTGGTTGTGGAGGCGCATCTTTGAGTAGAAGAAGATTTGGCGAGACACTCAAAATTATAAATGAAGTTTTTCCTCATTGGTTTTGCGAGAATTTCAAAAAATATAATGAAAAAGAAGATGATTTACCCTTTGACCAGCATATGTTAATATCTTTGATTGCTCCAAGACCTGTCTATGTCGCAAGTGCTGATCAAGATTTATGGGCAGATCCAAAAGGAGAATTTCTTTCTGCAAAAAATGCAGAACCAGTTTATAAACTTTTTGATCTTGAAGGTCTTCCATGCGAGGAAATGCCTGATTTGAATAGTCCTGTAATGGGTACAATTGGTTATCATATTAGAGAAGGAGAACATAAATTGACAGAATATGATTGGAACTGTTATATGGATTTTTGTGATAAGCATTTTAAATTCAAAACCTAAAAAGAGAAAAAAATATTTTTGACAAAAATTTTAAAAAGTTATATAATATTTTTTTAAATGGGTATATTGCTGAAAAATGGATATCTCATAGAGCCAAAATCAGGGAAAGAAGGAATATTTGATATTTTAATTGAAGATGGAATTGTTAAAGAAATTAAGAAAAATATTTCTAAAAGAAATTATAAAATAGTTGATTGTAAAAATAAAATTGTCTCACCTGGATTTGTTGATTTACATTGTCATTTAAGAGAACCAGGGAGAGAGGATGAAGAGACAGTTTATAGTGGAAGTTTATCAGCAGTAAGTGGTGGATTTACAACTATTTGTTGTATGCCAAATACTGACCCTCCTTTAGATAATAAAGTAAGTGTAAGATTTGTATATGAAAAGGGAGAAAAAAGTTTATGTGAAATTTTGCCAATAGGAGCAATTACAAAAGAAAGGAAGGGGAAAGAACTTGCACCATATTTTGAAATGATAGAAGAAAAAGCAGTTGCATTTTCTGATGATGGTAATTGTGTTATGGATAGTAATGTTATGAGAAGAGCATTAGAATATACACTACTTCATAAAAAACCAATCATTTCTCATTCAGAAGATGAAAATCTTAAAAGAAACGGAGTTATGAATGAAGGTTTTATTTCAACAAAATTAGGACTTTGTGGTATTCCTGCAGAGGCAGAAGAGATAATGGTTGAAAGGGATTTAAAACTTGCAAAATTAACAGGAGGGATTTTACATCTTGCACATTTATCTTGTGAGGGAAGTGTTGAGTCAGTGAGAAGATATAAAAAAATTCTCAAAAATATATCATGTGAAGTAACTACTCACCATTTGACTTTAACGGAAGAATTTATTGTTGGTTATAATCCTAATGGGAAAGTGTCTCCGCCTTTAAGAACTGAAAAAGATAGGATTTCTTTAATTGAAGGGATAAAGGATGGGACAATTGATTGTATTGTAACAGACCATGCCCCCCATAGTTATGAAGAAAAGCAATCTGGATTTGAAAATGCACCTTTTGGAATTATTGGTTTTGAAACTTTTTTACCATTATGCCTTAAACTTGTTGATTATGGAATTAAATTGAAAGATATAATATACAAAATAACTTACGCACCCTCAAAGATTATAAATATAGAAAGAGGAGTAATTGAAGAAGGAAAGAGAGCAGATATAGTTGTTTTTGATCCTGAAATGGAATGGATTTATACAGAAGATAAAATAAAGAGTAAAAGTAATAATACCCCTTTTTTAAACTGGAAATTAAAAGGCAAGGTCTTGTTGACTATTAGCAAAGGGAAAATCGTTTATAAAGAATCTGAATTTATAGATTAAAATTTAACTTTTTTACCTTTCTTTATTGACTCAAGTGATTTAAAAACCATTTTCAAACTTTTAATATTATCCTTTCCACTTGTTTCTGGTTCTCTATTTTCAACTATACTGGTGTAAAATTCAAATAACGAAAGATTCCTATCTTCTCTTTCAAGGGTAATTGGTTCAATATTTTCTTCTTTTCCTCCTATAACTTTTTTGATACCTTGATTGTCCCATATTATTGTCCCTTTATCTCCATAAATCTCCCATATTCCAGGCCATTGAGTATCTTTTCCAACACTTACCCAACTACCAGAATAATTGAGATGAATATTATCTTCAAAATCAAAAATTAAAAAAATAGACGCATCTCCTTTAAACCAACTCCAGTGAGGATTCCAACTTTCAGCATAGACACTTATAGGATCAGTTCCGAGTAAATATCTTGAAAGGTCAAAATGATGAATTGACATATCAATTAAAAGAGGGAATGGCATTTCTATTCTAAATCCACCAAATCTTGGACCTTTTTGAAAGTTTAAAATACACCAACTTATTTTACCTATTTCTCCATTATCAATCATTTTTCTTATTGTCCTTGGTATTCTATTGTATCTATAATTTTGGCTTACCATCAATTTCCTTCCATATTTTTCCGCCTGTTCTACAATCTTTTCAGCATTTTTTATAGTATCTGACAATGGTTTTTCAACAAGAACATGCAATCCCTCTTTTAATGCGATTATAGAAGTTTCTTTATGAAAAGCAGGTGGAGTAACATTTAAAAGTGCATCTGCTTTTATTTTTTTTAAACAATCTTTTAAAGAAGTATATGTTTTCCCTTCAAGGGATGGATATTTTTCAACACTTTTTTTCAAAATTTCTTGATTTATATCAACAATTGCAACAACTTCCCATTCTTTTGAAGACATAACTATATCAAGCCAACTTGCACCAAAACCACCAACTCCAATTTGTATAATTTTCATTTTTCCTCCTTTTCTTTTAAAATTCCAAATTTTATTACTTTTCCATTTTTATCAAAACCAACATAATATTCTTCATATATCCAAACTTCCATCATTCCTGTTTTTGAAACATATATTTTATAATTTTTACCAAGGATTTTTTCAACTTCACTTTTTTCCATCCCAATAGGGATCTCCCCTTTGATTATTGCTTCTTGCCATTGCGGGTTCAAGTCATGATGATTTTTTATATATTGTTCCCTATAAGATGCATCAAGAAATGTTTTTTCTTTTTTCTGTGATAGACAACCTGCAATAAGAATTAAAGGAATAAAAAGGAATAATTTTTTCATTTTGCCTCCTTTATATTTTTTATTCTATCATATATACTATGGAAAGGGAATTTTTACTACCGACAAAAATTTGTGATGTAGATAATGTAGATATAAGAATGAAAAGTTATATTCTAACAAAAAATAGTTTTTCCGAAACTCAAAAAGTAATGGATATTTTCAATTTTGTAAGAGATGAGATTAAATACAGGTTTGATTATTCATATACAAAAGCATCTGAAACACTGAAGAAAGGTTATGGAAATTGCTTTAATAAATCAAATCTTCAAATAGCACTTTTAAGAAGTTGTGGTATTTATTCTGGATATAAAGTTTATCTTATTAAAAAAGAGGTCTTTTTTCCCATTGTTTCAAAAGAAATTTATGAGATGATAAGTCAACCTACAATTCATGTAAGTTGTGTTGTTTATTTAGATGGTAGATGGATAGAAATAGATTCAACAATAGATTTTGAGTTATATAACCATATTTACAGAAATATTGAAAACTGGAAATATGTAGAATGGGATGGGAAAAATGATATTTCAATTCCTCAAAAATATATAATTGAGAATCAGGGTATTTATTCCAATATTGATCTTTACTTATTAAATCCTCCAAAATTCTGGAATGACCAATTACTTGAAAAAGCAAATAAATATATTGAACAACTTATAAAAAGTTCATAAGATTAATTTCTCTTTAAGGTATTTTATATATTTATCACACATTTCATCTGTTATATTGGCAGGTATATGATTTCCGACAGCAAAGATTAAACCTTTACATTTTCTATTTTTTACATAATTTAATGTTTTATCAATATCATTTTTTACTTTTTCCCACTTTCCCATCGTCATATCCCTGCAATCTACATAACTTCCAACAAGGCATACAGAAGTCCCAAAATTTTCAACCATAAAGCCAAAATCACAAACTGGTTCAAAAATAAGTCCATCTGCTCCAACTTCAATTATATCTTTTGCAAACATACTATAATTACCATCTGAACAGAATAAGATTTTTTTCCCATTTTTTTTAAGTTCTTTCCATAATTGTCCATATTTTGGTATAATCGCTTTTCTGTAAAAATCAGGCGAAATAAATGGACCAGAATACCAGACAAAATCATCATGTTGAATTATAACTTCTACATCTGTTTTAGCCCATGCTCTCATATAAAAAAGTGTATAGTTGAAAAATCTATCTATCAGTTTTTCAAATTTATTTAAATCACTTGCAGAAAGTAAGAGCATTTCCCATCCAAATGTTTGAATAAGCCCTGAAATAATTGTTTTATAATATCCGCCTGTTATAAGTTGTTCTGGAAAATTTTCGGATAAACTTTTATATTTTTTTTGATAAGCATTAACCTGTTCATTAAAATCAGGGAATCCATATTCTTTAGCAGGGTCAAATTCCCATACTTCAAAAACATCTTTAAATGGACAAACTTTTTTATCTCTTTTATCAGAGCCATCTTTTGCATAAATTGCATGTCCCATATCAGTTGCTCTTCCTCTTTCAAGCCAGTTTCCAAAAAGTCCATCATCAGTACACCATAAAAGGTCATATTCCCATATTTGATAAAATTTTTTAAATCTTTCAGGATGTTCTTCATTTAAAGTTGTAATTTTTGTTATATATTCTTTATGATATTCCATACTATATTCTGTATGTGCAACTCTTTCTTCCATTTTTAAATTTATTGCGTCAAGTGCTATTTTCCTACTCATTTTATTCCAAAAGGATTTAAGTATATAAATCCAGTTTTTCCATAAATTTCAACTCTTATATATTTGTTAATTCCCTTATTTTTCTTATAGTTTAATTCTTTGCCATAACCAACAACATTACCTTGCGAAATCCATTTTATTTCTTTATAGTTTTTACAATCTATCTCAATTTTGCCTTCCTTTTTATCAACAATTATTCTTTTTAAATGGGGTAAATCTGTTCCTAAAACTGTAGAACATACATAAAATTTCCCTTTTTTTATTGCATCCCTTATTTCATCTTCTTCAAGTTTTTCAATTAACAAAATATTCCAATTTATTGAAAGTTGGGATATATTATGGAAATCATCATTTCCAAATCCCCAGACAGGTCTTTCTGGCATTGTTCTTTTCAAAATTTCATCCCATATATCTGTATCTCCGTAAACTTTCCCTTTTGTCTGAATCCCTGGGTTTAAAACCTCTATACCTACAAGATTTTTATATATTTCAAATAAACTTATGTACCAATCAATATCTTTCTTATATCTTCCAGGATGTGCAAAAAATGAAATCCCTTTGTTCTCATCAACATAATTTAAAATTTCTTTTTCTTCTAATTTTTCAATATTTTCTGGAATCTTAAAAGAGAAAAGGGAAACAATATGATGCTGATGATTTTTACCAAATTCAACACCAGGTATAAGAAATAGATTATCTGTTTTGGGATAGGTAAGTTTATTATGGTCTGTAATTGCAATAGCAGAATAATTTTTTAATTTATAAAGAGAAATTACTTTTTCAAATGGTTCTTTACCATCACTTTCTGTTGTATGGGTATGAAGATTTACTTTGTATCTTTTAATATTTTTCCAATCTATTTCCTGGTAAGGATTTAAAATTGTAGTTTCTTTCTTATTTTCATACTTAATAAGGCAGGCACTCTGAATCAATAAAAAAAGAATGAAAATAGGAAATATTATTTTTTTCATATTTTTTTAAATATAAAACACAAAAGACCTTTTTGAGTGTGGAGACGATTTTCTGCCTGGTCTATAACAATAGAATTTGGGCCATCAATAACTTCATCCACAACTTCTTCTCCTCTATGGGCTGGGAGACAGTGCATAAATAAAAAATCTTTTTTTGCTTTTTTAATTAATTTTCTATTAACCTGATATTCTTTAAATATTTTAATTCGTTTTTCCCTATCTTTTTCATCTCCCATACTAACCCAAGTATCTGTGTAGATAATATCAGCATCTTCAATAAAAGCATCCGGCTTAGAACTTATCTTTAAAATACTCTTTTTAATTAAATTTTTTATAACTCTTTCGTCAGGTCTATATTCATCAGGACAGGAAACTCTTATTTCTATACCAAGTAAATCACATCCTTCTATTAAAGTATTGCATATGTTATTACCATCTCCAATATAAGTAATTTTTATATTTTCAAGAGTTCCCTTTTTTTCATAAATTGTAAAAAAATCAGAAAGAATTTGGACTGGATGGTAGAGATCTGTTAAAGCATTAATTACAGGTATTTCAGAATATTTTGCAAATTCCTCAATTTCTTCTTGTGAGTAAGTTCTAATTATTATTCCATCAATATATCTTGAAATTACTTTTGCCGTATCCTTTATAGATTCTCCTCGTGAAATTTGTGTTGATTCAGATGCAAGGTATATCGGAAATCCACCAAGTTGGTAAATTGCAACTTCAAAAGATAATCTTGTTCTTGTGCTTGGTTTTGAAAAAAGAAGCCCTATTGTTAAATTTTTTAAATGGTCAGTAATTTTTTTTTCTTTTTTTAAACTTTTAAAATATTTTGTAATGTCAAATATTTTAAAAATCTCTTCTTTTGATAAATCTTTTATCTTTAAAAAATCTTTCCTCATTGAAAATATGCCTCCTTAAGAGATTTTCTTAGTATTTCAATTGCTTGGTCTATTTCTTCTTTTTTTACATTTATAGCAGGCATTATTCTTATAACATTACCATGAGTACAGTTTATTAAAAGTCCATTTTTAGCACATATGTTTACAAGTTGATTGCCTTCATTTTCAAGTTCAAATGCAAGCATAAGGCCTATCCCCTTTATCCTTTTTATAACTTTAAATTCCTCTTTTAAATCTTCAAGTTTATTTTTCAAGTATTTTCCCATAATTTTTACATTTTCAAGCAAGTTTTCTTTCTCTATTGTTTCAATTACTCCAAGACATGCACAACATACCAAAGGCGAACCACCAAAAGTTGAAGCATGAGTCCCAGGGCCCATTAAATCTGCAATCTCTTTTTTTGCTATCATTGCTCCTACAGGAACACCACCTCCCATTGTTTTTGCAAGTGTCATAATATCTGGCTCAATTTTAAAGTATTGGTAAGCAAAAAATTCTCCTGTTCTACCAAAACCTGTCTGAACTTCATCAAATATTAAAAGTATATCTTTTTGTTTACATAACTCTTTTACTTTTTTTAGATAATTTTCGTCAATTACATTAATTCCCCCTTCTCCCTGAATTAGTTCAAGTATTATTCCAGCAACTTGATCATCTATTTTTGAACAAAGATCCGAGAAATCATTAAATTTTGCATAAACAAAACCTTCTGGAAGCGGTTCAAACATTTCATTATATTTTCTTTGTCCTGTCATTGTCACAGTTGCAAGAGTTCTTCCATGGAATGAATTTTCCATTGATATAATTTTGTATTTGCCTTTTTTTCTTCCATATAATCTTGTAAGTTTAATTGCTGCTTCATTTGCTTCTGCTCCACTATTACAGAAAAAAACCTTGCCTCCAAAAGATAATTTAGAAAGTTTTTCAGCAAGAAGTGCCTGCCAAGGATGATAATAGTTATTTGATAAATGAATTAATTTTTCAAGTTGTTCTTTAATTTTTTTAACAACTAAAACAGGACAATGTCCAAGTCCACTTACAGCCCACCCAGGGAAAAAATCAAGATATTTTTTCCCATCAATATCCCATAAATAACTTCCTTCTCCTTTTACAAAAATAAGGTTTTGTTTACTATAAGAGGGAATAACAAAATCATTATAATTTTTTATAACCTTTTCTTTATCCATTTTTTATTATTTCTGAACCAACACCATGTTCTGTTAAAACTTCAAGTAATAGAGAATGCGGGATATTACCACTTATAATATGAACGGCTTTTACTCCATTTTTTATTCCATTTATAGCTGCTTTTAACTTAGGGAGCATACCTCCTTTTATTACTTCTTCTTTTATTAATTCTTCACTTTGGGAAATAGTCAGTGTTGAAATAAGTGTATCAGGATTTTCTGGATTTCTCATTACTCCAGGTACATCAGTAATAAAAATGAGTTTTTCAGATTTTAAGTTTGAGGCAATAAAAGATGCAAAAGTATCTCCATTTACATTATATAGATTTCCATCTTCTCCAAATGCCAAAGGTGCACAAACTAAAATGTCTTTTTCATTCAATTTATTTTTTATATATTCACCATTAACTTTTTTTATCTGACCAACAAATCCCAGGTCTATAATTTCTTCTCCTTTTTGATAATGGATTTTTGAAGCAATTGCAAATTTTTCTTCTGGGCTAAGTTTGTCAACATTGCTTTCAAATTTCTCTTTTAAAAAATTTACTATTTCGTCTCTCACATTGAAAAGGACATTTTTAACTATATTTAGTGTTTGTAAATCAGTAACTCTTAATCCATCTATAAATTTTGATTTTCCACCTTTTTTTTCAATTTCATCATTTATAAATTTACCTCCACCACAAACAACTATAATTTTTATATTAAGGAGTGAAAGAAGAGAAACATCAAAAAGAAAGTTTTCTTTGCTATCCTCAATTTGATAGACGCTTCCACCAAATTTAATAACAAAAATCTTATTTTTGAATTCTTTTATATATTTAAATGCTTCAACAAAAACATCTGCTTTTTTCAAATAATCGTTATTCATTTTCACTCCTTCCTTTATTTATTTTATAGTTTTTAAAATTCAAGAAAAATATTTTACCATATTCTTGAAAATTTTAAAGGAAGGTGTAAAGTCATCCTTTTCTTCATTTTTTAAAAAATCTGGATAGTAATACTTTAAAATTGCTCTTTCAGGATGAGGCATCAAACCAATTATAAGTCCATCTTTACTACATATACCAGCAATATTACCAATTGAACCATTTGGATTATAAGGATAACCAGTTAAATTCCCATTTTTATCACAATATCTTAATACAACCTGTTTATTTTTTTCAATTTCTTTCAAGACCTTTTTATCTTTTGGAAGGAATTTTCCTTCAGCATGTGCAACTGGCATTCTTATAATATCAGGTAATCCTTTAAAAAAGGGAGAAATATTTTCTTCTACTTTTAAATAAACCCACCTATCTTCAAATCTACCTGAATCATTCCATTCAAGGGTTACAACTTGTTCAGAATTAAATGGTAAAATTCCTGATTTTACAAGGACTTGAAAACCGTTGCATATGCCAAGAATTACTTTTTTTTCAGAGATAAATTTTTCTATTTCATCCCATAATTTCATTCTTATCTGATTTGCAAGGACTTTGCCAGCTGCTATATCATCTCCATAAGAAAAACCACCAGGCATTACAAGAATTTGATAATCAGAGATTTTTTTTTCTTTTCTAATAATCTGATTTATATGGACTCTTTCAACAGAAGCTCCAGCAAGAGTAAAAGCCCATTCTGTTTCAAAATCACAATTTGTTCCTGCAACTCTTAAAATTATTACTTTTACTTTCATTTTAAAATTTTAAACTTGTCCAACT
>JBKBIN010000006.1:0-69986 GCA_046296715.1 Candidatus Ratteibacteria bacterium
AGTAAATATTATCTTGAAAAGAAATTACCTGAAATGCTTTATCCAAAATCTTAATATCAAATTTTTAAAAATATAAATCTTAAAATAAAAGCAAGAGCCACAATTATAACTACTGGATTTAATTCTTTATATCTTCCTGTAAAAAGTTTTAAGAAGAAATATGAGACAAAACCAAATGCAATTCCTTCACCTATGTTATATGTAAATGGAATGCCAATAAATGATAAAAATGCTGGTATTGATTCTGTTGGATCATCCCATTTTATTTTTTTAATTGTTGGAAGAATTAAACTGCCAATAATTATTAAAGCAGGTGCTGTAACTGGATAAAGTGTTATTCCAGAAACATTTTGAATTCCTGTACCAATCATTTTTACAAAAGGATAAAAGAAAATAGAAAGTAGAAATAAAATAGCAGTTATAATAGAAGCAAAACCAGTTCTGCCACCAACTGATATTCCAGAAGCACTTTCTATGTAACTGGTAACAGTACTTGTTCCAAGAATTGCTCCAAAAACTGTTCCTATCGCATCTGAAAGCAGAACTCTTTCTACTTTTGGAAATTTACCATCTTTTATAAATCCACCTGCTTCACCTACTCCTATTGCTGTTCCAACTGTATCAAACAAATCCATAAAAAGAAAAACAAAAATGACTGTAAAGATTCCACTTTTTAAAGCACCTATTACATCAAGTTTTAAAAATGTTGGAGAAATTGATGGAACTTTTCCGATAATTCCTTCGTACTTAATAACTCTTATAGATATTCCAATTATTGCTGTAATTACCATACCTATAAGGATATTTCCTTTAATACGCCAAGCCATCAAAGTCGCAATTATAATTAAACCAATTATTGATAAAATTACTTCCTTCTGGTATAAATTACCTATTGTTAAAATCACTCCACCCTTCTGAACAATACCACTTTGAATTAGTCCTATAAATGTGATAAAAAGACCAATCCCTCCTGCTATTCCTGCTTGTAAAGATGAAGGCACGCTTTCTACAAGTTTTTCTCTTACTTTCCAGATTGAAAGGATCATGAACAAAACACCTGAAATAAAAACTGCTCCAAGAACTTTTTGCCAAGCAATACCCATCCCAAGTATAACAGTAAAAACAAAATAAAAATTTTCACCCATACCAGGAGCAAGAGCGATTGGATAATTGGCATAAAGCCCCATAATTAAAGTTGCTATTGCTGAAGAGAGACAAGTCGCCACCATAACTGCACCAAAATCCATACCTCCTTGAGATAAAACAGCAGGTTGAACAAAAATTATATAAGCCATTGTAATAAATGTTGTAATTCCTGCAATTATTTCTGTTTTTATATCTGTATTTCTTTCATTAAATTTAAAATATTTTGATAACATTTTGTCTTTAGATTACCATTTTTCCCAATGTAAAACCTCATTTAACTCTCTTTTTTTAGGTTTTGGTTCTTCATCTGGATAACCAATTGAAATTAAACTTATTAATTTATATCCTTCAGGAACTCCCAAAAGTTCTCTAATTTTTTCTGCATACGCCTTTTTATCTCCTGCTACCCAACAACTTCCTAAACCAAATGCTTTTGCTGCAAGTAAAATATAAGTTGTAGCGGCTGAACCGTCTTCAAGATAATATTTTGTATCTTTACAGAAAACAGCTACACAAATAGGTGCTACCTTTATAAATTTTCCATAATCAGTTATATCAGCAATTTTTTCTCTCATTTTTTTATCTGTAATCACAATAAATTCCCATGGCTGAATATTTATTGCAGTTGGAGCAAATCTTGCGCAATCAATAATCTCCTCAATAATATTTTTTGGGATTTCTTTTTCTTGATATTTCCTTATGCTTCTTCTTTCTTTCAATGTTTTTAAGATATCCATATTCCCCTCCCCTTTTATAAATTAAGTAAATCAAATTTTGCCTGTTATTGATATTCCTCATTTTATTTTCCAGAAATTATTAATTTCTTTTTGATAATCCTCTATTTTACATGAATAAACATCATTATATTTCACAGGCAATTTTTTATAATCTGATTCATAACAACTTTCACAAAAAGCCATAATTTTTAATCCCATCTCACCATCAATCTCTGGTTTTGAACCATTTTTTATACATCTTGCAAATTCTATCCATTCAAGACCAAATCCATCATAACAATTATAAGGAAAAAGATTTTCTTTTTCTTCTTCCGATAAACTGTTTAAAAATTCCTTTTCAATTTCCTCACTATTTATTATTTTTCCATCTTTTAAAATTATATCTCCACCATTTTGGAAAGGATGAAAGACAAATCCTTTATCTTTTATAGCACCAAATTCACCAAAATATAATCCAAAATTTAGATTAAAACCAGAAGCTGCCCTTGAATAAACCCAGTTAACAAAAATTCCATTTTTGAATTTTATTAATGCATCCCAAGTATCTTCAACATCTGCCTTTGCTTTTTTTAAAATCGGAAGTTCTTCTATAATCCTCTCATCATATCTTTTTATTTTACAATATACATCTTCAACATCTCCGAAAAGATATAAAAGCATATCAGCAAAGTGATGCCCACTATCCATAATCATTCCACCACCACTTAATAATTTAACTCCTCTCCATTTCATTGCGTATTTAGTATAATCAAAAGGAGAATCAATAACTAAATTTACAAGAGCAAATCTTATATCCCCTACATATTTTTTATTTTTAATTATCCAATTTATTGCTCTTGGTCCCAAATATCTTCTGACATTCTCTGCAACTGACAAAACTAAATTTCTTTTTTTCGCTTCTTTAACAAGTTTTTTCCCAATTTTTAAAGTCAATGCAAGTGGTTTTTCTATCATTACATGATAATTGTTTTTAATTAATTCCATCCCAATTGTGTGATGTAGAAAATGAGGTAGACATAAAACAAATCCATCACATATATTTTTTGAAATAACCTTTTCATAGTTAGAAAAAATGAGTGGCTCATTTTTTTGAAATTGCATAATTTTATTTTTCTTATCTTCAGCATTTTCTCTGTTTTCATCACACAGAGCAGTTATCTCTATCTCTTTGCATCCATTTTCAACAAGTATTTTAACTCCATCTATATGGCAATTGCTTATACCACCACAACCAATTATCCCTATTCTCACTTTATCCATTTTGACTCCTTTCTTTTTCAAATATATTATAAGTTCTTTCTGCAAGTTCAGATATCTTAACTTTACTAAAACCTGAAACTCCTGTCTCTAATGTATCATTCAATGGTTCTATCCATCTTTCTGGCAAATTTTTTTTACCCAAAATTACTCCAATAATTGAACCAACAGTTGCACCATTACAATCTGTATCAAATCCAATTTCAACTGCTTTACAAATTGATTCTCCAAAGTCACCATTTCCCCATAAAAGACCTATTAAAACTATCTGGGCATTACTTATCACATGGCACCAATGATGTGGATTTTTTTCATCCCAAATTTTATGAATTATATCTGAAACTTGTTCATAAGAAAGACCTTTTTTTCTAAAATCAATGATTTCTTTTACTGCCTGTGCTAATCTGGATCTTTGTGGGATATAATTAAGACCATATTCTATAATTTTCAAAATATCAGTTTCAAAAAAAGAAATAGATATCAAAGCAGTTATAAACATTGCTCCATAAACACCATTTTTTATATGAGTAACTGAGGCATCTTTATAAGCAAGTTCAACACCCTTTTCTGGCTCTCCAGGTGTTATATATCCATAAAAATCAGTTCTTATCTGCGCACCAATCCATTCTCTGTAAGGATTTAGGTAAAAAGCAGACCTTTCAGGAGATATAAGATTTACAAGATTTTTGTAAACTACTCTTTCTGCTGTATGTGTTCTTAAAATAGGGATTTTTTCAATAAAATTTTTAGCAAAATCAAATTTGGTGAAATTATATCCATATTTTTCTAATAGAGTTAAAGCAAGAACAGTATAATTTAAATCATCATCTTCAACCATATTTTTAATTCTGTTTATACATAAATTTTGTCTTGCATTATAACTTTCAAAAATTTCTAAATCAAGATTATTACTGCTGACATAATATTTTAAAGGAAATTGCCTTATTTCTTTTAAAAAACTTCTTATTTTTTCTCTATGCCATCCTTCAAATATCTTTCCAAGTAAACATCCTGCACATCTACCAAGCCAAGCTCCATAAATTTTCTCTTTAATTTCTTTTCCTTGAAGGGTTTTCTTTGTTTCATAAAAATTATTTCCCCATTCTTTCTTAATATCTTCTAAATAAATTGGTTCATAATAATTATAATCTTTTCTTAGTGGTAAATCCTCGCATTTTGTAAATAGTGAAAGAATTTTATTCTGAACTAAAACTGAGTCGGTGTCTTTAAGGATTTTTTTTAATAACTCAAATTCTTGCTCAATTTCACTTATATCTTTACCTTCATCAATAAGTTGCTGCTTTTCAATTTCTATATCTTTTTCTCTAAAATACAATTCATCTATTTTAAAAAACATTTTTCAAAAATTAATATATTACAGGAGTATTTGTTTCGGCTGATTTATATATTCCCTCTATTATTTTTACAACACTTATTATTTCTTCTTTTTTTGTAATTGGTTCTTTTCCCTCTTTTATACATTCAATAAAATATTTAACCTCTTCAAAATAAGCATCTACCTTTGGAATTTCAGGAATGATATCACTTATTACTCCATTTGTTTCAGTATATATTCTAACAGGATTTTTAGGATCAAGTGGGTCTGGCAATTGAGCACCTGCTTTTGTTCCAAATAAACTCCCTTTAAGTCCAACTTCAGAATTCCCTGCCCAACTTGCTTCAACAAATAAAACTGCTCCATTTGAAAATTTAACAAAACCACTTGCTAAATCCTCTACTTCCATTTTTCCTGTTGGTACATCTCCTTTTCTCGTTTCTACTGGAGGCCATCCTCCATCCACTGCTCTATCTTTAAACTTTTCAAAAGTTGCTCCAAAAACTATTTTGGGATCTGTTAAATTAGCAATATACAAAACCATATCTATCATATGAACTCCAACATCCATCATTGGTCCACCACCTGCAAGTTTTTTACTTGTAAACCATGTTCCAAGACCAGGTATTCCTCTTCTTCTTAAATAACTTGCTTTTAGATAATAAATTTCTCCAAAAAAACCATCATTTACAAGTTTTTTTAATACTAATGTTTCTCCAATAAACCTTCTTGGAAAGGCACCCATAAAAACTCTTTTTGTTTTATCAACTGTTTTAAAAATTTCTTCTGCTTCTTGAACTGTTAAACAGATTGGTTTTTCACATAAAACATGTTTTCCATTTTCCATTGCTTTTATTGACTGAATTGCATGAAAAGAATTGGGCGAACAAATAACAACGGCATCTAAATCTTCCTCAATCATTTTTTCCCAATCAGTAAATTTCTGTGGTATATTAAACTTTTCTGCAACAAAATTCAATTTTTCTTGATTTATATCACATATTGCTTCTACTTTTACATCTTCTAATTTTTGTAAATTTGGGATATGTGCAACCTGTGAAATCCCACCAGCACCAATAATGCCAACTTTTATCATTTTTATCTCCTCCTTTTTAAAACTTAACTTTTATAACCTTATTTTTTTCCATTGCCTCATTGGCTGCTAAAGTAAAAACAAGAGATTTATATCCATCCTCATAAGAGGATTTTATTAAAGATTGGTTTTTTGTTCTCACTGCTTCAATAAAAGCACTATCCTCTCTTAAAAGAAGGTCTCCTTTTTCGTAAACTTCTTCAATTTTATTTCCATAATTTATTTTAACTTTTTGTCTCTCTGTATATTCAACAACTTTATCCTTGAAATAAAAGTCAATTCCACATTTTCCAGGAACCTTCAAAAAGCATCCAGAAAAAATAATACCGAAAGTCCCATCTTCATAACAAATACTGACTGCTGATGCATCTTCTATATTATAATTTTCAACATCCTTCATTAATCCTATCCGTTTAACTGCAAAAACTTCAACTGGTTCTCCTACAAGATATCTTGTCATATCAAAAATATGTGTTGTTTGTTCAACTGCCTGACCTCCAGATAATTCCTTTCTTCTCCACCAGTAAACTTGTGGCATTCCACCAACCCACCAGCCACTTAAAAATCCTAAATTTTTTTCTGAGAAAAATGGTTTAATTAAGGAAATTATGTCTTGATATCTATCTTGATATCCAACTGCTGTAATTAAATTTTTCTCTTTTATTTTTTCAACTATTTTTTTTGCTTTATTTTTATCTAAATGAATTGGTTTTTCAACTAAAAATGGAATGTTTTTTTCTATACATAGTTCCTCTTGACCTTGGTGGGCAAATGGAGGTAAACATATATAACAGGCATCCAATTCTAATTCTTCAAGCATTTTTTTATAGTCAGTATATACTTTACCTCCAAATTTTTCACTTGCTGCTTTTGCTCTATTTTCATCAACATCACACATTCCAACAAATTTAACTCCTTCAATCTTTGATAAAGCATTCATATGAGCATTTGCTATACCTCCACAACCAATAAATCCAATCTTAACTTCCATTTTGTTCCTCCTTTTTAAATTTTTTTCAATATTTCTTTCATAAATTTTAAACTTTTTTCAAGATTTTCTTTTTTTGGCTCTGGAACTCCACATTCAAGAATCATATAATTTTTAAAATTGATTTCTTTAAGTGCTTTAAATCCACTTTCAAAATCAGTATGACCCATCCCAGGTAGAATTCTATTACTATCTGCAAGATGAATATGAGCAATCCATTTACTTGCTTTCTTTATTGATTCATAAATATTTGCTTCTTCTATATTCATATGAAAAAAATCTGCCATTATTTTTAAATATGGACTATTTATTTTCTCACAATATTCAACTGCCTGTTCTAATCTATTTAAAAAATGAGTTTCATATCTATTAAGAGGTTCAAGTAATAAACAACATTTTGTCTGTTCTGCCTTTTCAACAATCTCTGGTAATTGAGAAAATAATAATTCTTTTTCAAGTTCATAAGCATTTTTATATGGTGTAAGATTTGGAACTTTCGGCCCACCAAAGATAGGGACAAGAATTAATCCGACTACACCAAGTTCTTTACCTATTTCAAGTAAATTTTTAATATCTTTTCTTGCTTTTTCTCTATTTTCAACTTCTGATTCAAGAAGGAAATTTCTATAACCAGCACATATACTTGAAATTTTAATCCCTTCTTCCTCAGAAATTTTTTTATACTCTTTTATATTTTCTGGATTTTCAAGCAAGTTTCTTCCAATAACCTCTATTCCTTCAAATCCAATTTCCTTAGCAAGTTTAAATTTTTCTTTTATACTATTTCCTGGCAATAATGTTTCCTGACATCCTATTTTCATTTTTACCTCCTTTTTTAAACTTTAAGTATAACACTATTAACTCTCTTGTCAAATTTTGACTAATAAATTTTAAAAAATTAAAATTTTTTTATGAAGATAGGAGCACATTTATGGATAGGAGAAGGATTAGACAAAGTTATTGAATTTTGCGAATATTTAAATTCTAATTGTTTCCAAATTTTTCTTTCAAATCCAAGAAGTTGGAAAAGAAAAGAAAGGGAAGAACAAGAAATAGAGCGATTTAAGCAGAGTATTAAAAAAAAGAAAATAAAACCAGTCGTAGTACATATGCCTTATATATTGAACATTGCCGAAAACGAGATTAAAAAAAGGAAAGAAATTATAAATCTGTTAGAAAAAGAATTAGAAGAAAGTGAAAAATTAGATGTAGATTTCTATGTTGTTCATCCTGGATTCCATAAAGGACAGGGAGAAAAAAAAGGGTTTAAAAATGTTATTGATTCACTAAAAAAAATAACAAACTCTAAAATAAAAATTTTAATTGAAAATACTTCTGGACAGGGCACTTCTCTTGGATATAAATTTGACCACTTTTCTTTAATATTTGAAAAAATTGGTAATAATTATGGCATTTGTTTTGATTCTGCACATGCTTTTCAGGCAGGTTATAATTTAAGAAAATTTGATGAAGTTAAAAAAAATATTGAAAAATTTATACCTTTGAGTTATATTTTATTAATTCATGCAAATGATTCCAAAACAGAATTAAATTCAAAAAAAGACAGACATGAACATATAGGAAAAGGGAAAATTGGAATAAAAGGATTTGAACAAATAATAAAAGACGACTATTTTGGGAATTTACCTTTTATAATTGAAACTCCAAAAGTAAGTTTAAAAGAGGATAAAAGAAATATTGAGATTATTAAAAAAATAGGAGAAAAATATGGAAAAGTATAATCCTGAAGAAATTGAAATTAAATGGCAGAAAAAATGGGAAGAAAGTAAATTATTTGAAGCAAAATATAATAAAGAAAAGAAAAAATTTTATATTCTTGAAATGTTTCCTTATACATCTGCACAAATCCATATGGGACATGTTAGAAATTATACAATAGGAGATGTGGTTGCAAGATATAAGGTAATGAACAAATACAACATTTTACACCCCATAGGATATGATGCTTTTGGGTTGCCTGCCGAAAATGCTGCAATTAAACAAAATATTCATCCGAAAGAATGGACTTATAAAAATATTGATACAATAAGGAGACAATTGAAACGACTTGGTATTTCCTATTGTTGGGAAAGAGAAGTAATTACTTGTGACCCAGAGTATTATAGGTGGAACCAATATTTTTTTATCCAATTTTTTAAAAAAGGACTTGTATATAAAAAGAAATCTCCTGCTAACTGGTGTCCATCTTGCCAAACAGTGCTTGCGAATGAACAGGTTATAGATGGTAAATGCTGGAGATGTGGAGAGATTGTAGAAAACAGAAATCTTGAACAATGGTTTATAAAAATTACAGAATATGCTGAAAGATTGCTTGATTTTTCTGGAATTAAAAATTGGCCCGAAAGAGTAATAACTATGCAGAAAAACTGGATTGGGAAAAGCGAAGGATGTGAAATATATTTTTATATTCCAAAATTGGATGAAATTTTGAGTGTTTTTACTACAAGAAGTGATACTTTAATGGGAGTAACTTATCTTGTTTTATCTCCATATCATCCTTTAATAGAAAAAATTTTAAAAATCTCCCCAATTAGTACAGAGATAGAGAAATTTACGGAAAAAATAAAAAAAGCAAGTTTAACTGTTCAAGATATTCTTAAAATTGAAAAAGAAGGGATTGACACAAAAATTTTTGCCCTCCATCCAATTACTCAAGAAAAAATCCCTATCTGGATTGGAAATTATGTTTTGATGGAATATGGAACAGGCGCAGTTATGGCAGTTCCAGCACATGACCAAAGAGATTTTGAGTTTGCACAAAAGTATAATCTTCCTATAAAAATTGTTATAAAAAATCCTCAATGGAAAGAAATTCCCAATAAACTTGAAAAAGCATATGAAAACCCAGGTATAATGATTAATTCTGGAATTTTTGATGGACTTGATAGTGAAAAAGGGAAGGAAGAGGTGAGAAAATATCTTGAGAAATTAAATAAAGGAAAAAGAGCAGTTTATTACAGATTAAAGGACTGGTGTATTTCAAGACAGAGATACTGGGGAACACCTATCCCAATAATTTATTGTCCAAAATGTGGAATTGTCCCTGAAGATGAAAAAAACTTGCCAGTAAAACTACCTGATGAAGTAAAAATTACAGGAAAAGGAGAGTCGCCATTAAAGTATGTTAAAGAATTTTTAAAATGTAAGTGCCCTATCTGTGGAAGTAATGGTGAAAGAGAGACAGATACTATGGACACTTTTGTTGACTCTTCATGGTATTTTTTAAGATATGCATCTAAAGATATAAAAGATATACCATTTGATAAAAATGAAGTTAATTATTGGATGCCTGTCGATCAATATATCGGAGGAATAGAACATGCAATTTTACATTTACTTTATAGTAGATTTTTTACAAAAGTTTTATATGATTTAGGTTTTGTCGATTTTGAAGAACCATTTGAAAACTTGCTCTGTCAAGGAATGGTAATAAAAGATGGAGCAAAAATGTCAAAATCAAAAGGAAATGTTGTTGATCCTGAAGATATGATAAAAAAATATGGTGCAGATACTTTACGACTTTTCATTCTTTTCGCTGCTCCTCCTGAGGTTGACCTTGAATGGAGTGAAAAAGGTATTGAAGGTTGCTGGAGATTTTTAAATAGAGTATGGAAATTACATTTTGAAATTAAAAACTACTCAGAACAGAATGATAAAAATGATGGAAAATTAAAATTTATGATAAACAAGACAATAAAAGGTGTAACTGAAGATATTGAGAAAGAGTTTCAATTTAATACATGTATTGCTAAAATGATGGAATTCATTAATTTTTTAAATAAAGAACTTAGCAATAAAAATGTTTCAAAAGGTGTTCTTATAGATTGCTGGAAAAAATTTATAAAAATTCTTTATCCTTTTACTCCTCATATATGTGAAGAAATGTGGGAAGATTTGAATGAGAAAAACTTTTTATTTAATGAGAACTGGCCATCTTATGAAGAAATTGAAACCATTGAAGAAAAAATAAGTATAGGAGTACAGATAAATGGAAAAATAAGAGGAAATATTGAAGTTCCTCCTTGCTTAGATGCAGAACAGATTTATGAATTGATAAAAAATCAAGAAAAATTCAGAAAATTTCTTGAAGGGAAAGAAATAAAAAATAAGATTTACATCAAAAACAAAATTATAAACCTTGTTTTAAAAGATTAACTTTCCTTTTTTTCTTCAATTTTGGTTTCTTCTTTCTTTTCTTCTTTTTCCTTTTCTTTCTCTCTTTTCTCTTCTAATTTATCCTTTATATCTGAAATTCCTGCTGCTATAGCAATTATTCCTCCGAGGATAAGCAAAACAACTATTCCTCCTCCTATAAACCATAAAGTTGCTCTCCCAAGTGGTCCTGGTACAGCAAGCAATATTCCTATAGCAATCGCAATTATCCCACCAATTATAGCAGTCATCATGACCTCCTTTTTAAAAAATTTTTAAAATTATACTTTATTGATTAAAATCTGTCAAGTTTTTGCAATTCTATCTACAAGGTGAAAAGCAGAAATTCAGGTCATTCTTTTATTTTCGCAACTTCTAAATTTATTTTTCTTTTTTATCAAATAATTTCCTATTTCAAAAGCATATTTAATTTTAATATCTCTTATTTCTAATGGACATCTATTTTCTCCTGGAACTTCAAAATTCAAAATCCCATCAAAATTTATTTCATCTAATGCATCCATCACTTCCTTCCAGTTTATTTTTCCTGAAAATGGAAAAAGATGATCATCATTTTCTCCAAAATTATCACTTATGTGTGTTGCATATATCTTTTCTTTTGCTGTTTTTATAAATTCTTTAATGTTGACTTTTGAGACATTAGCATGACTTGTATCAAGACATATTCCAATGTATTTTGAACCAATTTTTTCTATAAGTTGGAGCAATTCTTCTGCCGTTTTGTATGGAAAATATTTTTTATTACCAATTTTTAAACCACAATTTTCTATTGCAATCTTTATTTTTTCTTTTTCAGATTTTTCAGCAATTTTTTTGAAACTTTCCAAATTTAAATCTTCAATCATTTTAAACTCCTCCCAAGTATCATAACCTTTTATTCCTCCCGGATGAACAACAATACAATCTATACCAACAATTTTACACCATTTAATATACTCAATAATACAATTTACTTCTCTTTCTCTTACATCTTTTCTAATATCTGCCAAATCAACCAATCTTTCAATAATTTGTTTTTCTTGGGATTCATAAAGAGATAATATTGGAGCATGGACTTGAAATGTTTTTATTTTAATCTTTTCTTTTATATCAATTAATTTTTCAAATTCCTTCTTTATAAATATATCTCCAAAATGACTGTCTGATAATTCCGAATAATTAAATCCAGCTTTTTTTATTCTTTCCAATGCATCTTCATAATTTAAATCATTATAAAAATTACTCCATATTGATAGGTCCATTTATCCTCCTTTTTATTCTTTTAATTTTTTGCTAATTGTTTTATATAATTAATTGTCATCCATTTATTATCAAAATTCCATAATGGATAAATTGAATTGTTTTGAAAAAGTGGATTTGAAATTGGTAAATCAGGATAAATTTTTTTAGCAATTGCAAAATCTACTGTTCCTGGAATTGGTGAATATTCTGCTATTTTTATTTTTACAGGATAATTCTTCAAAACCTGTATTGTCTCTATTACTTCCTGAGGTTTTTGTTCTGGTAGTCCAGCAAGAATGTAAACACCAATTTCTTCTTTTGTAAATCCAGCATCTATTAAATATTTAACAGAATTTTCAAATTCTGAAAAATCTACTTTATACCCTGATTCTTGTTCCCTACTTTTATCAATTGTTTCAAGTGAAAGACAAATTGTTTTAAAATTTAATTCTTTTAAAATATAAGCAACCTCTCTTTTTATAAATTTTGGATGAATACCATTAGGAGTATGAAATCTTAAATTTTTATTATATTTTTTTAACTTTTCCAATATTTTATAAAGATGCTCCCTGAAATTAAAAAGTAAAGCATCATCATAAAAAGCAATATCTTTTATTTTAAACTTTTCTACATTTTTAATTATTTCTTCTGAAACTTCTTCAAAATCCCTTCTCTTATACTCGGGTTCAATCTGTTTAATTCCACAATACCAACAAAAAAAAGGACAACCATAAGAAGTTTTGACAACTAAATAGTCAAGTTTTTCATAAACATCCCAACATGGTTCTATTTTTTCAGGGATTTTTATATTTATACCAAATCTTGAAGAAAATTCATAAGAAAATTTAAAAATATCTTTTCCTTTAAATACATAATCAACACTTAAATTTTTAGCATCATCGTAACAAAAGCTTGCGTATATCCCCCCGATAATAATGGGAACTTGCGGATAGAACTTTTTTATTATCCCTATGACTTCTTTAACACCCAAAATCCAATAAGTCATTCCTGTTGTAATAAAAATAAAATCTAAACTCCCTATTTCCTTTAAAAATTCAATAAAAATTTCTATAGGAAGACCAAATCTCTTATATTTTCTTGGTATATTTCTGTATATTTCAGGTTTCTCTACCTCTTTATAAAAATACTTACCGCAGCCAAATTTCTCTTTTTTACTTCTATAATTATCATAAAATTTGTGATTTCTGTCCATAAAATCAAAATAAAAAATTTCAAATTTATTTTTTTTAAACAAATCTATAATTTTTAAAAAACCAAGTGGTTTTAACCATAAATCATATGCTGAAAAATCATAAATAGGTGGATTTACAAAGAGAGCTTTCATAATATTTCAACTTTCTTTTCACCTCTTTTTACTTCTCCTATAATGTACGCTTGAAATTTATGTTTTTTTATTATTTCTAAATTTTTTTCCGCTTTTTCCTTATTTACTATAAGAATTAATCCAATCCCCATATTAAAAACATTAAACATTTCTTTTTCTGATATTTTTCCCTTTTTTTGAACTATATCAAATATTACAGGAATTTCCCATAATCTTTTTTCTATCACACACATTTTATTCTCTGGAATTACTCTAATTAAATTTCCTGGTATTCCTCCACCTGTTATATGAGCACAAGCATTCACCAATCTATTTGAAAAAAGGTCAGAGAGTAAAGGAGAATAAATATAAGTCGGTTTTAAAAGTTCTTCTCCCAAAGTTTGTTTAAGTTCACTATAATATTTTGTGTAATCTTTTTTCTTAAAAATTTTTCTAACAAGTGAAAAACCATTACTATGTAATCCATTTGAAGCAACTCCTATCAAAATATTTCCTTCTTTAACCTTATCTTCATCTACTATATTCTCCTTTTCAACAATTCCAACGCAAAAACCAGCAAGATCAAATCCATCTTTTCCATACACATCTCTCATCTGAGCAATCTCCCCTCCAATTAAACTGCAACAGGCATATTTACATCCTTCAATAATACCTTCAATTATCTCTTGTTCTCTTTTCCCCTTAATCTCTCCTACTGCTATATAATCAAGAAAAAATAAAACATCTGCACCACAAACAGAAACATCATTACAATTCATTGCAACAAGATCAATTCCAAGATTTTTAAAAATACCCATTTTTTGTCCAATTAAAATTTTGGTTCCAACTCCATCTGTTGAGGAAACAAAAACAGGATTTTTATATCTTTGAGGGATTTTAAAAAAACCACCAAATAATCCAATATCTCCAATTACATCTTTTGTAAATGTCTCTTTTGCTTTAATTTTTATAAATTCAACAAGTTTTTCTGCTTTGTTTTCGTCTACACCTGCTTTTTTATAATTCATTGACATTTTTCTTCTCCTTTTTGTTGACAACCGTTTCTTTTATTATTATAATCTATTTCATTATGAAAAACATAATAAATTCTTTAAAAAAATATGAAAGTGTGGAAAATATTGTAGGTCCTTTAATTCTAATAGAAGGAGTTGAAGGTGTTAAATATGGTGAACTCGTTGAAATTATTCAGAATGATGAAAGACGACTTGGAAAAGTTCTTGAAGTAGAAAATGATAAAGCACTTGTTCAGGTTTTTGAAGGTACTTCTGGATTAAGTTTGAGTGAAGTAAAAGTAAGGTTTACAGGTAAACCTATTGAATTTGGAGTTTCTCCCTCTATTTTAGGCAGAATATTTAATGGATTAGGGAAAATAAGAGACGGAGGTCCAGAAATAATTCCAGAAGAATATCTTAATATTAATGGCTCCCCTATCAATCCAACAAGAAGAGATTATCCTTCAGAATTTATTCAAACAGGAATTTCTGCAATTGATGGATTAAATAGTTTAGTCAGAGGACAGAAACTCCCAATCTTTTCTGGCTCAGGACTACCTCACAATTTACTTGCAACTCAAATAGTAAAACAGGCAAAAATTTTAGGTGAAAAAGAAGAAAAATTTGCTATTGTTTTTGCTGCAATGGGAATTACTTTTGAAGAAGCACAATTCTTTCAAGAACAATTCATTTCTACAGGTGCGATTGAAAGATGTGTAATATTTATAAATCTTGCTGATGAACCTGCAATTGAAAGGATATCAACACCAAGAATTGCATTGACTTCTGCTGAATATCTTGCTTATAAACTTGGTATGCATGTTCTTGTAATTTTGACAGATATGACAAATTATGCGGAATCTCTAAGAGAAATATCAGCAGCAAGAAATGAAATACCTGGAAGAAGAGGATATCCTTCTTACTTATATACTGACCTTGCAACAATATATGAAAGAGCAGGAAGAATTAAAGGAAAACCAGGTTCAATAACACAAATACCAATTTTAACAATGCCACAGGATGATAAAACACATCCAATACCAGATTTAACTGGCTATATAACAGAGGGACAAATTGTTTTATCAAGAGCATTACATTTAAAAGGGATTTATCCACCCATTGATATATTAACTTCACTTTCAAGATTAAGAGATAAAGGTATTGGAGTTGAAAAAGAAACTGGTGAAAAACATACAAGAGAAGATCATCCCTATCTCGCAAGTCAACTTTTTGCATCTTATGCAAGAGGGAAAGAAGCAGAAGAACTTGCTATGGTATTAGGAGAAGCGGCTTTAACAGAATCAGATATTGCACATTTAAATTTTGCAAGAAAGTTTGAACAAGAATTTATCAATCAGGGTTTAGATGAAAATAGAACTATTGAACAAACATTAAATCTTGGATGGAAATTGATTAAAATTTTACCAAAATCAGATATAAAGAGAATCCCTCCAAAAATAATGGAAGAATTCTGGGAGGATTAAAGTGAAGACAAAAGTAAGTCCAACAAGGATGGAATTATTAAAGTTAAAAAAGAGAATTAATATTGCAAAAAGAGGCCATAAACTTCTAAAAGATAAAGAAGAACAACTTCTAATTGAATTTAGAAAACTTATTAAACTTGTTAAAAAAGAAAGAGATCTGATTGAAAATGAGTTTATAGATTTTTGCAAAAAGGTCTTGATAGTAAGAGGAATTTTTGATGAAAAAAAATGGAAGTCATTTTTGAAAATACCGTTTATTGAATTTGATTATAAGTTAAATAAAAGAAGGATTTTTAATATACCTATGAATGAAATAGAAACGAATATTTCAGGGCAATTTGTTTTTAATTATTTTTTATCACCTTACCAAAATCTTTTGATTAAAGAAGGTATGGGAATTTTAAGGAAATTATTTAGTTTATATGAAATTGAGAATAAATTAATCAGTTTTGCTGAAGAGATAGAAAGAACAAGAAGAAGAGTAAATGCATTAGAATATGTCTTAATCCCTGATATCGAACAAGCAATAAAATATATACAATTAAAACTTGATGAATACGAAAGATCTGTTTTAACAACGTTAAAACATTTAAAACTTATTCAATAAATTAAAGTTTAAAAAATTTATCACTCTTTATTTTTTTCGTCTTCTACTTTATATTCTGCATCCACTACCTTTTCATCTTTTGGTTTTTCTTCTGTAGTTGCCTGCCCTTGACTTTGTGAAGTTGTCTGAGATTGCTGTGCCTTTTGATATAAAATTTGAGCAAGTTTATGAGAGGAAGTTTCAAGTTCTTCAATTCCTTTTCTAATCTGTTCTGCTGTTTTTGTCTCCGATTCAATTATTTTTTTAAGATTAGAAATTTTCTCTTCAATTTCTCTTCTTTCTTGTTCAGTTAATTTATCTCCGTGTTCTTTCAGTGTTTTATTAACAGTATAAATCAATGAATCCGCTTGATTTGAAAGTTCTGCTAATTCTTTTAATTTTTTATCCTGTTCTGCATATCTCTCGGCTTCTTTAATCATCCTATCAATTTCTTCCTGTGATAATTTCTTTGAACCTGTTATTCTTATTGATTGTTCTTTTCCTGTTCCAAGATCTTTTGCAGAAACATGTAAAATTCCGTTAGCGTCAATATCAAAAGTAACTTCAATTTGTGGGACACCTCTTGGAGCAGGTGGAATACCATCCAGGTGAAATCTACCAAGAGAAAGATTATCTTTTGCCATTGGTCTTTCTCCTTGTAAAACATTTATCTCAACAGATGTCTGGTTATCAGCAGCAGTTGTGAATATTTGACTTCTTTTTACAGGGATAGTAGTATTCCTTTCAATTATTTTTGTGAAAATCCCTCCAAGTGTTTCAACCCCAAGAGACAGTGGAGTAACATCAAGTAGTAAAATATCTTTATCCTTCATTTCACCCGCAAGAATTGCTCCTTGAATTGCTGCACCAATTGAAACACATTCCATAGGATCAACACCTCTTTCTGGTTGAATTCCAATATATTCCTGAATAAATTTTTGAACAATGGGCATCCTTGTTGGTCCACCGACAAGTATAACTTTATTTATCTCAGACCTTTTAAGTTTAGCATCTTCAATTGCTCTATCCACTGGACCTTTACATCTATCAATAATTGGAGACACTAATTCTTCAAGTTTTGCTCTATTTATTTTCATTATTAAGTGTTTTGGTCCTGTTTGATCTGCAGTTATAAAAGGTAAGTTTATTTCTGTCTCAACAACAGAAGATAATTCTATTTTTGCTTTTTCTGCGGCTTCTTTTAAACGCATCATCGCCATCTTATCATTTCTTAAATCAATTCCAGTTTCTCTTTTAAACTGTTCAACTATATATTCAATCAATGCATTATCCATATCTGTTCCACCAAGTTGAGTATCTCCACTTGTAGATAAAACTTTAAACACTCCTCCCATCATTTCCATTATTGTTACATCAAGTGTTCCTGCACCAAAATCAAAAACAAGGATTTTCAATTCTTCTTTTAATTTATCAAGTCCATAAGCAAGCGATGCAGCAGTTGGTTCGTTAATTAAACGAACCACTTCAAGACCTGCAATCGTGCCAGCATCCTTAGTTGCTTGTCTCTGATTATCATTGAAATATGCAGGAACAGTAATAACTGCTTTTTTAATTGGATAACCAAGAAATTGCTCAGCGTCTCTCTTTATTTTCTGTAATATAAAAGCAGAAATTTGCTCTGGAGTATATGTCTTTCCATAAATGTGGTATTTAAAATCTGTTCCCATTTTCCTTTTTGCTGCAAAAACAGTTCCTTCAGGATTAACTGCTGCCTGTCTTCTTGCAGGTTCTCCAACAAGGACTTGACCATCCTTTGTAAATGCTACATAAGATGGGAATGCTTTACCACCAACAATTGTTGTTCCTTCAGCACTTGGTATAATAACAGGTTTATCTCCCTCCATAATTGCTGCAGAAGAATTACTTGTACCAAGGTCTATTCCTATAATTTTTTCAGCCATTTTTCCCTCCTTTTTTAAAAATTAGATGAAATAGTGGTAAATAAGTTTCAATTAAAAAGTGGGCGGTGCAGGACTTGAACCTGCGACCCCTACCTTGTAAGGGTAGTGCTCTAACCACTGAGCTAACCGCCCTAATTTTAAATTTTACAATTTTTATTGTCTGATGTAAAATACATTTAATTAATTTTTGTTAAAATTTTCTTGACAAAATAAAAAGTTATGATTAAATAAAACAATATCAAATAAAAAAGGAGGAAAAATGGCAAATGATTTATTAAATGGGATTAAGGAAAGTGTGATTAAAGGTGATATGAAAAAAACAGAAGAGTTAGTAGATAGAGCAATAAAAGAAAATGTGCCTGTAGAAAAAATATTGAATGAAGGATTGATTGCAGGAATGAGTGTTGTTGGAGAGAAGTTTAAAAATAATGAGTTTTATGTACCTGAAGTTTTAATAGCAGCAAGAGCAATGAATAAAGGTATGAGTTTACTTGAACCATTGATTGTCCAATCAGGAATTAAACCAATTGCTAAACTTGCTATAGGAACGGTTAAAGGCGACTTACATGATATAGGAAAAAATCTTGTAGTTATGATGTGGAAAGGAGCTGGTTTTGAAGTTGTTGATCTTGGAATAGATGTTCCACCAGAAAAATTTGTCCAAGCAGCAAAGGAAGGAGCACAAGTTATTGGAATGAGTGCTCTTTTAACAACAACGATGATCCAGATGAAGGAAACAATTGAAGTTTTGAAAAAAGAAGGAGTAAGAGATAATGTGAAAATAATTATTGGAGGAGCTCCTGTTACTCAAGAATTCGCTGATGAAATTGGTGCCGATGGTTATGCTCCAGATGCTGCCAGTGCAGTAGATAAAGTTAAAGAACTTCTCAATTTATAAAATGTGAATAAATTATACTATTTGATTTTAAGTTATTTTTCAGGCTCTATTCCTTTTGGTTACTTAGTTTGTAAGTTTTTTAAAAGAATAGATATTCGTAAATTTGGAAGTGGTAATATAGGTGCGACTAATGTTTACAGAGTATGTGGATGGAAACTTGGAATTTTAGTTTTAATTTTTGATATTTTGAAAGGCTTTTTTCCAGTTTATATAGGTAAAATCATAAAATTCCCAAATCTTATAATTCTTTCGGGTGGTATTTTATCAATTTTAGGACATTCTTTTTCTATTTTTCTAAAAGGTAAAGGAGGAAAAGGAGTTTCAACAAGTTTTGGAGTTATAATCGGTTTTTTACCTTTTCCTGCATTATTATCTTTTATAGTGTGGATTATTATTGTATTTTCTACAAGATATGTTTCTCTTGGTTCAATTACTGGAGCTTTTTTTCTCCCATTTTTTACAATTTTTTTAACAAAAGACAAATTTCTCTTTTATTTAAGTATTTTTATTTTCATTCTTATACTTTATACACACCGCGAAAACATTAAACGCCTTGTAAATAAAAGTGAAAACAAGATTGATTTACAATGGGAAAAAAAATAGGAATAATTGGTAGTGGTGGTTGGGGTATTGCTCTTTCTATAATTTTTAATAAATTGAGATATGAAGTTTACTTATGGGAACCTCTAAAAGAAAATTATGAAATATTGATCAAAAAAAGAGAAAATGAAATTTATTTCAAGGGTGTAAAGATTCCCAAAAAAATTATTATATCTAATTCTTTAAAGGAAGTTGTTAATAATTCTGAAATCCTTGTAATTGTTGTGAGATCTTCTTTTTTTAGAAATACGATTGAAAATCTAAAGGAAATTTATAAAGACCAATATGTTATAATAGGAACAAAAGGACTTGAATTCCAAACATGCAAAAGAATGTCTGAAATATTCTCTGAATATATTAAAACAGATAAATTTGCTATTTTATCAGGACCAACAATTGCAAAAGAAATAGTAAAAGGATATCCTACTGCTGCAGTAATTGCTTCTAAAAATTTAAGTGTTGCTGAATACTTGCAAAAAGTCATAAGTTGTGAAAATTTTAGAATTTATTCAAGTATCGATGTAATAGGAGTAGAGATCGGTGGTTCTTTCAAAAATATAGTAGCAATTGGTGCTGGTATAATTGATGGACTCAAACTTGGGATAAATACAAAATCTTCTTTTCTTACAAGAGGATTAAATGAAATGATTAAAATTGGAACTTTTCTTGGAGGAAAAGAAAAAACATTTCGTGGACTTTCAGGTATTGGAGATTTAATAACGACTTCTTTTTCAAAGTATAGCAGAAACAGGTCTTTTGGAGAAGGTATTGTAAAAGTTGGAAAGGAAAAATATCTTAAAGAAGCAAAAACGGTAATTGAAGGAATTCCAACAGCAGAAGCTTTTTATCGTTTAAGTAGGAAATTAAAAATTGAACTTCCAATTACAGAAGCAATTTATAGAATTATTTATGAAAATAGCGATGTTAAAGAAGAAATAAAAAAACTAATGCTTAGAGAGCTTAAAAAAGAATGAAAAGTAAATTTTATTATATTAAACAAGTCTCAAAATTGTTGGATATTCCACCACATATTTTAAGATATTGGGAAAAACAACTAAATCTTAAAATAATGAGGGATAGAAAAGGTAATAGGATTTATACAGATAAAGATATTGAAATATTAAAGAGTGTGCGAATGCTAATTTATAAAGATGGATTAAAAATTAAAGGAGTAAAGAAAAAACTAAAAGAAAAAAAATTGGAAAATAAAAAAGAATGTGTTAAATTATTAAAAAAAATTTCAAAAAAATTGGAGGAAATAAAAAAATGTTTACAATAGGTGTTCTTGCTTCTGGAAAAGGAACGAACCTTCAAGCAATAATAGATTATATAAAAGAAGAAAATTTACCAATAAAAATTGGAATTGTTATAAGTGATAATCCTGAAGCATATGCTTTAGAAAGAGCTAAGAAAGAAGGAATTAAAAGTATCTGTATACCATGTGAAAAATACAAAACGATACTTGATAAAGAAACAGAAAATAAATATATTAAAGTTTTAAAAGAAAACAAGGTAAATCTTGTTTGTCTTGCAGGTTTTATGCGTATCTTGAAAAAAAAATTTATAAAAAATTTCCCAAATAAGATTATAAATATTCACCCATCACTACTCCCTTCCTTTCCTGGGCTTGAAAGTTGGAAACAAGCACTTGAGTATGGAGTCAGATTTACTGGCTGTACTGTTCATTTTGTTGATGAAGGAATTGATTCTGGACCTATTATTTTACAAGCAGTTGTTCCTATCTTACCTGATGATACTCCTGAAACACTTCATAAAAGAATTCAAGAAAAAGAACATATAATATATCCTTTGGCAATAAGATTAATTGCTGAAGGAAGAGTAAGTATTATAGGCAGGAAGGTATATATAAGATGAAAAAAGAAGATATTATAATCAGAAAAAGTAAATTAGAAGATGTGCCATTTATAAGAAAGATAGTGAATAAATTTGCAGAAGAAGGAAAAATGCTTCCTCTATCTATAAATCAGATTTATGAAAGAATAAGAGATTTTTCAGTAATAGAAAAAAATGGAAAAGTTATTGGTTGTGGTGCTTTAAAAATTATTTGGAGAGATCTTGCAGAAATAAGATCTATTGCGATAAAGAAGAAATATCAGAAAAAAGGATATGGGAAAAAAATAGTAGAAGAATTATTAAAAGAAGCAGAACAACTTGAAATTAAAAAAGTATTTGTCCTTACAAACAATCCTATTTTTTTTAGTAAATTGGGATTTGTAAAAATTTCAAAGCAAAAACTACCACATAAAATATGGGTTGATTGCATTAACTGTCCTAAATTTCCAAAATGTGATGAAATTCCTATGATGAAAGTCATTAAAAAATGAGAAAAATCTTTTTTATAATTTTAATTTTTTCCAATATTTGTTTTTCAAAAGTTTTCATGAAAGATGAAATAAAACTCAATGGTTCTGAAGAAGAGGTTTTTGTAATAGGTGAGAATATTTATTTATCTGGTATATTTAAAAGTGAATTTATTGGGATTGGAAAAGAGATAAATGGAAATCTAAAGATAAATGGAGATTTTATTTCTGCTGCTCTAAATCAAAAAATAACCCTTTTTACTGATAACGATTTTTATTCTGTCAGTAATAAAATAAATTTTAATGGTAAAACAGGAGGAAGTTTCACTTGTATAACAAGAAACTTAACTTTAGAAAATTCAGAAATTGGAGGGAATTTAAGAATAATTGGAAATAATGTTATTCTCAAAAATATAAAGATAAAACAGAAAAGTTATATTTATGGAGAAAAAATAAAACTTTCGGGTATTTTTTCGGATTTAAACCTTCATGGTAAAGAGATAGAAATTGAAAAGGGAACAAAAATTATGGGAGATTTAGTATATTACTCTCCTGAAAAAATTTTTTTACCTGATGTAGAAATAAAGGGAAAGATTGAGTGGAAAAAACCTTATGGTGAGAAAGTAAAGGAGAGAACAACAATTTTAAAAAAATTGAAATTTTTATATTCCTTTTTTTCTTTGTTTTTTACATATTTTTTTCTTCTGTTTATTACCCCAAATTTACTTCAATCTACAACATTATCTTCTGGAAGAAATTTTGTGAAATCCTTTTTTTTAGGCATTTTCTCCATTATTACTTTAAGTTTTTTTATTTTGATTTTTTTGATTACTATAGTAGGAGTTCCAACTGGTTTAATATTGGTTACTGTTTTTGCCTCTCTTTTATATCTTTCAAGAGGATTTATCTTTATCTACCTTGCAAGAAATATTTTTTATAAATTTAATGATAGTAAAACTATCTGGGTTCTATCAATTTTTATTGGAATTTTAATTTTTAACTTGATCTCTTTAAATTCAACACTTAAATTTCTTAGTAACCTAATTGCAACTCCAACAGGATTTGGAGCTTTATTGGCAGATAGAGTAAAATTATTTAAAAAACTTAGAGAGGAAAAAATTATTTAAGTGGGGCCTGGTTAAAAATGGAATACAGACAACTTGGAAAAAGCGGATTGCGTGTTTCAAAATTATGTATCGGAACTATGGTAGGATTTACATTTCAAAATTATGATGAAGCAAAAAAGATAATAGAAGTTGGAATTGATAATGGAATTAATTTTATTGATACCGCAGATTGTTATGGTGAAAGCGAGGCAGTTATTGGAAAAATTTTAAAAGAGACAGGTAAAAGAAACAAAGTAATTCTTGCAACAAAATTTGGATGGTATATGGGCGAAGGACCAAATGATTATGGAGCAAGTATTAAACATATTATAGATTCTTGTGAAGCAAGTCTAAAAAGATTACAAACTGATTATATAGATCTTTATATAATCCATGTAGTTGACCCAAATACACCTATGGAAGAAACATTATATGCTCTTGATAAACTTGTAAGGGATGGCAAAGTGAGATATATAGGAACATCTAAACATCCAACATATTTAATTTTAGAAGGGATTTTTATAAGCGAAAAATATGGGTGGACAAGATTTGTAAGTGAACAATCACCCTATAACATTCTTGATAGGAGTATCGAAAACGAACTAATACCTATGGCAATAAGATATGGGATTGGAATAACTCCTTTTTACCCTCTTGCAAGTGGTTTTTTATCAGGGAAATATAGAAAGGGAATAGAAATAAGAGAAGGAAGATTAAAAAAGAGAATTGAAAAAAGGGATGAAATAATAGAAAAATCATTGGATGTTATTGAAAAATTAATACCACTTGCAGAAAATAGAGGAATATCTCTTGCTGAATTTTCACTTGCCTTTCTTATGCATATGCCAGGAGTAAGTTCTGTAATTTATGGAGCAAGAACTTTAAATTATTTACTTTCTGGACTTTTGGCATGTGATGTAAAACTTACTGATGAAGAGTTAAAAAAAGTTGACGAAATCGTGCCTCCTGGAACTTACGTTTATCCCTTTTATGAGAAGAATATATGGGCAGCAAGTAGAATGTTTTATTCTTCAAAGGCAAGAGAGATTGAAGGAATTGGTGCATATATTCCTGACAATAAAACAGGCTCTGATAAATATTCTCCTTTTACAAAATAATTATTTAGAAAATTTATTATAAATCTCCTCCACAAATTCAACAATTTTATCTATTTCAGCAAGTCGTCCTACTCCAATTCTACCATTGGCAAGTTCACCCTTTTCAGGTTCAATAAAATAATACCCATATTTTTTTAACTTCTTTACATTTTCTTTTACTATTTTATTTAACCACATCTTTTCATTCATTGCAGGAGCAAAAATCACAGGTCCATCGAATGCAAAAATGGTTGTAGTTAAAAGATCATCACATATTCCAGATGCAATCTTACCAATTATGTTTGCTGTTGCAGGACAGATTAAAATTATTGAAGCAAAGTCAGAGAGAGAAATATGGTCCTCTTTATAATTTCTTATAAACATCTCTGAATAAACTGGATTTCTTGATAATGTTTCAAACGTTAAGGGACTTACAAATTCTTTTGCATTTTCTGTCATAATAACTTTAACATTCCAATTTCTTTTTTTCAAACTTCTGATAATTTCACAACTTTTATAAACCGCAATAGAACCTGTAACCCCAACAATTATATTTTTTTTATTTTTTCCTTCCATAGAAATATTATATCAATTATTTGAAAAAAAATAAAAATTGTATTAAAATTATCTTGTTTTTTTTTAAAACTTTTAAAACTATGGAACAATATAAACTTAGATTAAAAGGAGAAATTATAGAAAACTATAAAATAGAAGGAATTATTTGGCAGGGAGGGACTTCTACTATTTATAAAGGAATACCACAAAATGCAGATATACAAAAACCCATTGCCATAAAAATCCTTAATCCATATAGGAATCTAAAACATCAGATAAATGCATTTAAAAAAGAATATAAAATACTAAAAAGTCTTTCTCATCCAGATATAATAAAAGTTTACAAATTTGGTAAAATTGAGCAACTTTATTATATGATTATGGAATACATAGATGGTAATAATTTGAGAACCATTCTAAATAAAAACTCAGAGATTCCCTATTTTACAATTCTAAGGATTTTGATAAGAATTGGAGAAGCAATTGAGTACATACATTTAAAAAAAATTGTCCATAATGATATAAAACCTGAAAATATTCTAATAAGTAAAGATTTTCTAAATTTAAAACTTATTGATTTTGGATTTGCTCAAAAGATAAGATTTTTTAAAAGAACCACATATATAGGAGGAACTGATAAATATCTTGCACCTGAAAGAAAAAAAGGAATTAGCGATTTTAAAAGCGATATATATTCGTACGGTATAATGATTGAAGAATTACTATCAAATTATGAAATATTTGAAAAAATTTATCCTATCATAAATTTAGCAAAATCAGAAAATCCTGAAAAAAGACCACCTTTAAAAGAAATTATTAAAAACTTAAAGGAATTATATGAAAATTGGAATAATCAGTGATATTCATTCAAATTTTGAAAGTTTTCAATCCGCTATCAGATATTATGAAAAAAACAAAATTGATAAACTTTTAATCTGTGGTGATATTGTTGGCTATGGTCCTGATCCGAAAGAATGTATAAATTTGGCAGAAAAAAACGCTGATGTAATATTGAAAGGAAACCATGAAGATGGAATTTTAAAGAGTGATTTTTTAAGATTCAAAAAATATGCCAAAATTACACTTGAGTGGACAGTAAAAGAAATAAAAGAAAAAATTGAAAAAATAAAAAAATGGGAAGATAAAAAGGAAATTGAAGATTTATTTTTTGTTCATGGTTCTATAACAGATCCCTATTATAAATACATTTTTAATATAATTGACACAGAAGATGAATTCAAAAATCTTGAAAAAAGAATATGCTTTGTCGGACATACACATATACCAGTTATATTTAGAAAAAATATTGAAACAGAAAAAATAGAAAAAATTCCAGCAGATTTTTCAGGAAAAATGGAAATAGAAATAAAAGAAAATTTCAAGTATATAATAAATGTAGGAAGCGTTGGATTGCCAAGAGATGGTTTACCTTTTTCATGTGTTTCAATTTATGATACAAGTAAAAAAATTTTCAAACTTGAAAGAATTGAATATGAAATTGAAAAAACAATAAAGAAGATTTTGGAAAAAGGGCTACCTTCAAAAATTTGTAGTTTTTTAAAAGGTTTCTGACTTTGGATTTAGTTGTTTTATTTTTGATATAATATTTTCAAATTGAACTATATTTTCAACAAGAACAACATTTTCCCATCCTTTTTCTTTTTTTTCTCTTAGTATTTCCTCAATTGATTTGCCTGTAATTTGATTTATTGCCCATGCAATGGAAATATCAAAAAATGAAAAATCTTCTCTTAATTTTTTAAATTGGTTTTCAGTAATTTTCCCTGTTTTGCATACTTTTTTCATTATTTTTTCTGCATAAAAAGGAGAATTTGCTCTTTTTTCTATTTCAATTGCTTCGCTAAATAAACTAACTAAATTTTCTTTTTCTTCCTTTATAGTTTCTTCCAAAATTTGAACTGACTTTTTAATCTCATCATAAGTTGCCTTTTTTACCTCTGCATATATAAGTAAAGGAAAACTCACAACAATTAAAAATAACTTTTTCATAAAAACCTCCTTCTTTCCTAATATTATTTTACCTGAAATTCAAATTTTTTACATTTTATCTCATAAATCCTATTATATGGCGGACTACTATATTTTGAACTCATATAATAAGATTCCAACGCCTTTTCTTTTTCTCCAAATGCTTCCCACATAATTCCTTCTTCAAAATAAATTTTCCAGTTTGTTGGATTATTTTTTTCTCCTTTTCTATATGTCTCAACTGCTTGTTTTAATTTTTCATCGTATGGAAGATTTTTTTCAACAAGATATTTTGCTTGTGACCATTGTAACCATGCTTTAAGTATATAAGATTCTGGGTCTTTTGGTTTAATATACGAAATAAAGGATAGATATTCAATTGCTCTATCATAATTTCCACAGTGAAATGCCTGGTCAACTTTAATCCAGATATAAGGGATAATTAGATGAAAAAAAACAAAACATAGAAAAGGAGGTATCAAAAATATTGAAACTATTAAAATTTTCTTTTTCATTTTACCTTTGCGCTTGCCGGGAATTGAACCCGGATTCTCTGGCTCCGGAGGCCAGCGCTTTATCCAATTAAGCCACAAGCGCTCTTATAAAAATTTTATAACTCTCTTTCAAATTTTTCAAGATTATCTTTTTGCCTTTTTAGTCTCGTCTTTTATAAATGATATTCTTCTACATTTTGGACATACAATTTTTAGAATATCTTGTCTATTTATTGGTGGGATAAATTTTTCCTCATATTCACTTGGTATCTTTAAATCCTTTATCAATTGAGTGATCAAAATTGGCTGACTAAATGCAAGATTTCCAAGTTTATTATATATAAATCTTATATGTTTTTCAGTTCCGATAATTTCTCCACAAACAATACAAGTAATTAAACTATGTTCAACTTTACTTTGAATAGGATTTTGTCCTTTTAAATATGCAACATCAAATTGATTTGTTAGTTTTATTCCTTCTTTTGTTATACAGTTTCTTTCACATTCTCCACAAAAAATACATTTATCAGGATTATGGACTAAAATTCTTTTTTTATTTTCTATATCATCAATCATATCTATTGCTTTTGAAGGACAAACTTGAAAACAACCACCACATCCAACACATTTTTCTTCATTAAATTCAGGTTTGCCTCTAAATCTTGGAAATGGCTTATGTTCTTGATAAGGAAATTTTGTAGTATATGGTTTTGAAAATAAACTTGTTATTGCTTCTTTCAATTCTCTTATCTTTGGCTTTTTCATTTTTGTTCTTCCTCCATTTTATTCACAACACTCTTTTCCCATAATTTTATCCCACATTTCACACTTGCTCTTGATAATGCATGTGCAGCGGTTGGAGATGATATTAAAATAAAGATTATAGTTAAAAATGCCTTAAAAGAAATATTAACAGGACCTGATATTAAAATGCCAAAGAGAACGCAACAGGTTCCCAATGTCACGCATTTTGTTGATGCTTGTAATCTATTATAAACATCAGGAAGCCGAACAAGTCCAATACATCCAAAAAGATTAAAAAAAACTCCAACAACCATAAAAATCATACTTAATATTTCTCTCATTTTTTACCTCACTCATCAAAACCTTTACCTTCAAGAAATTTACTTACCGCCAATGTTCCTATAAAACTTAGTAATGCCCATGATAATGCAATATTCATATAAAAATCAACTTTTGTCATATATGTAACAATTGCACAAAAATTAACAACAATTATACCAAGTATATCAATCCCAACAACTCTGTCTGCAGGGCTTGGTCCTCTTGAAATTCTGTAAAGACATAAAAAACAGCAAAATAAAAATAATGTAAATAAAAATGTTATCATTCAAATATCCTTTCTAAAATTTTTTCAAATCTTCTAACTATCAATTCTGTTGCTTTTTCAATATCATCTGTTTTTACATTTATCCAGTGAATATATAGATAACCATTCGGATCTATTTCAACGCTCATTGTACCAGGAGTTAAAGTTATTGAATTTGCAAGAACTGTTAGACCACTTTTACTTCTTAATTTTGTTTTAACTTTAACAATACCAGGTCTTATAGGCAAGTTTGGATGTAAAACTCTATAAGCAACATCAAAATTTGCAACAATACACCAGAAAATTAAAACAGGTATATAAACAATTGCCCAAAAATATCTTTTTATTCCAAAAAATTTATGAGGACTTTCTGTAAAACCCTCTCCAAAAATAAATCCACTAATTATAGAAATAACCAAACCAACAATTAAAACTTGCAAGTCAATTCCATATTTTTTAATTGGGGTTGTTAATAATATCCAGCAAATAAAAAGTAAAATTATTAAAATTCCTTTTTTCATTTTTAACTCCCAAAAACTTTATCTATATATTTTAAAACACCTCCATTCAAAACATCAATAGTTGGAGCAAAAATTCCTTCTGTTCCTCCAATTATAAGAAGTCCTGTAAATAAACATAATAATGAAAGAATTATTAAAGGCACAATCATTGTATCAGGAACTTCTTTTAATTTTTCCCATTTTTCTTTTTCAAATTTATCTCCTTTACCAAATAATGAGTATCTACAAACTTTTGTGAAAGAAGATAAAGTTAAAATACTACCAATAACAGCCCATAGACCTATAATTGGTCTACCACTTTTAATTGAAGCAAGAATTATTATAAGTTTGCTCCAAAAACCATTAAATGGTGGAATACCTGAGATAGAAAGAGATGCAAAAAGTGTTGAGAAAGAAGTAACAGGCATCTTTTTATAAAGAAATCCCATTTTATTTAAATCTCTTGTTCCTGTTTGATATTCTATACTTCCAGAATCAAGGAATAAAAGTGACTTAAATAAAGAATGATTGAATAGATGGAATAATCCTCCAAGCAAACCAAGAGGTGTTCCAAGACCAATCCCAACAAAAACATAACCAATCTGACTTATTGAATGATATGCCAAAAGTCTTTTTAAATCCGATTGTAATAAAGCAAGACATACACCAACAATCATTGAAATTACACCAAGATATATCAATGTTTGACTTATTAAAGGATTAAAACCAAATAAATTAAATACAAGCCGACAAATAACATAAACACCAAGTGCTTTTATAACTACACCTGAAAGCATAGCACTTATTGGAGCAGGAGCAGAAGGATGGGCATCTGGAAGCCATGCATGGAAAGGAACAAGTGCTGATTTTACCATAAAACCACCAATTAACAGAACAAAAGCAAAATTTATCAAATTATCAGGTGGTATTTCTTTTAAAATCCTTGCAACATCAGCAATATTTAATGAACCTGTTTTCCCGTATAAAAGAGCAACTCCATATAAAACAAATAAACTTGCAACATTTCCCATTACAAGATATTTGAAACTTGCTTCAAGTTCACTCGCTTCACATCCAAAACCTACAAGTGCATAAGAAGCAATAGAAGCAATCTCCATGAAAACAAACAAATTAAATAGATCTCCTGAAAGAACAGTCCCATTCATTCCACCAACCATTAAAAGAAAAAGTGAATAATATCTAAGTTTTGATGTAAATCTCTTTTCTATATATTCTATTGAAAATAATGTTGCCATAAAAGAAATCAGGTTTATTATTATAAGAAGCAGACAAGAAAGCCCATCAAGAACAAGAACAATTCCAAAAGGTGCTTTCCATCCACCAATATGATAAACATATTCTTGATTAAGTGTCATTAAAGATAAAAGGAGTAAAATGAAAGTTGTTAAATTACCTAAAATATCAGGAACCCATTTAAATTTTCTTGAAACCATAGGTATAAAGAATGCAACTGCAAATGGTATAATAATGAATAAAGGTAAATTAATCATTTTTCATCCTTTCAATTTTTTCATTTCTGTTATATCAAAAGTTCCATATCTTTGATATAATCTAATAGCAACTGTTACCATTAATGCAAGAACTCCAAGACCAATAACTATACTTGTCAAAACCATTGCTTGAGGTAATGGATCAACTGCTTTCTGTGCAAATTCAACTATATCATCTTCTTTTTGAACAATTGGTGCAATACCATTTTTTCTATATCCAAGAAGAATCAAAAATAAGTTTACAGAATACTCCATAATCCATAGTCCAAGTACTATCTTAACTACATTCTTTTTACAACAGACACCGTAAAGACCTATCAAAAATAAGACAAAACATAAATAGTAAATCATTTTTCCCTCTTTTTTTCAGTAGTTATAAGTTTTCCTTTACCATCTTCAAAAATTACTCTAACAACTGAGAGAATTATAAATATCATAAATAAAGAAGCACCAACTTTCATCCCTATACTTATGTTACATAGAGGAATAATCCCTGAACTGAATAATTTGAAATTACCTGTTGGATGAAGTTTCTCAATAAAGTTTGAAAAGAAAATACCTGTAAAGTAGATACCCAAAGTTGCAATAATTAAAAATAATAATGCTCCCAAACTATCAAGTTCAGAAGCAAGAATTTTTCCTATTTTTTTAAGAGAATATTCTTTCCCAAAAGCAAGTGTAAGAAGTATAAAAGTTGCTGCAAAAACTACTCCTCCTGGAAAACCACCACCTGGACTTAAATGACCAAAAACAACAATATATGCACCAAATAAAAATATAAATCCTTTTAACCATCTTGTTACTGTCTTAACAATCAAACTCATTCCTTTTTCTTCATTGTTCATTTTTCTTCCTTTTTCTTGCATAGACCCTTAAAATTGCAAGTGCTCCAAGAATTGATGTAAATAAAATTGTTGCTTCTCCTAAGGTATCATATCCTCTATAATCAAGAATTATAGAACTTACTATATTTGCTGCTCCTGTTTCTTTAAGTCCATTTAAAAGATATCTATTTGATGGTGCATTTTGATTTAAGGTAAAAGCAGGACTACCAAAAGGAGGCAAATATCTTAATGCTTCCATAGAAAAAATGAAAAATACAAAAATAAATGCAAAAGTGGTAATAAGTCCAAAAAAATCTCTCTCCTCTTCTATTGTAGTTAAATCTCTCCTTATAGTTGCTCTTATTAAAATTATTAAAGATAAAACTTCAACAACCATTTGAGTTATTGCTATATCAGGTGCTCCAAGTAAAAGAAATATAATGCCTGAAAAATAACCAACAGGAACTATTGCTATTATTGCTGAAAGTAAATCTTTTGTTTCAAGGCAAATAATACTCCCAATTATCATAAAAGTTAACAAAATTCCAATAATTATTTCAATCATCTTTTTCTCCTAAAATTTCATAAATAATATAAATAAAACAATACAACCTAATAAAATCCAAGTCAAATAAGTTGGTAAAACGCCAGTATGTGTTGCTCTTATCCCTTCGCCAAAATAAAATACTATTCTTTTAAAATCCTCATATAAATCAAATATTTTCTTTCTTGCACCTTCATACATCCTTTCAAAAAATCTTTGCCTTTCAATTGTCTTATAAAATTCTACTCCACTCATTTCCATTTGTTCAATTTTTTTCTCTCCACCAACAAAAGAAGGAACAATTCTTGCTCTTTTCGTAGAAATTAGAGAGAAAGAAAAAACTATAAACCCTAAAATTAAAGAAACAAATATTAAAGTTAATGCTGGTAATAAAAAACTATAATTTTTCTCAATATATATACCTGTTGAATTTTCAAATATTTTAACAGGAAGAATAAAACCAAAACCTAAAATAATACATAAAAATGAAAGAATAATTACAGGTATTAACATTGAGATATTTGCTTCATTGATTTTTTCTTTATATTCCTTTAAATGACCTAAAAATACAGAATGAACAATCTTTAAAAAACTTGCAAGGGTTAAAGCACTTCCTATCATAGCACATATAATCCAGATTATCCAAGAAAAATCTCCACTTTTTGCTCCTTCAAATAGCCCTTGATATATTAAATATTTAGAAAAGAAACCATTAAATGGAGGAACACCACTTATAGAAAGAGAACCTATTAAAAAAGTAAAGAATGTAATAGGCATAAATCTTCCAATTCCACCAAGTTTTTCAAGTTCTATTTGCCTCGTATTTTTTTCAATATTTCCTGCTCCAAAAAACAAAAGTGATTTATAAATTGAATTATTTAACATATGGAAAAGACCTCCTATAATTCCTGCAGGATTGGTAGTTGAAATACCCAAAATCATATATCCAACCTGACTTACAGCATGGTAAGAAAGAAGTTTTTTCATATTATGTTGAACTATCGCCATCAAAACAGCAAATAGAATTGTAAGAGAACCAACTAATCTTAGAATAAACCATAAACCAGAATGAAAATCTGAACTATACTCAAACATATTTAGTAAAATCCTTGAAAATAAATAGATACCAAGAAGTTTATCAAGAGAAGCAGGAAGATATGCCAAAACTGGAGAAGGAGTATTTTCTGATATTTCAGGGATCCATGTATGTAAAGGCATACAACCTGCTTTTGCAAGTGATGCACAAATTAAAGAAAAGAAAATTCCAATTTCAAGACCACTTGAAATAAATATATTTGTGTCAGTTATTGTATACTTACCTGTTAAATAGATCAAACCACATATTCCAAAAATTAAAAATGAATCACTTCCACCAACTATAATCATTGTTTTTTTAGCAGAATATGCATTTTCATCTCCATAAATATTCAAAAGTAGATAAAGTGTAATTGCAAGAATACCCCAAAAGACAGAAAAAATGATTAAATTATTTGAAAAAACAGCAATTATTGAAGAAGTTAGTGTCCACAAAATATAGCAGTAATATCTGTTTGAATTTTCAAAATTTTCAAAATAAGAAAAACTATAAATGAGTGTAAGTAAGGTAAACAAAGAAATGAAAATAGAAATAAAAATTGAAAACCTGTCTATCAAAAATATATCAGTAATATAGTAAGGAGTTTTCAGAAAAAGTAAAAATGAGAAAGATAAATAAATGGTAGAAACAAGTCCACTTATTATCTCTTTTAAATATCTAACTTTTGATGGAATAAATCTACATAAAAACCCTGCTACAAAACCCAAAGAAAAGAGATTTATAATAATCCTTTCCATAATTTCCCTTCTTTCCCTATTTCTTTCTTAATTTTTTCTGTCTTTTCAATCGATTTTTTAACAAGGTCTTGAAAACTATAAATTTTCTTCTTTTTATCATTATCATAAACTGCAATTCGCTCTGTACAGCAATAGCATGGATCAACTCCTGCAAGAATTATACAAACATCTGAAATTGTTTCTCCTATACAACTTGCTTTAAATGTAGGTATATTTACATAACTTGGTGCTCTTATCTTATGTCTTACTGGACTTGTTGTATTTCCATCGCTTCTAACATAATGAAAGACCTCTCCTCTTGGTGCTTCATGATGACCTATTCCTTCTCCTTCAGGTATTTCTCTTACTTCTTTCCATATCTCACCTTTTTTATGATAAATTGCATCAAGAGATTGTTCTATTATTTTGATACTTTCAAAACATTCAAGCAATCTTACAACTGCCTTATCAAAAACATCTCCATTTTCGGTTGTAATTACTTTCCATTCACAAAGATTATAAGCAGCATAAGGGTCGTCTCTCCTTACATCTATATCAACACCACTTGCTCTTGCAACAGGTCCAACAGCACCATAATTCTTTATGTCTTCTTTTGTTAATACACCAACTCCTTTTAATCTTACAGATAAAACTGGGTCATCTAAAACTGCTTCTGTCAACATTTTTATCTTATCCTTTACTTCTGAAAGTGTCTTTTTTAAAATAGGTATATCATCATCCTCAATATCTCTTCTTACTCCTCCTATTCTTAACATAGCGTAATGGTTCCTGTTTCCAGTAATCATCTCAAACATATCAAGAATTGGCTCCCTATATTTCCAAGCCCACATAAAAACAGTATTATAACCAAGGAAATGACCTGCAAGACCTACCCAAAGTAAATGGCTATGCAATCTCTCAAGTTCTCCAATTATACTTCTTATATACTTTGCTCTTTCAGGTATTTCAATTTTACATAAATCTTCAACAGCATTACAATAAGCAATTGGATGAGAAGTTGAACATATACCACATATTCTTTCAACAAGAAATGTCACTTGATCATAATGCTTTGATTCTGAAAGTTTTTCAATTCCTCTATGGTTATAACCAGCAATCCATTCAACATCAACAACCTCTTCACCATCACAATAAAGTTGAAAATATTCTGGTTCTTCTAAAAGTGGATGATATGGACCTATAGGAACAATTACTTTTTTATTCTCTGCCATCTTTCTTTACTCCTTTCCTTAATGGATATAACCCTTCCTGCCAGTCCTCCCTTAATAGAAAATGTTTTAAATTAGGATGCCCAATAAAATTTATTCCAAATAATTCCCATACTTCTCTTTCAATATATGATATTCCTGGGATAATTGATGTCAAACTTTCAATTTCTACCTTTTCTTTTTCTAAAAATGTCCTTAATGAAACAATAACTCCTCCTTCTTTATCAAAAGAAAAATGGTATAAGAGTTCAAAATTATCAAAATTCTCAATACCTGAAACAATCTGATATCTTGCTCCAAGTTCATTAAAAATTATGTTTACCGCTTCTTTTAAGTCATTCTTATCAATAGTTATATAAATCCTTCTTTCATTTGGAATATCTATCTTTCTTATTAAATTTCCAAGTCTTTCTTTTACCTTTTCTATTATCATTTTTTTTCTCCAATTATTTTAATATCTGTTTCACCAATAAAATTTTGTCCATCTTTCATATTACCTATTATACAAATTTTGTAACTTTTGTCTACCTCTATAAAAGAAATATTATTTTTTAATGTCTCTATTGCTTTAAATTTGTTGAACTTTACTTTCAATACCTTCTCTTTAAATCCAGAATGACTATTAAGTATTTGCACTTGTTTTTCCGGAGATAAAGTATATGTAAACCCCACTGGATCTTTAACTGTCAACTTGATACTACCTATATCTATTTGTTCTACACTATATCCTTCCACATCTATACTTCGGTCTCCTTCTATCCCTCCTATGTAACAATTTATATATCCTTCTCCTTTTTTATCTTCCAACCACTCTATATTCCACTTATCTGGATCAAATTTTACTGGAACTATTGGCTTTACAAAATTTTCAAATTTAATTAATTGTCTTTCACCTGTCCCATCTGAATTCATTATCCATAAACTATTTAATCTTGTAAAAGCAATCTTTGTTCCATCTGGTGAATATACTGGATAATCACCATAAGGATTTAAACATCTTAATCCTGTTCCATCTATATTAACTTCCCAGATTCCATTTGTGTTATCTCTATTGGAATGAAAAATAATTTTATTTCCAAAGGGATACCAATTTGGTTCCGAATCTTGATGGTCTCCAAAAGTAATTTGTTTTCTTCCAGTACCATCTTTATTTTTAATGTATATATTAAATACTGGAAATGAAGCATTAGGTGGTCGACTAATAAATACTGATTTTTTGCCATCTGGTGAGTATCTTTCAACCGTTGAATACCAGGAAGGCCACTTATCTAATTTTTCCTGAGCAGTTCCATCAATATTCATTCTCATCACTATACCTTCCAATTCATAAACAATTTTAGAACCATCGGGCGAAAACTGAGGATTCCTTATCACTCCACCTTCTATATTTTTTGTTAATCTTTTTAATCCTGTACCATCAACCTTTATTTCCCATATATCTACATTTTCATAAGCAACATCACAAGTAAAAATAATCTTTCTTCCGTCTGGTGAAAAACAAGGTTGCATCACCAACACTCCTTCTTCCTCCTCAGTATGCCAACTATTACTTAAAAAGGGAGAAAGAAATAAAAAAATCAAAAATAATTTGTGTTTCATTGCGTTCCCTCTATAAATTTGAAGTAGTTTGTTATTCCTTTATATATTGCTTCTGGTATTTTGTTTCTGTATTCTTCAAAATGAAGATATTGTTCATCAGTTATTACATCGGAAATAGTATTACTTAAAAACGCTGTTTCAATAATTATTGCTGGCATTTCTGTTTTTTTTATAACCGCTTTCTTTGATGCTACAACACCAATTCCATGTTTTGGCAGTCCTGCTATAGAATTAATTTGTGATAAAATGCTATTACCAAGTAATAAACTTTTTTCTTTTTTATCCATTTTATTTATATCTGTTCCTAAATAATAAATAATTATAATATAAAAATTCCGTTCCGCTTACCTCTCGCCTTTCACAACTATTACAATGTATAGAAACAAAAATCATTCTTTTTCGCGCTTCTTTTTTTGCTATTTCTTCATCGTTAAATACGGATTTTAATTTTTCTACAAGACAATGAAATTCAAAATTCGCCATTTTCCATCTTGCATTAACACATTCCTTATTATGGGTTCTTGGCTCATCAGGAGTAGGTGGATTCTCAATCCCAATAGAAGAATCTGGAAGAATATCCCATTCTGTTTTTCTTGTCATATAAGTTTTATAAGAGCTTTCAGTAAGTAGGAAAGTATCTGTTTTAACTGCCATCTCCAAATTCAAATTATCTTCTTTATCTCCATATGTAGGTCCTACTGCTCCCCTATAATAAATACTTCCATAATATTTATATTTTCCGTGCCCAGGATCTATTATTACATATTTTTTTGCTACATATCTAATAACAAGTTTATAAATGATACCTGCTGGATTTACATATGGTCCAGCTTCTGGAAACCAGTATCTATTTCTACCCCATAATTTAATCACATTATCACCAGTCTTTAAAACATCTTTTACATCAATAATTGTTACTTGTGTATATTCCCAAGGACTTGTATTCCCTACATAAGTGTCATTTATCCATACATCACACTCATTATCTGATGCAACATATAACATCGCTTTTGTTATATCACCAGGTATTTTAAATTCCTTTACAATCGTACATTCCTCTGTCTGACTTCCTACTAAACAACTTCTCCATATCCATTTTGCAGATGGTATTCTTACCCAAGAAGGATGAACCCAACAAGAAACAGCATAATTATTCGTCTCCAAACACCAATTCTTCTCATCACTTATTACTATAGTCTCTACCTCAATTCCATCTTCTGGATTCGTCAAAGTCACAAAGTAGTTCTCAATTAAAATAGATGTCTCTTTCACAGTTTCTTCTTCTAAACTAAAAAGGCGAACGATAAATAAAAAGTTAAAAAATAAACTCAAAATAGATATTAAATAAATTCTTCTCATTTCATTTCAACTCCTTTAAAAACTTAACAATACCTGCTATTATACTTTCTGGTTTTGGTGGACATCCTGGAATATATACATCAACTGGAATAATTTTGTTTAAAGGTCCTGCCATTTGATAGCCATCTCTGAAAATTCCACCTGAACATGCACAGGCACCAATAGCAACAACTACACATGGTTTAGGTGTCTGCTCATATACTTCTTTTATTCTTTCGACACATTTTTTATTAACAATTCCTGTGCATAATAAGACATCTGCATGTCTTGGACTTGCTGCAAGTATTATACCAAATCTTTCAACATCAAACCTTGGAGTTAAAAGGTCCAAAATTTCTATATCACAATTGTTACAACTTCCAGCACTTAGATGGTATACCCATAAACTTTTTTTAAGTGCCTTTAATTTTAAGTTCATCTTAAACTCCTGATAAAGTAAGTAAAATCCCTAATATACCTATCAAAGTTAACCATCCCCAGAAAAATCTTAATGTCTGGTCTATTCTCAATCTTGGATTTGTATTTCTTATTAAAGTTATAAGAATAACTACTATCAAATATTTAATCAGAAAAATTAAAAAACCACCAAAACTATTTATTGCACTTCCTCCAAGGTAGAGAATAACTACAAAAATAGGAACAACAACAAATAAAATTGCTTTTGTTAATTTATAAAATCCAAGTAATATTCCTGAATACTCAATTAATGAACCACCTGCAATCTCTGTTTCTGCTTCTGCAAGGTCAAAAGGTACAAAACCAAGCTTTCCAATAGAAGAAATTAAAATTATTATAAAACCAATAATTCCAGATAAAGAAAGGATATTACTTCCATTTATTTCTTGATATTTTAAAATTTCAATTAATGAAGTTGTAGAACCAGATTTTATTGCAGGTATTATTATTCCACAAATAAAAGGTAGTTCATAAGATAAAAGTAATTTTAATTCTCTACTTATTCCAACTGAAGCAAGAACATTACCTGAGGAACTACCACCAAGGATTATAGCAAGAGATGGAATAATAAGTAAGTATACAAGAAGAATTAAATCACCACCAAATCCAAAATTTCTCTTTAAAACAAAAAATATTATTGTTCCACATATAGTTGCTGACACAAGACCTAAAATTGGAGAGAATAAAAACATAAATTTATTACCATTTTCAGGTATTAAAACTTCTTTCCCTGAAAGTTTTATAATATCTGCAAAGTTTTGATACCAAGGAGGCCCAACTCTCCATTGAATTCTTGCAGTCAATTTTCTATCTATCCATAAAACAAAAAGTCCTATTATACTTAAAACCACAAAAGATAAAATAAAATATGCGAAATTATAAATTAAAATCATTTTTTCAACCCATAACTTTCAATATAACTGTAACACTTTACAATTAAATTTTCTCCAATTCTATAAAGATTTTCTTTATCTTCTATTTCGCTTTCCTCAACAAATTTTATTGCGTCACATTTTGCTGTTTCTATACATAAAGGGACTTCATCTTCTTTTAATCTTCCTATACACAAATCACACTTTCCTGTAATATATGGAATAATATCTGGTAAAATTGTTCCGAATGGACAGGCAAGCATACAACTTTTACAAGAGATGCATAAAAACCTACTTCTTTTATTTATATTATTTTCTCTTTTAAGTGCTTCTGTTGGACAGGAATTTATACATGGATGGTCTTCACATCTTCTACAAGCAAGTAAAAAAGCAATCTCTTCTCTTAAACTTGCCATACCATCATTTTCAGGATGCAAAAAATATGAACATTTAACATCACAATTCTTGCAACTTAAACACTTGTCATAATCAATAAATAACTTTTTCATTTTAAACCCATATATTAGGTTTATCCTTTAATTCTTCATATGTAAAAACAGGCCCATCTTTACAGACAAAAAGTTCTCCTATCATACAATGTCTACAATGTCCAACTCCACAGTACATCTTCCTTTCCATTGATAGATAAATATTTTCTGGCGTAAATCCAATTTCTAAAAGTTTTAAAGTTGTAAATTTCATCATTATAGGAGGTCCACAAACTATAGCAACTGAATTTTTTATATCCATATCAAGGTTATTTAGTGTTACAGTTACAACTCCTTCCATATATTTCCAATTTTCATCTTTTCTATCAACAGTAATTCTAAAATAAAGTGGTATTTTTTCACATAATTTTTGCCATTTATCAAAAATCAAATCCTTATATATATAATCCTGTGGGGTTCTTGCTCCACAGCAAAAAATAATCTTTTTATAATTTGTATATGTCTCAACAAGAGCAAGAAATAATGCCCTTATAGGCGCAAGCCCTACTCCTCCACCAACAAGTAAAACTTCTTTATCTTTAAACTTTTCAAGAGGATATGGCTTACCATAAGGACCTCTTACACCAACTATATCTCCTCTTTTTAACTGGTGTATTTTTTCAGTTACTCTTCCTGTTTTCATAACTGTAAATTCAATTTTTTCTTTATCAAATGGCGATGAAGAAGGAGTAAAAGGTGCCTCTCCAATTCCTGGAACTGTTAAAGAAGCAAATTGACCCGCAAGAAATGAGAATTCTTCATATGGTTTTAAAATAATTGTATTTATTGTAGGTGATTCTTTTATATTGTCTAAAACTTCACATTTTATCGGTTTGTATATATTTTCAGCCATTTTATATTTTTATTTTTTCTTTTAAAATCTCAGTTAAAACTTTCCTTTTATCAATCTTTCCTATACAGCCACTTATACATCTTCCGCATCCAGTACAACCAATAATACCAAAATTTTTTTTCATATACCAGTATTTACATAATAATCTATTTGCATATCTATCATATAAAGTTGGTCTTGGTGTTTCACCAGAAGCCATTTTTGCATATCCTGGGAATAGACAACTATCCCAAACTTTAACTTTCTTAAAATTACCATTATCACTTGTATCTTCAAGTAGAAAACAGACACAAGTAGGACAATTAAAAGTACAACTCCCACATGAGACACAATTTCTTACATCATTGATTTTTTCCCAATATTCTCTTTCATACATACCTTCTAAATTCTCAAAATTTTTTATATTAAAACTTCTATTAACTTCTTCCAATTTCTCTAAAACTTTTTTTCTATCTTCTTCTAAGTTTTTAATTTGTGTCTCATTTACCTGATAAAATCTTGTATCATTTCCTATAAATTCTCTTCCTTTTTCACTTCCGATTTCTACAATAAATCCATTTTCAATCTTGCTTAAATTTAAATCAAAGTTTTTTTCAGGATAGGGCTTAACTCCAACAAGACTACAAAAACAACTATTATATGGCTCTTTACAATCAACACTTATTATCAACAAATTTTCTCTTCTTTTAATATAATTTGAATCTTTATAATCCCCTTTCAGAAAAACAAAATCAAGTATTTCAAGTCCTTGCAAATCACAAGAAGTTGCTCCCATAATAACAATCTTTTCCATCTCTTCAATTTCAGGAACTACAAATTCTTTAATTGGATACAAAAATAATTTTAATGGTTCTACTGTTCTTGCTCTATCATAAACAACTTTTTCTAAATTTTCTTCATTCAAAATTTCATAAAATAAGAAATTATTATTTTCAATAGGTGCATATATTTTATTTTTTTCTAACTTTCCCTTTATAAATCCTTGCCACTCTTTAAATTTTATATATAATTTTTCCATTTGTGAATTTTTTCACAAATTTTAAATTTATTTTATACATAAAATTTTTTTTGTCAAATTTTTTTGGCTCCAATTTCATATTTATTCCATTTGTGAATTTTTTCACAAATTTTGAATTTATTTTATACACAAAATTTTTTTTGTCAAATATTCATTTCTTTCGTTATTATTTTAGAAATTTATTTATAAGTCATCTATTCTATATTCTATTTTTTACAGATTTTTCTTACAAAGGCAATATCTTCTGGTTTTTGGCAGAATAAAAAAAGATTTTAATGCTTTGATAGCAAAGAGAGTGTGCTGATGAAAATAGTTAGCAAGTATTACTGCAGCCATATTATATTCAAGAAATTTATCATAATTAGTATATATAGAAAACATTTAATTTTTTCTCTGTTTCTTATAATTTTTCTTCCTATGTATCGCAAATTACAACAATCTTCATTCCAGCATATTTGGCATTCATAGCAAAACTCATTCCTCTTCCTACTCCAACAACTCCAACTTTTATTTCTTTCATAATACACATCCAAAATTATTTTATAGAAATAGGTCTTCTTGTGATAGCAGACCTTTTAATTGCTTCACATACCTTCAGTGCATAAAGTCCTTCTTGCCCGCCAACATCTGGTCTGGTATTATTTTTAATGCAATCAACAAAATGTCTTATTTCTTGATAAAAACCATCTGCTTGTTCAAATTGTTTCTCAAAAACTTGCGAAGGATTATTGCGGTAAATATATTTTAAATTCATTGGCATATCAAATGGACCATCAACATCACAAATTACTTTTTCTGTTGCAAATGATAATTGTTCCCTTGCTATACTCCACTCTGACGCATAACCGGCACCTATTCCCGCAATAGCACCATTTTCAAACCTTATTGTAAAAATAGCAGTATCAATTTGTGGTGAAAATTCTGGCATAAAAAAATTTCCACCTTCAGCGTATACTGTCTTAACTTTACCAAGAAGAAAGCAAAGAATATCAACCATATGTACCGTATTTTCCCTAATTGGTCCGCCACCATCATTTTCATCCCAGAACCATTTTTTTTCAACTCTACCAAGAGCAAATTTTGCTAAAATCCATTTTGGCAATCCAAAATCTTTTTCAAAAGAATTTTTCAAAAATTTATATGCTGGAGAAAATCTTTTTTTGAAACCTATCATAAGAAAAACCTTGTTCTTCTCACAAACATCTATCATCTTTTTGCAATCAGAAATTTTTGGTGCCATTGGTTTCTCACAAAGAATATGGACTTTGTGATTAGCAAAAATTTTTGTTAAAGGGAAATGGGATAAAGGAGGCGTGCAGATACTAACTCCATCAGGTTTGGTTTGTTTCAAAAGGTCTTCAACTGAAGTAAATGTTTTAATTTTAAATTCCTGAAAGACCTCTTTCAAAATCTCAGGATTTGTATCAACTGCTCCAACAATTTCAACATCTGGCATTTGCTGATAATATTTAATATGTGTCTTCCCTATACCAAGTCCTACAACTGCGATTTTAACTTTCATAATTTTTCTCCAGTTTTTTAAGATTCTCAAAACATTTTTTAGCAACAGAATAAGGTTCTTCACCCCATAATTTTTCATTAAAAAGTTCAAGAGAATAATAACCGCTAAATCCAGAATTTTGAAGTTTTTTTATAATTGTTTCAAGTGGAATAATTCCTTCCTCTAAAAATATTCTATCTTTGTTAATAAGAGTTTTTCTTGATTTTTCAAAAACATTATTAATGTGAAAAAAAATTTCATTTCCTTCAACATAATCAATAACCTCAGCTAAATACTTTTTTAACTTCGGTAACCATATTTCAATTGCTTTAAAACCTGCCTTTGAATATGCCTTAATATCTGTCTTAAAGTCTGTTGTAAGTGTTGTTGCCTGATTAATTGCAAATCTCATTCTTTTTTCTCCTTTTAATAAATTGTTAATTTTTATTCATGAAGATAGATTGGCCAGTTTTTATATTTAAAAAGGGATTCAAAAACTGCGGCCTTAACTTTTGATAGATTTATTACTGTATGATGTTCAAATCCATTTTCACATATAATTTTAAGAAGTCTCTGCAAATCATTTATTTTCGCTACTCCCACTCCACCAAAAGTATTTATTTCGTCATCAGTCAGTTCTCCTTCCCCAAGATATCCCTTTATACAACCCATATTCTCATCAGTTGAAAGACGAAGAAATGTAAAAGAAGAACTTTTAATATTACCTACAACTGCACCATACGCATTTTCTTTTCCTACACTTGTTGATATTATTTCTTGATAACTTATTTTTGATTTTTCCAAAACTGAAACAGGGAAATTACTACAATGGAATAATACAACTTTATCTTTTTCATTTTTATAATTATTATTTAAATCAACTATTGCACTTGGTAAATCTGAAGCAGTTTGAAGAATATACATACTTAACGTTCCTGTTATATCAACTTCACAGGCAGAGGGAACTAAACAATTAGATAAATAACTTAAAACTACACAAGGAACTATGCCAAAATTTTCTTCTATAGATGTCCAGCACTGAAATCCAATACCTTTTATATCATTTTGATAAATCCAATCTTCAATTACAATTTTTAATTTAGCAAATTTTATTAACGAGTGAATTGGAACTTCTTTGCTTTCAATATAATCTCTGAATTTTTTTATCTCATCTTTTACTTTCTTGTCATCATCCTTTATCTTTGAAATCCTTGCAAAAACTTCAGATAAATCTAAAACATCAACACTTATCCCATTTTTCTCAAGTATTTTTTCACTGTATCTAACTGTTTTAAATGCATCTGGCCGTGTTCCTATTGCTCCAAGTTTTAAATTTTTAAGTCCTTTTAGAATTTTACATATCTTTTCAAATTTTTCTATATCTTCATTAAACTCTTCACTTTCTACTTCTTCTACATGGTTTAATGTTAAAGTAAATTTAATTCCATATTGATATAAAACATTACAAACAGAGATCTTACCACAGAAACTGTCTCTTCTATTTTTTACATCCATTTTATTTATATCATCAGGGAAAGCATGTATTAAAATAGGAACAGAAAGCCCTGATAACTTTATTGTATCAGCGACACTTCTTTCATCTCCAAAATTTGGTAAACTTACTATAATTCCATCTACTTTATTTTTTGAGAATAATTCTGCACATTTCTTTGCATCCTGATATGTTTCAACACTTCCAAATTTAGTATCATTTTCTGATAAATAAACCAGTTCAAATTTCCTACTTAAACTTTTTATTAATTTTTCTCTTCCTTCTTTGCAGAGATGGTCAGGAAAAAATCCCCTATTTCCAATTATCAAACCTATTTTTAATTTTTCCATTTTTCCCTCCTGAGTTATCTTTAATTTACTATATTAATAAAAAATTGTAAAATTATGGCAAAGGAATTTTGATTTAACTTAAAATAGAAATTTTGGATAAATCAATTAAAAAGGGGAGGAAAAATGAAGATTGTAATTGCTTATTCAGGCGGACTTGACACCTCAGTTGCAATAAGATACTTAAAAGAGAAATATAATGCTGAAATAATTGCTTATACTGCAAATATAGGACAAAAAATGGAATCACCTGAGATACTTGAAGAAAGGGCTAAAAAGGCAGGAGCAAAAAAGTTTTATTATGAAGATTTAAGAGAAAAATTTGTAAAAGAGTATATCATTCCAGCACTTAAAGCAGGTGCAATTTATCAAGATAAATATCCACTCGCAACATCTTTATCAAGACCATTAATTGCAGAAGGAGTAATAAAAATTGCTAAAAAAGAGAAGGCAGATGCAGTTAGTCATGGATGTACTGGAAAAGGAAATGACCAGGTAAGATTTGAACTTACATTTAAGTATCTTGCCCCAGATTTGAAAGTTATAGCACCTTTAAGAGAATGGGAATTTAAATCAAGAGAACAAGAAATTGAATATGCAAAAGAAAAAGGTATACCAATAAGCACTTCTAAGGAAAAACCATATAGTATAGATGAAAATTTATGGGGAATATCTATTGAGTGTGGGGTTCTTGAAAATCCTTGGGTTGAACCACCTGAAGATGCATATCAGATAACAAACTCTCCTGAAAAAGCACCAGACAAACCAGAATATATAGAAATTGGGTTTGAAAAAGGTATTTTTGTCTCATTAAATAATGAAAAACTAAATCAGATAGAAATAATTGAAAAATTAACAAAAATTGGAGCAAGACATGGAGTAGGAAGAATTGATATGATAGAGGATAGATTGGTTGGAATAAAATCAAGAGAAATATATGAAGCACCTGCAGCAGTAATTCTACATACAGCACATAATGAAATTGAAAAACTTGTATTTTCAAGAGAACTTTATGAATTTAAGAAAATTGTATCTATAAGATATTCCCAACTTGTTTATTTTGGACAGTGGTTTTCAGAGTTGAAGAAATGTCTTGACAAATTTGTTGAAGAAACACAGAAATATGTTTATGGTAAAGTGAGAATAAAATTATATAAAGGAAATTGTATTGTTGTTGGAAGAAGTTCCCCCTATTCTTTATATAAAGAAGAACTTGCAACCTATACAGAAAAAGATATATTTGACCATAAAGCATCAAATGGTTTTATTGAAATTTTTGGACTAACAAGTAAATTGGAAGGAGAAAGAGAAAAATGAAAAATAAGAAAATTAAATTAGAAGAAAAAGAAAAAAATACACAAAATTTTCTAAAATCTGTTCTTTTCCAATATCCTGAAAAAATACCTGTAAGTGTTGGGTTTTTGCCTGCTACATGGTTTAAATATGGAGAAAAACTGGAAGAAATAGTTCTTTCACATCCAAATATCTTTCCAAATTATAAAAAGGGAAGTTTTAAAAATATTAAACTTTCCCCAGAATATAAAAAGGGAATAGTTAAAGATGTCTGGGGTATAACATGGGAAAATTTACAAGAAGGGATTTGTGGCGCTCCTGTTGAACAATTTGCTCCTTTGAAAAATTGGGATGACTTTGAAAAATTTAAAATTCCAGACCCTTTAAAATATGACAGATTTGGAAACAAAATAGATTGGGAGCAAATGAAAGAAGAAATTGAAAAAATTAAAAAAGAGGGGAAAATTGCTGGTGGTGGATTATTTCATGGCTCTATGTATATGCAACTTTATTATTTAAGAGGATTTGAAAATTTTATGATTGATATTGCAACAGATGATCCAAAATTAAAAAAACTTATTGATATTGTCCTTGAATATAATATGAAAATTATTGAAAAATATATTGAAATTGGAGTTGAATGGATGAGTTTTGGAGATGACTTAGGTTTACAAAAATCATTACCAATAAGTCCTTTTAAATGGAGAAAATATATAAAACCACCTTATAAAAAAATGTTTGAAAAATGTATTGAAAATAATATTATTGTTTATCTTCATTCAGATGGATATATTCTTGATATAATACCTGACTTAATTGAATCTGGACTTGATATGATAAATCCACAAATTAGACCAAACACATTAAAAGGAATTGAAAAATATTGTAAAGGGAAAATTGCTATAAATCTTGACCTTGATAGACAACTATTTCCATTTGCAACAAAAGAACAAATTGAAACCCATATTAAAGAAGCAATAGATACACTTGCTTTACCAGAAGGGGGTCTATCTTTAAGTGTAGAAATTGGTCCTGATGTCCCTCTTGAAACATTGGAAATTATTTGTAATACACTTGAAAAATTAAACTGCCAAGGTCGGTAAAAAATGAAAATTTATGTAGGAACAAGTGGATGGTTGTATAGTTGGAATCAAGGACAAAATTTTGAATGGTATGTAGAAAATTCAAACTTAAATTCAGTAGAAATCAATGTCTCTTTTTATAGATTTCCTTTTCAGAATCAGATAAAGGGATGGTTAAAAAGGGCGAAAAATATAAATTTTTCAATAAAAGTCCACAGGAAGATAACTCATATTTTAAAATTAAGTGAAGAAAGTTTGAGTATCTGGAACGACTTTAAAAATTTATTTTTGCCTCTTGATAAAAAAATTAGTTTTTATCTTTTCCAGATGCCTCCAAGTTTTTCTATTGAATTTTTTGATAGAGTGAAAAAATTTTTTGAAAATTTTAAGGAAAAAGAAAGATTTGCAATAGAATTTAGAAATAAAAGTTGGTTTTCTGAAGAATGGGTGAAAAAAATAGAAGATCTTGGCCTTATATTTGTAAGTGTTGATAGTCCGGAAATTAAATCATTTATAGTCAAAACAAATGGAACAATTTACTTAAGATTTCATGGAAGGGAAAGTTGGTACTCACATAATTATACAGAACAAGAATTGAAAGAAGTTATTTTAAAAATAAAAAATTTAAAACCAGAAAGAATTTATACTTACTTTAACAATAATCACAGTATGCTTTCAAATGCACAAAAATTTTACAGTATGTTAAAAACCCTTTAATAGTATGATAAGAAATATAAAAGATTTATTTGGAAAAAGTTTTAAATGTGAATTGTGTGGCAATATTCATAGAATTGAAATTAAAGAAATAAAAAATGGAAAAATTAGGAATATTGAAAAATTTATCTCAAAAATTTTAAAAGAAAAAAAAATACTTATATTATGCGATGAGATTACTTGGGAAGTTGCTGGAAAATATATAAAAGAACAAATTAAAAGCAATATTCCAATTACTTTGATTTTAAAACCAAAAAATGAAAAAAGATTGACTGCAAGATATGATTATATTGAGGAAATTGAAAAAAATATTCAAGATATATCTTTAATTATAACAGTTGGAGCAGGAACAATTACAGATTTAGGAAAGTTAATAGGTGATAAATATAAAATTCCTGTTTTTTCTTTTCCAACAGCACCTTCAATGAATGGTTATACTTCTCCAGTTGCAGCATTTATAAAAGACGGAGTTAAATTAACAATTCCTGTCAGTCCTCCAAAATTTGTATATATAGATAGAGAAATACTATTAAATGCTCCAATAGAATTGATTAAAGCAGGATTTGCTGATTCTCTTGCTAAATCTTTTGCAAATGCTGATTGGAAATTATCAACTATTTTAACTGGAGGAAAGTTTTGTTTGCTTCCATTAAAAATTTTAAGTGCTAAAGAAAAAAAATATATTAACAAAGGAAATCTTTTATTAAAAAGAGACAAAAAAATTATTATAAATCTTATTGATGGACTTAATCTTGGTGGAATCTCAATGATTATTGCAGGAAATTCATCACCTGCTTCAGGAGGGGAACATTTAATTTCTCATTTTCTTGATATGTACGCGTGTCAGAACAATAGAGAATTATTTTCATTTCATGGTTTGCAAGTTGGAACTGGTGTTTATTTAAGTTCTTTAATTTACGAAAGATTGAAACAATTAAATGATTTTGAAATAAGCAAAATGATGAATAAAAGACATATTGATTACGATGAAAAAGAAAAAATTTTAATATCTATATTTCCGTCAAGTAAAAATTTATTGGAAGATATTTTTAAGAAAAAGATTAATAATGTTAAAAAAATGAAAACTAAACTTGTTGAAGAATGGGAAAATATCAAAAAAAACGTATTTCCAATAGTTTATACACCAGAAAAAATAAAAAATTTTTTAAGTAAAGCAAATTGTCCAATTCATTTAAAGGAATTAGTATCTGAGAAAAACTTAATTTATAAAACATTGTTATTTTCAAGATTTATCAGGGATAAAATAACTATATTAGATATCGCTGATGAAATTGGAATACTTGAAGATATTGCAAATGAATATATAAAGGGAAATATATGAAGGAAAAAGAAATAATAGAATTTCTAAAAAAAAACTTTAAGAAAAAAGAAGCAATTGTAGGGATTGGAGACGATTGTGCAGTTATTGAATATAAAAAAGATTATTTTTTAATACTAACAACAGATTGTCTTTTTGAAAATGTCCATTTTAAACTTGAAAAATTTACATGGTACCAAATTGGGAAAAAAGCAATTGCTGTGAATTTGAGTGATATATGTGCAATGGGTGGAATTCCTAAATTTGCTTTAATTTCTCTTGGTTTACCAAAAGCAGATAAGGAAATAATTAAAAATTTAACAAAATCAATTAACCAAATGTGCAAAAAATATAAATTTGAAGTTATTGGAGGGAATTTAACAAAATCTGAAAAAAATTTTATTGATATTTTTATGATAGGAATAGTAGAGAAAAAATATTTAAAAACAAGAACAGGTGCAAAACCTCATGACTTAATATATGTGACTGGAACTTTTGGTGGTTCTCAAATAAAAAAGCAATTTAATTTAAATCCACCTGTTTTTGAAATTCAAAAATTGATAAAAAAATTTAAGATTAATAGTATGATAGATATTTCAGACGGCCTTTCTTCTGATTTAATAAAACTTGCTGAAAGCAGTAAAGTTGGTTTTAAATTATATCTTGAGAAAATACCAATATCAAAAGAAGCAAGAAAAATAAGTAAAGATGAAATTGAAGCAATAAAACATGCTTTGAATGATGGTGAGGACTATGAAATTTTATTTACTGCTCCAAAGAAAGAAAAAATTCCTGTAAGAATTGGAAAAATAAAAATTACAAAAATTGGAGAAATAACAAAACAGAAAAAATACATAGGAATTTATAAGAAAAATTTAGTTGAAATAAAAGATGAAGGTTTCTCTCATTTTTAAAAATTTAATATGAGCAACTTTTTTATTTTTTTGAAATGGTTGATTATTTATTTTTTTGTAATCTTTATTTTTAGAAAATATCAAACACCTTACCTTTATTTAATTATTTCATTATGTTTTTTTACTGGGTTTATTTTACGCAAATTTAATCTCTATCCAGGGGAAAGAGAACCTCTTTTACTTGATTTTTCAACTTTTTTGCTCTCTCTTTTCCTTTTTATTTTAAACAAATTTATTTTAAAGATTGATATAAAAATAAATTTCTTTTTAATTCTTTTACCTCATCTTGCTTATAACATATGCAAAATCTTCAAAATTTTTTAATGTAAAAAAGAGAAAGGTTATCTCATCTATTTTCAACATAAAAAATTTTCGTCTTGTTACTTAATATATAGAGCATTAAATAAATCAGCAAATTAAAAAGAAAAAACTTAATCAAAAACAAATCTTCTAATTTGTTATCTATGAAAATTTGTTTCAAAAAATCAAAAAAAACACCCTATAACCAAAAAATGTGTAAAATTCTCTTCTTATAACATTTTTAAAAGAAAAAGGCAGAGTAGGTTTTTGCCAGTTTTTAAATTTAGGTATAATTGCTGGGGTATTTTGATAATATTTTAAAAATTTCTCTCCAGATTTTTCTTTTAAAAATTTTTCTTCTGCCATGATTATGGAAGTATAATAAAAAGAAAACAGGATTAAAGAATTATAATAAACCACCAAACTTTTGTGAATAAAACTATACCTAAAAAAATAAAAAAATTCCCAAGATAAATTGGATGTCTTACAACTGAATAAAGGCCTTTTGTATTGAGAGTTTCGGCTTCCAAAGTACTACTTCTTCCAGATGTCCCTCGTGGTGCATAACCAATTACCAAACAGCGAATCAATATACCAAAGATAGAAATTAAAAAATATATTGAAAATGCCCCTTTTTTCATAATTTTCTCATAATTTTATAGCAATAAAAAAAGTAAAAAAATAAATGGCCAAAAACTTCTCCATCTATAGAAAATCTTACCTAATTTTTCTATATATTCTTTAAATATCATTTACCCTTCTATTTATACTTACTTAAATCAAACTCAAAAACACACTCTTTTTCCTCTTCATTTTCATATGGCTTAAAAACTGCTATAAGTTTAATCTTTGCATCCTTAGGTATCCCTTTATTTGAAAATTTAACCTCACCTTCTGAAATATGGTAATAGTCCCTTGTAAATTGTGAATAAGGACTCATATAAGAAGAAAGTGGGTGTATTTTTTTATTATTATACTCTAAATAAAACTTTGCAGTTCTTCCAAATGTAGGATAATTTCCAAATAAAACAACTTTAAAATGGAGTTTGTCACAAAAATCTTTTAAAGCCATATTTACAATTTTCATATTTACTTTTTGGTGTTTTTCCGCTGCATTTTTTGAAATTAAGGCAACTCTTAAAAATGGAGTTATTAATGTCGCTCTTCCCTTCCCATATTCATACTCATAACCAACTGACCATTTTTCTGTAAATTCAGTAAAAGTAAGAGTGGCTTTTTCTTTACCATAATTAATTGCTTGATTTATTTCTTCAGGACTTAAAACTTCTTCCAAATTAACTTTTTCTTTACTGCAACTAAATAAAAAGATAACAATAACTCCAAAAAATAATATTCTCTTCACTTTTACTCCTTTTTTCTTTTATTATTTTACCTTGTTCTTTATTAAAATCAACTTTTATAGTAAAATAAATTTTCAAAAGGAAGAAAAAAATGGAAAAAATTATAATATTTGATACGACTTTGAGAGATGGAGAACAATCTCCAGGAGCAAGTTTAACAAGTGATGAGAAATTAAAAATAGCTTTTCAACTTGAAAAACTTGGTGTTGATATAATTGAAGCAGGATTTCCTATTTCAAGTTCTGATGATGCAAAAGCAGTAAGAATCATAGGAGAAAATATCAAAAATTCAATTGTCTGTGCTCTTGCAAGGTGTAAAGATGAAGATATAGATGTTGCTTTAAAAGCACTTGAAAAAGCAAAAAAACCCCGCCTACATCTATTCCTTGCTACAAGTGAAATTCATATGAAATACAAATTAAAAAAAGCAAAAGATGAGATAGTAAAAATAGCAAGGGAAAAAGTAAGATATGCAAAAAAATTTATTGATGATATTGAGTTTTCACCAGAAGATGCTACAAGAACAGAACCAAATTTTTTGCTCCAAGTATGTCAAGCAGCAATAGAAGAAGGAGCAAAAACAATCAATATTCCTGATACAGTTGGATATGCTATCCCTGAAGAATTTGGAAAATTAATAAAATTTTTAAAAGAAAATTTACCAAAGGAAATAATTATAAGTGTTCATTGTCATAATGATTTAGGGCTTGCAGTAAGTAATTCTCTATGTGCTATTTTAAATGGAGCAAGGCAGGTAGAATGTACAATAAATGGAATTGGAGAAAGAGCAGGAAATGCTTCTCTTGAGGAAATAGTTATGAATCTTGTCATTAGAAAAAATTATTATAAGGTTGAAACGAATATAAAAACAGAAGAGATTTATAAAACAAGTCGTCTTGTTTCAACATTAACAGGAATTCCTGTTCAACCTAATAAAGCAATAGTTGGAAAAAATGCGTTTAGACATGAAGCAGGTATTCATCAAGATGGAATTTTGAAATATAGAAAAACTTATGAAATTATAGATCCAAAAATGATAGGAATTCCTGAAAGTGAACTTGTTCTTGGAAAACATTCAGGAAGGCATGCTTTAAAAGAGAGACTGAAAGTTTTGGGATTTGAATTTGAAGATGAAAAATTTGAAAAAATTTTTGAAAAATTTAAAAAACTTGCTGAAAAGAAAAAAGAGATACATGATGCTGATCTAATAGCAATAGCAGAGGAAGAATTTTCATTAATAAAGCCAATTTATACACTTGAATATTTTCATATAGTTTCTGGTTCTTCTACAATTCCATCTGCAACTGTAAGATTGAAAAAGGAAGGGAAAATTATAGAAGATGCCTCAAGAGGAGATGGACCAGTAGATGCTCTTTACAAGGCAATAGACAGAATAATAAAAATCTCTCCTGTTTTAAAAGAATACAAAATCAATGCAATTACAGGAGGAAAAGATGCTCAAGGAGAAGTAAATGTTACATTAGAAATACAAGGAAAAATTTTTTATGGAAAAGGAGTGAGTACCGATATAATAGAAGCAAGTGGTAAAGCATATATAAATGCAATAAATTTCTATTTATCCAGAAAAATGATAGAAAAGAAAAAATTGAAAGGAACATAATATGACGATTTCAGAGAAAATACTTTCAAAACATTGTGGTAAAAAAGAAATTTTTCCAGGAGAATATATTGAGGCATTTGTTGATTTGATTCTTGCAAATGATATAACAGGTCCTCTCGCAATAGAAGAATTTGAAAAAACTGGAGCAAAAAATGTTTTTAATCCTGAAAAAATTGTTCTTGTTCCAGACCATTTTACTCCCTGTAAGGATATAAAAAGTGCTGAACTTGTTAAAAAATTGAGAGAATTTGCCAAAAAACATAAAGTAAGATTTTATGAAATAGGAAAGGTAGGGATAGAACATGCACTTCTACCAGAAGAGGGACTAACTTTACCAGGACAACTTATTATTGGAGCAGACAGTCATACATGTACTTATGGAGCAGTTGGTGCTTTTTCAACAGGGGTTGGAAGTTCCGATGTTGCCTATGCAATGATTACTGGAAAATTATGGTTTAAAGTTCCAGAGACGATAAAATTTTTTTATTATGGTAAACTTAATAAATTTGTAGGTGGAAAGGATTTAATTTTATATACAATTGCAAAAATAGGAGTTGATGGAGCAAATTATAAAAGTATGGAATTTACAGGACCTACTATTGAAAACTTACCAATTGATGATAGATTCACAATTTGTAATATGGCAATTGAAGCGGGTGGAAAAAATGGAATAATAAAACCTGATTTAATAACAGAAAAATATTTAAGAGAAATAGGAATAAATTCCAAAATTGATAAAAATTTAAAATCAGATAGCGATAAAGATTATATAAAAATTGTTGAAATAGATGTAAGTAAAATAGAACCACAAGTTGCTGCTCCTTATTTACCAAGTAATTCAAAAAGTGTTAGAGAATACGAGAATATAAAGATTGATCAGGTTGTTATAGGTTCCTGTACAAATGGAAGAATAAGTGATTTAAGAAAAGCAGCAAATATTTTGAAAGGCAAAAAAGTTCATCCAGAAGTAAGGTGTATAATTATTCCTGCAACTCAGAAAGTTTATGTCCAAGCGTTAAAAGAAGGACTTATAGAAATTTTTCTTTCATCTGGCTGTGTTATAAGTCCTCCTACTTGTGGTCCATGTCTTGGAGGTCATATGGGAGTTCTTGCAAAAGGAGAAGTAGCAATAGCAACAACTAATAGAAATTTCATAGGAAGAATGGGACATCCTGAAAGTTATGTTTATCTTTCAAATCCTGAAGTTGCTGCAGCAAGTGCTATCAAAGGAAAAATAGTTCATCCAGAGGAAATATAGATATGGACTGGTATAAAAAGGATATTTTTTTAAAAATAATTAGAAGAAAAGGTGATGGATTCGTTCCTTGTAGAGTAAGTATAAATGGTTTTATATGGGACCAAAATTCAGAATATTTTGAAAATTTAAAAAAAGAGTGCCCAGATGTTCAAATTGGAGCAAGTAAAGATCCCTCAAGGGAAAAAGAAAATTTTAAGGAAGACGAATGGGGTTGTCTGTGGCATTATCCGGGAAAATATCTTGATGGTCAGGTTGTAAAACATCCTCTTTTTGACTGGTTTTTATTTGATACTTATAGAGTTCCTGATCCATTAAAGTATAAAAACTGGGAAGTTATAAAAAATAATGTAGAAAAAGAAAAAAAAGAAGGAAAAATTGTAGGTCTTGGAATTGAACATGGTTTTTTTTACCTGCGCCTTACATACTTAAGAGGATTTGAAAATTTTATGATTGATATTGCAACTGAAGAACCAAAAATAAAAAAACTTATAGAAATTTTAACGGAATACTGGAAGGTAATCATAAAAAAATATATTGAATTTGAACCTGACATAATCTATTTTGGCGACGATCTTGGGCATCAAAATTCTCTACCTATAAGTCCTTCTAAATGGCGTAGTTTAATAAAACCATCTTATAAAGAAATTTTTTCCATCTGCAGAAGAAAAAATATTGAAGTTTATTTACATACAGATGGATATATTGTTGATATTATTCCTGATCTTATTGAAAGTGGTGTTACTATTTTAAATCCACAGGATTTAGTTAATGGAATAGATAATCTTGAAAAGATGGCAAAAGGAAAAGTCACTATCGATCTTGATATAGATAGACAGAAAATAACTGTCTTTGGCAAAAAACAAGAAATTGACCAGCATATAAAAAATTCAATAGAAAAACTTGGTTCAAAACAAGGAGGACTTTTACTAATATATGGCGCATATCCAGGAACACCCGTTGAAAACATAGTTCAGGTTGTAAAATCAATGCAAAAGTATTGTAAAATATGGTGTTAAATAGGAGAAAAAAATGAAAATAAGAGGAACTGTCTGGAAATTTGGAGATCATATAAATACAGATGATATAATTGCTGCAAGATATTTAAATACAACAGACAAAAATCAACTTGCTTGTCATTGTTTTGAAACAATAAGGCCCCAATTTTCTAAAAATATAAAAAAGGGAGATATTATAGTTGCAGGAGAAAATTTTGGTTGTGGAAGTAGTAGAGAGCATGCACCTATTGCAATTAAAAGTTGTGGAATAAGTGTTGTTATTGCAAAAAGTTTTGCAAGAATATTTTTTAGAAATTCAATAAATATTGGTCTTCCTTTGATTGAACTCAAAGAAGTGGATGAGATAAATGAAGGAGATATAATAGAAGTTGATTTAGTTAAAGGATTGATTAAAAATTTAAAGACAGGAAAAAAATATAAGTTTGATAAATATCCTACTTTTCTCCAAAAGATTATCCAAAATGGAGGACTAATGAATTTGGCAAAAAAAATAATGGAATCAAAATGAAAATAATAAAAACAAATCTTAATTTTGAAATAGAAGAATTTAAAAAACCACTTGGGTTTAAAGGGAAATTTTTAAAAAGTGCATGGCAAACAATAACTTATCTTAAAAGTGAAAATAATTTTTCAATAGGCCTTGGGACTCAAAGTGTTTTATGGGCAGATAGTAATGTTTTTGAAGAAAATAGTGAAACTGGTGGAAATGTCTTAATGTTTGCAGTTACTCAATATGCTTTAAAAATTTTAAAAGGAAAAGAAATAAAAAATCCAATTAGTACATTTGAAGAAATTTTTGATAATGTTCATCAATATGCAAAAAAAATAACAGGAAGGAATGATTTAAGAGAAACATTTACTTTAAACTCTCTTGTTCCTGTTGATAATGCCTTATGGATTTTATATGCAAAGGAAAATAAAATAAAAAATTTTTTTGAACTAATTCCTAAACAATACCGTAGTCCTTTTAAAGACAGACACGATAAAATTGGGTGTATTCCTTTAATTTCTTATGCCGTTTCTATTGAAGAAATAGAAGAGATGATAAAAAAAGGTTTTTTCGTTTTAAAAATAAAAATTGGAGCAGATCCAGAAAATGATGGAGATAGAGAAAAAATGCTTATGTGGGATATGGAAAGAATAAAAACAATACATGAAAGGTTTAAGGATTATCCATGTGAATATACAAAAAATTGGAAATTACCTTATTATTTTGACGCAAATGGAAGATATGATACAAAAGAAAGACTAAAAAAACTTATTGATTTTATTGATAAGATTGGTGCACTTGAACAGGTAATTATAATAGAAGAACCATTTCCTGAAGAACTTGAAATAGATGTTAGTGATTTACCTGTAAGAATTATTGCCGATGAAAGTGTCCATACAGATAAAGATATAGTTAAAAGAAGCCAGATGGGATATAAAGGAGTTGCTTTAAAGCCTATAGCAAAGACACTAAGTATGACTTTAAAAATTATAAATGAAGCTGAAAAAAGAAATATGGTTTACTTTTGTGCAGATTTAACTGTTATACCCGCACTTTCCGAATGGAATAAGATATTTTCTTCAGGCATAAAGACAATTCCAGAACTAAAAATTCCTGTTGTTGAATCAAATGGATTTCAATATTATAAAAATTGGGAAAAACTTGTAAAATACCATCCTTATTATGGAAAAAAATGGGTTTTGCCAGAAAACGGAATTTTTAAACTTGATGATGAATTTTATAAAGTAAGTGCTGGAATATTTGATATTTCTGAACATTATAAAAATCTTGTAACATAAAAAGGAGTAGATTATGGGAAAAACATATAAAATAGGTGTAATTGGTGGTGATGGAATAGGTCCTGAAATTATAAAAGAGGGTGTGAAAGTTTTAAAATCAGTTAGTGAGGTATGTGATTTTAAACTTGAATTTATTGAATATGATTTTGGAGGTGAAAGATATTTGAAAACAGGCGAGATATTACCTGATAGTGCTATTGAAGAATTTAGAAAACTTGATGCAATATATCTCGGTGCTGTAGGTCATCCAGATGTTCCACCTGGTGTACTTGAAAAAGGAATATTATTAAAAATAAGATTTGAACTTGACCAGTATATAAACTTAAGACCTGTAAAATTATATCCAGGAGTTGATTGTCCATTAAAGAATAAAGGTCCAGAAGATATTGATTATGTAGTTGTAAGAGAAAACACTGAAGGATTATATTGTGGAATTGGAGGAAATTTTAAAAAAGGAACACCTGACGAAATTGCTACACAACTTTCAATAAATACAAGAAAGGGAGTTGAAAGATGTATAAGATATGCTTTTCAACTTGCAAAGAAAAGAAATAAAAAGAAATCATTAACAGTTGTTGATAAAGCAAATGTTTTAACTTATGAGGGAGATTTATGGAGAAGGGTAGCAGTTGAAGTTTCAAAAGAATTTCCAGATATTAAACTTGATTTTGCTTTTGTTGATGCTACTTGTATGTGGATGGTTAAAAATCCTGAATGGTTTGATGTTATAGTTACAAATAATATGTTTGGAGATATAATAACTGACCTTGGAGCGATAACTCAAGGTGGACTGGGAATAGCAGCAGGTGGAAATATAAATCCTAATGGAGTAAGTATGTTTGAACCAATACATGGTTCTGCACCAAAATATGCTGGTAAAAATATTGCCTGTCCTCTTGCAACGATTTCTGCTGGTGGAATGATGCTTGAATTTCTTGGCCAAACGCAGGCGGCAAATTTAATAGAAAAAGCAATTGTAAAAGCATTATCAGAAAAATATATTAAGTCACTTGAAGCAGGAAAGATGGGAATGACTACAAACCAAGTAGGTGACTTAATAGCAAAATTTGTAAAAGAAATAAAATAAACCTTTTCAATTAATTTTCGTCTATATATAATGGACTGGCACCAGAAAAATAAAGCAAGGAGGTGAAAAAAATGAAAAGAATTATGACAATTTTAAGTGGTCTTGTGTTTATCCTCTCAACTTGTGTTTCAATTTATGCTGTTGAAACTCCTACAAAAGAAGAAAAACCAAAGGTTGAACAAGCCGCTCCTGTAAAAGAGAAAGTAAAACCAAATGTTAAACATACTTATGGAGAAATAACTTGTTTAGATCTTGAAAAAAATATAGTAACAATTAAACAAGAAGATGGAACAGAATTAACTCTTAAAGCAACGACAGAAAAAACTAAAGATATGTTAAAAGAATTAAAAGTAGGAGATAAAGTTAAAGCAGGATATATTAAAAGTGAAGAAGAATTAATTATACTTAAAATTTTCAAACCAGAAGCAATAAGAAAAGAAAAACCAAAAAAGAAGTAAATTTAAAAATTTCCCTACCTTCTGGTTCTGGTGCCAGTCCATTATTTTAAAGAGAGCAAAGTTGGTAAAAGGCCATCTATTGGATTAAAAAATAATTCATAAATCACTTTTTCAAATTTATCACCTTTTTGCTTTATAAATGGCTTTTTTACTTTCCCAAGGATATAACTCAAAATTTGAACACAGTTGGCTCCGCTTTCCATATACTGATATATATGTTTTCCTTTATAAATACCGCCGGTACCAGAAATAGAAAATTCAGGATAACTATTCCTAACTTCTCTTATAACTTTTAAATTTCTTTCTCTTAATTCTTCTCCACCCCATGCTCCATTTATCTCTTCTTTAAAAATTCTGTTTCCTATAACAATTCCATCTGCTTTCCCCTGTATAGCTGCCTCAACCATCTTAACTTGAAAGTCAATACCATAATCAAGATTTATAAGTTTTGGAAAAACAACAATGTCAGAGAATTCATCTTTTAAAATTTGTGGTATCTCTCTATATATCCTTAAGATATTTTCTTTTTCAACAATTTCTCTTTCAATTTTCAAACCCGGACAAAAATCTATTTCAAAAAATCTATATCCAATCTCATAGAGTTTTTTTACTGTATATATCCACTCTTCTTTTTTAATTTCTTGATTTTTCTCGGGAAAATGAGATAAAACAGAAGACACAATTAAAAAATTGTTATTATTAAAAGAAATTGCTTCTTTAGCAAATTCTAAATAATTTTTTAAATCCCTTATATCTGCTCTTCCGTTCCATAAAATTATTGGAAAAGCACCTTCTTTATCAAAATCTTCATAAACTGTCTTTAAAAATGTCATACTCTTCCTATACCTTACCATTGAACAATTACCTCTTTCATCTTCTCCGACAACTGATTTTAAAACACAACCAGAATATCCTGCATTTTTTATCCTCTCTATCTGCTGTCTTTCTCTTGTTAATTGACCAGGTGCTACTAAAACAGGATGAGAAAGCTTAAATTTCCCATAGAAAGCATTAAATTCAATATCAAGTTGTTCTTTAATAATTTCAGAAAATTTTTCATCTATTGAATGTTCAAGATAATATTCTTGAAGTTCTTTTAATTTTTTTTCAATTTTCATTTTTAAACTCCTCATACAATTTTTTTATCTCTTCCTTTTCATCCTTTGATAATGGTAAAAGTGGCTCCCTAACAAGTGAATTTTTAAAAATCTTCATACAAACAAGAAACTCTTTAATCCTGGCTCTATAATCCCTTACCGGTTTTTTAAAACAATAATTACAAATTTTCTCAATCTTTTTAAATAAATTTAGACCTTCATCAAATTTTTTCTCTTTTATTTTTTTTATTACATCAACCTGAATATCTGTAAAAATAGAACCAAATCCAATTAAAGCACCATCTGCACCAAGTAAAAATGATTCTGGGATAAAATTATCATTACCAGTTAAAATTTCAATTCTTTTAGGTAAGGTATTCAAAAAATCAATTGTCTCTTTAAATTTTAAGGCATCAAATGTTGCTTCTTTTATTGCTACAACATTTTCAATTTCTACAAGTTCTTTCAATGTCTCAAATTGATAAAAAGTTCCACCAAGTGTTTCCTGTAGTTGAAATATAATCATCCCAATTCCAATTTTTGATATTTCCTGATGATATTTAATTATAACTTTATCTTTTGTAGGACCACCTTTAAAAGTTAGATGAGGAAATACTAAAAAATAATCAACTCCAAGATCCTTGAATTCCTTTCCTATTTCAATAACATCTTTTGTTGTCTGTCCACCAAGTCCAGTTATAAGTGGTATTTTATTTTTAACAATTTCTTTTATAATCTTTATATTCTTTTTTCTTTCTTCATGACTTAAAAAATGGCCTTCTCCTGCATCACTGTTTATAACTATACCTTTAATATCAAATTGAATTATCCATTCAACATACTTTCTCAAAGTAATTTCATCAACATTAAAATTTTCTTGATAAGGTATAACAATTGCTGGAAGTAAACCACTTAATTTTTTCATATTAACGCCTCCTTTTTAATTTCAAAATTATACCATAATTTAGAATTTTAGTTTGAAAAATAAATTTCACATCTTTGATTTTCACTTAAAATTTTAAGATTATCAAAAGAGATCTGGACTAAATCTTTATCAGTTGTAAAATCAATTTTTTGTATTTTTCCATTTATCCTAACATTAATCTTCTTTTTCCCTTTATTTCTATTCTTAAAAATTACTTTTTGAAACTCAATAAATCCTTTTAAAATTTTTATTTCAAAAATTTCCTTTTTTTTCTTTTCTAACCATTTAAAATAACCCCAGCCAGTTCCAGATGAAAAGAAAAGATTTAAATTATTTGAAATAGAAACAGGAGAAAAATGGATTTCTTTTTTAACATTATCAACAAAAAAACCACCTATGGATAAAATTAAACCAAAAGCTGAGAACCCTCTACCATAATGATATCCACACTCAATATGACAGAATGGATTCCTTTTTTCGCCATCATATCTATCATCCATTGCATCAACAATTTCTTTTGCTTTCTTAAACTCTCCTCTTTTAATTAACAAAGAAGATATAACAAATTCTTCTCCTGTCCAGACTTCATCACAATATGGCATAGGAATTTCTGGTCTATCATTTTTAGGAAAGGAACATACAACAATTCCTTTTTCGTCTCCAAGTCCATATATTCTCATAAAATTTATATGATCCGAAAAACTTTTGAAATTATATTTTACAATTGAATTTAAAGTTTTTTTGATGTATTTTTCTTCAACAATTGAACCAAGATTTAATAAATCTGCAAAAAACTGGCCAAGTAATTGAGAAGAAAGACAACCATTTAAAAATTGATATTTTGGAATTGGTTTTACACTACAATTTTGAATAAAATACTCTCCATTCCATAATTTTTCTATTATTTTTTTTCTACCCTTTTTATAAATCTCTTCACATTTATTTTTAAAAGAAATATCTCCAACAAATTCTGAAATTTCTGACATAGATTTTAGTGCGGCAAGATAAATAAAAGAAGTAAATGGATTTTCACCATAGAATTCAACATCATAGGTATTATGCTGCTGCCCTTCCATTAAACCATCTTTATTTTTATCCCAGTTTTTCCAAGAAAATTCAACTGTTTTTCTTAATTTATCATAAATTTTTTTTATAAATTCATTATCACCTGTAATTTTCCATTCTCTATAAATTTTTAAAATTGTTCCCATCTGTCCATCTGCTGCTGGTTTGAACTGCCATAACTTTATACCAAGCGGTATATTTGTTCTAAAAGCCATATATCCATTTTCATCTGTATTATACAGGTAATCAATCTCTCTTTGCTTTTTCATAAAATCAGGGAATAGATAAGAGATAGTAAAATCATAATTATATACATGAGTACAATTTAAAGGACAGCAACCATTATTATCAGAACACCCTTCAAAAGCATAAAAATTTCCATCCTCTGTAATGAAAAATGTGTTGCTTCTTAAAGAATTTAATTGTGAACTTATAGTTGTCAAAAAACTTTTTGGTAAACTTTGAGAAAAAAAACTATCAGCAAATTTTCTGCTTTCTTCCTCTAAATATTTTTTGTTCTCAACATAATAATTAATGACTTCAATTGAATTAGAAAATTTTTTTGAGTACCAATTTTTCAAAATTTTATTTTTCACTACTTCATCTAAACCCCAATAATTTACCCTATTTGGAAAATACCATGAAAGATAAAAATTTATTATTTTTTCTTCTTTAACTTTTAATTTTTCCTTTACACCAAGTGTTCCCCAGTAAGTTATACCATCTGGACTTTCTTTACTTTCAACAATTTCAAATTCACTATTTTTAAACTCTCTCCAGAAATTTTCATAATCATTCCACCAACCACTTTTTTCCCACTGACTTTTATAAGAAACATTTTCTGATTCAGTAAATAGAGAAATATTTCCATATCTTGGACTTTCTTTTTCATATTTATTTGATGTTAGGTAAAGTCCTTTAATCTTGCCAATTTCTTTATAAATATTAATATTCTTTCCAAAGCATATATTTGAAGGTAAGTTTAAATTTTCAGTTCCATCTGTTCCAACAGGATTCATAAGAGAAAAAGCAAGAAAAATATCAATTTCATCTTTTGTTATGTTTTTTACTCTATAACTAAAAATTGCTATTGATAAGGATGAGTTTTCATAATCAAGAGGAATAAAAGGAGTAAAAGATTCTAATGTAATTTCAATAGGAATTTCTTTATCTTTAAATTTTATAATTGCAAAAGGGAAATAATTTATAAATTCAACTTCTTCAAAATGAGGACATCCATCCATATTTAGATTCTGATAACCATAAGGACCTTCATAAGGAGAAAATGGCTTTCCAGCAACTATTCTATATTTTTTTTCATTTTTATTTTTAACCAAAATAGAAACAAAATTACCATACATCCTTTTCCCTTTTCCTGGTCTATTAAATATCTCCCAGTCAGTTAAAGACCCTCTTCCTTCTATTGAAATATTTCCTGTTCCAATCCCACCAAGTAGAAATTTTATTTGTCTCAATTTATTATCATTATATTTAATCCCTCTCATTTTTGCTCCTTTTTCAATATAATTCTATTGAGAAACCTATATGAAAAAAAGTATAAAATCAAACCACAAATAATTGATAAGAATAGAAAGATAAATAATTTTATTCTCTTAGAGCAAAAATATCTGAAAACTATTAAGAAAATCATAACAGGAATTAAAGAAAGAAACGATAGTCCAAAAGTTTTCAAAATTTTTTTATAATCAAGTTTTATATACTTTTTATTAAAAAAATAAAAGAGTAAAAGAAAATTCATAAGTCCAACAAGTGAAGTTGAAAGAGCAATTCCACCATGAGCAAGAAATTTCATTAAGATTATATCAAGAATAAAATTTGTTCCGATACTGAAAATAGCAATTTTTACAGGAGTCCTTGTGTCATTGAATGCATAAAAACACCTTGTAATAATTGAAATACCTCCATAAAAAACAAGACCAAAAGAATAGAAAAATAAAGGATAAGTAGTTAATTTTACAGATTTTAAATCAAAAACTCCTCTTTTAAAAAGAAAAGTAATTATTTCTTGTTTTAGTAAAACGAGAAAAAGAGTTGAAGGAAGAATTGTAAGAAAAAGAATTTTAAAAGCATAATAAAGATTTTCTTTAAATTTATCAAATTCTTTTTTTGCGAAGTTTTCACTTAGCCATGGCAAAACAGCAGTTGAAATTGAAATTCCAAATATACCAAGAGGAAGTTGATATAATCGTGTTGCATACCAAAGCCCTGAAACCATTCCAGAAGAAAGTATATTTGCAAGAGAATAATCTACAAGTAAATTTATAGGACCAACTGCAACACCGAAAATCATAGGAAGAAATAAAAAACCCATTTTTTTTATCGCAGGATGTGAAAAGTTGAAATTAATTTTGGGATAATAACCGAGTTTTCTAACAGATGGAACAAGTAATAAATACTGTCCTATGCCTCCAAAGATAACTCCAATACATAAAGCAAATATTCTTTCTTCAAATGTATTCCCAAAAATATGGGTTAATGAAAATAAGGAAAGAACCCAAAAAAAATCAAGAACAATTGGAGAAATTGAAGGTAAGAAAAATGACTTATATGAGTTAAGTATACCTGTGTATAAAGCAGAAAGAGAGATAAATATTAAATAAGGGAATGTAAATTTAAGAAGCAAAAAAACATAATACCATTTACTTTCAAATTCCAAGAATTTAATCCCAATTTCACTTAAAACAAAAAAAATTAAAAAAAGAGAAAAAGTAAAAATTAAAGAGAGGGTAAATGTAATATCAACAATTTTTTTTAATTCTTCCTTCTTTTCTTTGTCTGACATATATTCAGTAAAAACAGGAATGAAAGAAGAAGATAATGCTCCTTCAGCAACAAGTCCTCTAAAAAAATTTGGTATCATAAAAGCAAGCAAAAATGCATCATAAATCTTTGTTGTCCCAAAAAAATTTGCACTTACAATTTCTCTAAAAAGACCAAAAATTCTTGAAATAATCGTTCCAATTGCAAGTAATGATATCGCTTTGAAAATTTTTCTACTCATTTTTTGGTTTTAAAAGAGGGAAAAAGATAACCTCTCTTATTGAAGAAGAATTTGTGAAAAGCATTACAAGACGGTCAATTCCTATTCCAAGACCTCCTGCAGGTGGCATACCATATTCAAGTGCTTCAATAAAATCATAGTCAATTTTTTTCTCTTTATCTTTTTCATTTTTAAATTTTTCTTCAAATCTTTTTAATTGTTCTATCGGATCATTCAATTCTGAATAAGCATTTGCAATTTCAATACCTCCAATGAATAGTTCAAATCTTTCTGTAATTGTTGGATCTTCTTTTGAAATTTTAGCAAGTGGAGATACCTCAACTGGATAACCAATAATAAAGGTTGGTTCAACAAGATCTGGTTGTACCTTTTTTTTAAAAATCTTCTCAAGTTTATCAAAAATTGTATCGTCTCTTTCTATTTCTATCTCATATTCTTCAAGTTTTTGATCCACAATTTTTTCATCTCTAAAATTATCTATCCCAATTTTTTTAAAAATATCAGCATATTTTATTTTTTTCCATGGAGTTTTTAAATCTATTTTTTTCCCTTGATATTCAAAACTATTAGAACCAAAAATTTTTTCAGAAAGGAAACAAATCAATTTTTCTGTCAATTCCATCATTTCCTCATAATCACCATATGCAGAATATAATTCAAGCATTGTAAACTCTGGATTATGCAATGTTGAAATTCCTTCATTCCTAAAAGATCTATTTATCTCATATATCTTCTCAAAATTACCGACAAGAAGTTTTTTTAAATAAAGTTCAGGTGCAATTCTTAAATAAAGTTCCATATTAAGTGTATTATGATAAGTTATAAATGGCTTTGCTTCAGCTCCTCCTGGAATTGGATGCATCATTGGAGTTTCAACTTCAACAAATCCATTATTATTTAAAAATTCTCTGATGTATTTTAAAATTTCAATCCTCTTTTTAAAAATCTCTTTAACATTTTCATTCATTATTAAGTCAAGGTATCTTTTTCTAAATCTTATCTCTATATCTCTTAAACCATGCCATTTTTCTGGTAACGGTCTTAAAGATTTTGAAAGGATTGTGAAATTTTTCACAAGAATTGTTTTTTCTCCTGTTTTTGTTTTAAAAACATCTCCTTCTAATCCAATAATGTCTCCTATGTCAATTTTTTTAAAAATTTCATAATTTTCTCTTCCAATTATATCTTTTCTAAAATAAACCTGAATTTTCCCTGTGCTATCAACTATATCAGCAAAAGAAGCATTTCCATGTGTTCTAATAGACATAATTCTTCCTGCAATTTTAAAACTACCTTCATCTTTTACTTCAGAAATATTTGTTTTAAAAAATCTTCTACCATAAACTTCCAATTCTAAATTTTTAAGTTCTTCAAGTTTTTTGATCCTGAAATTCCTCATTTGATTTTCACTCATTTTCTACTCCTTGTTCTTTCTCTATTTTCTCAGCTTTCACCCATTTTATAATTTTTTCATCTGCATCCTGAACAATAAATCTATAATTTTCATATTCAAAATTCTCTCCTTTTTTAGGAAATTTTCCTAAATTGGCTAAAACAAATCCTGCAATTGTTTCAACATCAATATCTTCCGGTACCTTTATCCCAAGCAATTTTTCAACTTTCTCAATTTCCATAGTTCCTCTTATTAAATATTTATCCACATTTATCTTTAAATATTCCTTTTCATCTTTTTTAAACTCGTCAGAAATTTCACCAACTATTTCTTCTATTAAATCCTCCATTGTTACAAGTCCAGAAGTTCCTCCATATTCATCTATAACAATAGCCATCTGTAATTTTAACATTTGCAATTCTCTTAACAATTCAATAACTTTCTTTGTTTCTGGAACAAAATAAACATTTCTAATTATATCTTTTGCCTTAAGTTTTTCCCATGAATTTTCTGTTTGTTTTGCTATTATATCCTTTATGTAAACAATTCCTACAATTTTATCTATGTTTTCCTTATAAACTGGCATCCTTGAATATCCATATAAACTCATCTTTTTTACTATATCTTCTAAAGTTGTATTTTCTTCAACACCTACTATATTAACCCTCGGTGTCATTATTTCCTTAACCATTTTATCCCCTAATTCAAATATGCTATGAATCATATCTTTTTCTTCTCTTTCTATAACTCCCTCCTTTTCTCCTGCTATAATCATTGCTTTTACATCTTCTTCTGTTAAAGTAGGTATTATTGTGTCAATTTTTTGTCTAAAAATCATAAGGAATATATTAGAAATAAAAAGGAATATTTTAACAAATGGATAAAAAACAACAGAAAAAATTCTTAAAGGATATGATGTGTAAAGAGCAATCTTTTCAGGATATTTTTTTGCAAAACTTTTAGGAATTATTTCTCCAAATATTAAAATGATAAATGTCATAATTCCTGCAATTATAGCAGGTATAACTATACGAAAATATTGATAAGAAATAGTAGCAGCAAAAACTGAGGCAAGTATGTTAACAAAATTATTACCAACAAGTGTAGTTATAAGAATTTTTTCTGGATTTTCAAACCAGAAACTTAGCATTTCTCCCCTTTTTCTATCAATTTCAAGAAGTTTTTGATAATGATACCTTCCAAGTGAAATAAAAGCAGTTTCAGAAGCAGAAAAAAAAGCAGAAAGAAAAATTAGAAATAAAAAAACTAAATAAGAACTCAAAGGGACTTCTTTCATTTTAAAAGGTTTTCACTCCAATTTTTTAAAACAAGTTTTATATTTTTCTGTGCTAATTCTTCAATTTCTTTAAAATTTTTTAAAAAAGTTGTTAGAACATCCTTAACTTCAATTTTTCTACTTATTATATCTTCCATACAAATATATAAATTTTCTTCCAGTTCTTTACTTTTTTTGACATTTATCCCAATCCCAGTTATATAAAAATCTCCATCTCTTTCAATTAAAATTCCACATAACTTCTTTCCATATATTATTATATCATTTGGAAACTTTATTTTACAATTTTCAATTCCAAAATTTTTCATTGTTTCAATCAAACATAAACAAGTTATTTCTGAGAGAAAATCTGTTATTTTACTTTTTTTTAAAACAAGTGAAAAATATAATCCTCCATAAGGAGATAACCATTTTCTACCATATCTACCTCTTCCTTCTGTTTGGACTTCTGCTACTATAATTCCCTCTTTTTGCTCATTCACAAGATTTTTTGCTAAATCCATTGTAGAAGTGACTTTTTTGTAATAATAGATAGGATATTCCTCAATCATCATATTCATTTAAGATCAAGTTTATTCCTTCAATAGTTAAATATTTTCTTATTTCTTTGTCAAAATTTAAAAATTTAGAAAATTTTTCAGCCCATCCGCCAGTAAGAACAATTTTTGAAACATTAAATTTTTCTTTCATTTTAAAAACAATTTTTTCAATTGCACCTGAAAGTCCTATAATAACTCCAAGATTAATTGCAGATGAAGTATCATTTCCAATATCCTTAAACCTTGTTTTTTTTACTTCTTTTATTAAAGCAGTTTGTTTCAATGAATTTATCCAAAGTTCAGGGCCAGGTATAATAAACCCACCAATAAAAATTTTATTTTCATTAACATAATCAATAGTTACAGCAGTCCCGATATCTATAACTAAAATAGGAAAGCCAAAAATCTCACAAGCACCTTTACAATTAACTATTCTATCAACTCCAACTTTTTTAGGATTTTTAATTTTCATTTTAAGGCGACAATTTTTATAGTTTAAAAAAATTGGTTCTATTTTAAAAAATTCTTTTACTTTTTTTTCAATTAACAAATTTAAATCTGGATAAACAGAGGATATACCACATTTTTTAATATCAAATTTTTTCCAGTGATCCGGAAAATTAAAATTTTCAATTTCAGAATTTAAATAGGTTAAAATTTTACAAATTTTTTGAACCTTAAAAATACCAATCTTTACCCTTTTATTTCCTATATCAATTGCAAGGTTCATCTTTCTCCTTTATAAAATCTTAACCAAAACTAAAAATTTTTCAAGTTTGACCGATAAACTGGAGAATTTGAGATATATAGGTAACACCTCCCAAATTTTTGAAAAATTAGAAGATATAGATAAAATAAAGAGACAAAACAGGGAGGTGTAAGATGGCAGAATTTTCTGGTAGATTTGTAGGTAAGTTTGTTCCATTTAAAAGAGATGAAAGAAGGGATAAGATAATAAGGATTTTAAACAGGATAGAGAGGTATGCAGAGATAAAGGAAAGATATGAGGAATTAAGTAAGAAAGCAAAACAGAGATTAGAATGGATAAAGAAGGCAAGAGAATGGAAGAATGTAAGTAAGATATGCAGGTATTATGGGATAAGCAGGAAGACATTTTATAAATGGAAGAAGAGATATGAATTGTTTGGGATAGGTGGACTTGAGGATATAAGCAGAGCACCTATCAAAAAAAGGCAACCAGAGATAACCAGAGAACAAGAAATAAGGATAATAAGATTAAGAAAAGAGAATATAAGGTATGGTCCTAAAAAGATTGCTGTTATATATGAGAAGATATATGGAGAGAAGATAAGCAGTTGGAAAGTTTATAGAGTGATAAGGA